>JANQMB010000003.1 GCA_028280355.1 Verrucomicrobiales bacterium
CGCGAGCTCGCCGAGTTCGAGATCCCCCCCGAAAGGCGGGAGGTGGGGCAGTAGCGCCGGCGACACACGAGAATCGGCATTGCGCCCCCGCGGGCGGGGCGCCACAGTCGGGGCGCCCGAAGACGCCGCCGAAGATGAGCCGCCCACCACACGGACCCAGCTCCCGACAGGACGCCAGCGAGGACTGGCTGGCGCCCGCGGAGGGCTGGCACGTCCTCCACCTGTTCTACCAGGTCGACTACACCCAGTGGTCGCTGCTGACGGAGGACGAACAGCTCGAGGCCAAGACCGAACTGACGCGGCTCGCCCAGGAGATCCGCAGCACGGCCGATACCCAGCTGCTCACCTTCAGCATGGTCACCCCGAAGGCGGACGTCGGCTTCATGTTGCTGACGCCCGACCTGCACACCGCCAACGCCTTCGAGAAACAGCTCAGCCGCTCGCTCGGCCCCGACATCCTGGCGCCCTCGTTCAGCTATCTCTCACTGACCGAGCGGGGCGAGTACGCACAAACCCCCGAGGAGTTCGCCGCGACCCTGGCCGCCGACCGCGGGCTCGCCGAAGGCTCCGGGGAGTTCGCCGCGGCGATGGGGGAGTTCGAGGAGCGCACCGCGCGGGTGGCCGATGACCGGCTCTACCCCAGCATGCCCGACTGGCCTGTGTTCTGTTTCTACAGCATGGCGCACCGGCGCGGCGAGACCGACAACTGGTACCAGCTCGACCTCGGGACGCGGAGGCAGCTCATGGAGGAACACGGGCGCACCAGCGGAAGGTGGGAGGGCAAGATCCGCCACCTGACCACCGGCTCGATCGGCCTCGACGACTCGGAGTGGGGGGTCACCCTGTTCGCCAAGGGGACCTCCGACGTCAAACAGCTGCTCTACGAGATGCGCTTCGACAAGGCCGCCGCCAAATACGGCGAGTTCGGCGACTTCTACATCGGCATCCAGCTCCCGCTCGACGGGCTCTTCCGCAGGGTCGGTCTCTAGCCCACCCTAAGGCCGCCCGCGCTCGTAGATCGAACGGACCCCCGCCTCGTCCAGGGCGGACGAGAACACCAGGAACTCGTCCATCCGCCCGTTGAGGTTGCGGACGTCCGCGCCCTTCGGCGGCCAGTATCCGGGGCTCCAGTTGCCGAGCTCGCCGGCGGGGACCTCGATCGCCCGCCCGGCGGACACCGGGGTGAACCAGACCTGGCGGCCGTTCACGAAGTGCCGCGCGCCGGCGTCGGCGTCATAGGAGGTGGCGAGGTGCAACCATCGACCGAGGTGCTGCTGCCCGAGCAGGGGCTCGGAGACATAGTTGCCCGTCGGGTTCACCCCGAAGACGAGGCGCCCGTCGCGGCTCACCTGCCAGTGCGCGCCGCCCGCCTCCCAGCCGTCGCTCAACATCAGCGAAGAGTACTCGCGGTCGAAGCCGTCGATGCGCACCCAGGCCATCACGGTCATCGTCCGGTGCTCGCCCGGGATGCTGATGCGCACCCGGTCGGTCGGGCGCTTGAACTCCAACGCCGCCTTGCCCGGCCAGCGCCCCTCGGCCCAACGGCACCCGACGATCGCCCCGTAGAGGGGGTCGGCGATCATCTTCTTGTCGTTGCTCAGGCGCCTCGACCAGGCCACCTGGTTGTCGAAGCTGTAGTAGAGCTGGACGTCCCCGTTCGCCTTCAGGTTCTCCGCGTAGCGCAACCAGGCCCGGCGCTGCTCGTCGGCCGCCGCGCTGGCCAGGGAGGCGATCAGCTCGGAGCTCGCGAAGGCGTCCTCCTCGATCCGGATGAAGTCCAGCGACTCCTCTTCCACCCGGATCCCCGTGCCGGTCAGCAGATGCGTCGGCTCGTCGCCCGCCGCCCCCCCCTCGACGGTCACCTCGCCATCGAAGACGTGCAGCTCCTTCGCCCCCCCCCTCTCGGCCGCGAAGCCGAACTCCGTCCCCAGGTCGACGACCTTCAGATCGCCGCTCTCGATGGTGAAGCCGCGGGCGAAATGGGGGACGTTGGCGCGGACGCGGCCCAGCGCACAGCGCGCGAACATCGGGTCGATCAGCTCGAACTTCGCCGGCCCCTCGATCACGACCGTCGCGCCGCTGAAGAACTCGATCTGCAGCAGCCCCTTGGCGATCTCGATGGTGTCTGGCCTCAGGGCGGCGCCCTCCGCGTAGGCCAGGTCCCCCTCCCACTCGACGCCCACCGCGTGGGTGAGGACGGCCAGCGAGCCGTCGGCGAAATCGTCGTTCTGAACCAGCCTCGGGCCAGCCGGAGCATCGGTATCGCCCCCACCGGAACCCCGCCCCCGCTCGACGAGCAGGAAGACCAGCGCGCCCGCCATGACGAACATCGCCGCCGCCTGCAACCAGTTGCCCAGCCCCCCCCAACCGCGCCGCACCTTCGACCCGTCGGCGATCGGGACGATCATAGGCCGATCACCGGGGAGCGAGGCCTCGGCCATCTCGCGCAGGGCGAGATCAGCCCGTGCGAACCGCCGGAACCCGGCGCGCGCCTCGGCCGAGGCACCGAGGATCTCGGATAGCCGAGCGACGTCCTCGCCGGAGGCCTCGCCGTTGAAGTAGTCCTGTGTCAGCGGCAACCATTCGTTTTCGTCTCGCTGGTGCATTTCAGATTTCGGGTTCGAGCGCCAGCTTCGCCTCGATGCACTGGTGCAGTTTGTTCCTCAGTCGGTTCAACATCTTGTAGACGCTGGTGGGCGTCTTGCCGGCCGCCTCCGCGACCTCTTTGATCTTCGCGCCTTTCGCATATGCCGACATCAGCAGCTCCCGCTGGTTGTCGCCGAAACCGTCCATGCAGTCCCGCAGCGCCACCTTCTCGCGCAGGAACAGCTCCTCGTCCTCCTCGGCGCTCTCATGCGCGAGGACGTCCAGCAGGTCGTCGCTGAACACGTGCCGGTCGCGCGCCTTCGTGCGGCGGTACTTGAGCGCCTCGAAGCGGCAGACGACCGTCGCCCACTTCACGAACAGGGTGTCGGGGTCGTATTGGTCGAACTTCCGCCACATCACCAAGCTGGCGTTCTGCAGCACCTCGTCCACCCCGTCCCAGGTGGGCAGCATCGACCACAGGAACGCCCTCAGGCGCCCCTCGCACTCGGTGAACCGCTGCAGGAACAGCTCGTATCTGTCGTCACGGTCTGCGGCCATGTCGCGCTCTAATCTAGCACTCCCCCCGCCCCGGATATTGCCCAAATTCTCAGGGGTTGACGGGCGGCGGTGAGATGACAGTGTTCCCGGCCATTGAACCGAAACCCGCCCGGACCATGAAGATCCTACCCGCCACCGCCCTCTCCCTCACCCTGGCCACCCTCTGCCCCGCGGGGGACGCCGCGGCGACCGGGGACGTGCAGAAGGTCGTGGTGTCCGCGAAGCCGGGCGGCATGATGAAATACGAGCAGGCCGAGGTGACGATCAAGGCGGGCACTCCCGTCGAGCTGACCTTCAGCAACCCCGACGTCCTCCAGCACAACCTCCTGATCCTGAAGCCCGGGACGAAGGACAAGGTCGGGGCCCTGGCCGACGCCATGATCTCGGACCCCGAGGGCATGAAAAAGGGCTACGTCCCGGCGAGCCCCGACGTCCTGCACGCGACCAAGCTGATCCCCATGGGCGGCAGCGAGACGCTGAAGTTCACCATCGACACCCCCGGCGAGTATCCCATCCTGTGCACCTTCCCAGGGCACTGGCGCCTGATGAACGCGGTGCTCAAGGTCGAGAAGTGACCGCCCCCACCTCCCGGGTCGCCCGTAGCTCGGCGAAGGCGTCGAGGGCGCGGCGCCTCGCCTGCGGATGATCGACGATCGGCCGCGGGTAGTTGCCCCCCAGCACCACCCCGAGGTCGCGCAGCTCGAGCTCGCCCATCTCCCAGGGGCAATGGATGTGCTGACGCGGGAGCTGGGCCAGCTGGGGCAGATACTCCCGCACGTAGTCCCCGTCGGGGTCGAACCTCTGCCCCTGGATGACCGGGTTGAACACCCGGAAGTAGGGGGCCGCATCGGCACCACAGCCGGCGACCCATTGCCAGCCGAAGGTGTTGTTGGCCAGATCCGCGTCGACCAGCGTGTCCCAGAACCACCGGGCTCCCCCCAGCCAGTCCTGCATGAGATGTTTGACCAGGAAGGAGGCGGTCACCATCCGCGCCCGGTTGTGCATCCACCCGGTCTCCCGGAGCTGGAGCATCCCCGCGTCGACGAGGGGGTAGCCAGTCTCGCCCTGCTCCCAGCGCCGCAACACCTCCCCGCCAGAGCCCCAGGGGAAACGCTCGAAGTCCTGCGAGAGGGGGCGGGTCACCGTATGGGGGAAATGGAACAGCAGGTGGTGCGCGAACTCGCGCCAGGCCAGCTGCCGCACGACCCCCACCTTGCCCCCAGCGCCCTCGCTGGGAATTCCGGCGAGCGCCCCCCAGACCTCACGTATGCCGAGCTGCCCGTAACGCAGGTAGGGCGACAGCCTGCTCGTCCCGTCTTCGGACATCAGATCCCGATGCCCGTGGTAGAGCTCGACCCCATCGCGGACGAACTCGCGCAGCCGCCGCTCGGCGAGCTCCCGCGTCGGGGCACCACCCCAGAAATCCGCCAGCCCGGCAGCTTGACCCGGGACGGACAACAGGCCGATCTCCCCCAGCGCCACTGTGGCGGAGGGCGCCCGGTCCGAAAGGCGCAGCGCCCCCAGATCTGGCTTCGCCGGCCGGGGGGGCGATTCCTCCTGAAGGGAGTTCCAGAAACGGGTGAAAACGCGGTAGGGGGTGCCCGACCGGTTCTTGACCTGCGTCGGCTCGAACATCAGCGCCCCGCCGAAACTCTGGGCCTCGACCCCCACCCCGCGGAGGAGCCGCTTGATCTCGCGGTCCCGGTCGACGGTGGCAGGTTCGTATCTCCGGTTCCAGAACACACCATCTGCCCCGACGTCCTCT
>JANQMB010000006.1 GCA_028280355.1 Verrucomicrobiales bacterium
TGCAGCGACTGGCCAACCGGCGTCCCCTCCGACTCGGCCACGCCGATATCCGCCGAGGTCATCCCGTCCGCCGCACCGCCAGACGCCACGACCTGCCCCTCGTAGCTCAGAAACTGCAGAACCGTCCCCCCGTCGACCAGCGCCACCCCGTCCGAAGGGCCGTTTTGGAAACCGGAGACCGGGAACGCGACCGCGCCGAAACCGCTACCGCCCTCGTTCGGGATCACCCCCGCGAGGGCCTCTGTCATATACACCGCCCCACTGGCACCGTTGTAGAACACCAGCGAGTGCCCGGCCAGATCAGTCCCAGCCGCCCCCGCCACCTCGACAAACTCCCCCTGGTCACCGCCGGCGTTGTCGTAGTGCAGTTCGTTGATGAACACCTGCCCCACGGCGGAGGTCGCTTGCCCACAGGGGGGCAACGCCAGCGCCAACAGAACCCGGATGGGGGGGCGGGACATGCCCCAGCGTATACCCGCTAGGCGAGCGGCTCCACGCCGAAGTCGAAATAGCGGGCGGCGTTGTTGTAACAGATGTCGCGCACCATGCCGCCGACCAGCCCCTCGTCGTCGGGCAACAGCCCCGCCTCGATCTCGGCGCCCAGCTTGTTGCAGAGGATGCGGCGGAAATACTCGTGGCGGGTGAAGCTGAGGAAAGAGCGGCTGTCGGTGAGCATCCCGATGAAGCGCGACATCAGGCCCAGCTGGGCGAGCGTCTCCATCTGCCGCAACATCCCGTCCATCTGGTCGTTGAACCACCAGCCGCTGCCGAGCTGCATCTTGCCGGCCTCGCCCCCGTCCTGGAAGTTGCCGAGCATCGCCGCGACCAGCTCGTTGTCGCGCGGGTTGAGCGGGTAGACGACCGTCTTCGCCAGCTTGCCCTCATAGTCGAGCCGGCCGAACAGCTTCGCCATCGGCACCGCCATCGGCCGGTCCCCCATCGAGTCGCAGCCGATATCCGGCCCGAGCCTCTCGAACAGCCGCAGCGAGTTGTTGCGCAGGGCGCCGACGTGGTACTGCTGCGCCCAGCCGCGCGCCGCGTCCATGACGCCGAACTCGTAGAGCATGTGCGACTTGAACGTCGCCACCTCGTCGGCGCCGAGCTCGCCTCCGGCGCGCACCTTGTCGAAGGCCGCGGCGACCTCGCGGGCGGTGTACTCCTCTGCGTAGAAGGTGTCGATGCTGTGGTCCGACACCCGACACCCCCGCGCGTGGAAGTGGGCGTGGCGGTCGTGCAGCGCCCCGATAAAGTCGTCGAAGCCCGCCACCTCGACGTCGGCCGCCGCCCCTAGGGAGTCCACCCAGCGGTTGAACAGCTCGCCGCGCTCCGGCTCCATCGCCCTGTCCGGCCGCCAGGTGGGGACGAGCTTGCAGGCGATCGACGCGTCGGCGGCAACCGCGGCATGGTGTTCCAGCGAGTCGCAGGGGTCGTCGGTGGTGCCGATGGCGACCACCCCCGATCTCGCGATCAGCCCGCGCGCGGAAAACCCGGGTTCGGCGAGCCTCGCGTTGCAGCGGTCGTAGATGTCGCGCGCCGTGTCCGGCCCGAGCAGGTCGTAGACCTCGAAGTAGCGGGCCAGCTCGAGCTGGTTCCAGTGGTGCAGCGGGTTGCCGAGCAGCTTCGGCATGGTCGCCGCCCAAGCCTCGAATTTCTCCCAGCCCCCCGCGGCGCCGGTGACCAGCTCCTCCGCGACCCCGTTCGACCGCAGGGCGCGCCACTTGTAGTGGTCCTCGCCGAACCAGAGGTCGGTGATCGTCCCCCAGCGCCTGTCCTCCGCCACCTCGTCCGGCGGCAGGTGGGTGTGGTAGTCGATGATCGGCATCTCGGCCGCGTGGCCGTGGTAGAGCCTGCGCGCGGCCTCGTTGCCGAGTACGAAATCCTCGTGGATGAAGGGGCGCTTCGCCATCCCGCCATCCCCTAGCCCCTCCGGCCGGGCTTGTCAGCTGGGAATTGAATTCCTCCCCCATGCGTCTAGAGTCCGACTCCCATATAGGAGAGTGATGGGTGCCTGGTGGCCTCCGCGGTCTTCAAAACCGTTGAGGGTAGTTATGCTGCCCTGGTTGGTTCGATTCCTTCCCTCTCCGCTTTCAAACAACTCGCCCATCCCGGACGCCCCTAGGCCACCTCGGGTACAGCTGTGGGCGTGATCGAGCTCGCCCACAAAACCGCCCTGCAGTTCTTCCGTGGCCCGCCGGACTCGCCCCAGACGGGAACTCAGAATACTGTCGAAGACGAAACCCAACACCCTACGGAGGCCCGCCCCCGCGATATCACGGGACCGTCGCACGCTGGCCTGACCCTACTCTTCGGCTTCGGGTTTCAGCTTCTTTCCAGAAAGATAGCCGTATTGCGCCATATCCCCATGGTAATAATAATATAACTCCTTGGTCGAAACGTGCTTCCTCCTGCCTTTCGAATCCTCCTTGTAGGTCACCGATTTGACGAGGCCAACGTCAGGATGCCAAAACTCATTCGATGTGGTGACGATCTTCCCTTTTCGACTGGTGACACGATACTCGTCGCATCCTTCGAACCGGAAGGCGGGAACATCCACCTCCTTCCCCTTGGCGACCAGCTCGACCTTACGGCCATCTTCCAGCTCCTCAGAGCTACCGACCTCCTCGAGGAACACCATCAACACACCGACCCGGGCCACCTCTTTCCCGTCGGGAGAGATCGAAAATTCCTCCAGCCGGTTCCCTGTCAATTTCCACTGAGGGAGCTTCATCGTGTCCGGCCCCTCCCTCTCCGCCCTGACGTTGACATCATGGATCCCCGTTACCAGATGTTTGTCGACAGCATGGTAGGCCCCACCCTCAAACTCGAACGTTGCCAAAAAATCGAACTCCAACCCCACGGGGACCTCCGGGAACCCATCACCATCGACCGCACCCTTCGGACCCTTCCGATAGAGATCGTATGCGGCAACCGCCGGACTCCGGAGCGTCACCCACTCCCCATCCCCTTCACCCCCTTCTCCCCGGGCCCGCACGGCCGACGGCGAAAGGGCAGCGACGCCCGCGATAGCGAGGAACCAGGAGGCTCTCCCCCTCCAGTCTAATTTGAAGAAGGGTTGCGCAGCAGCCCCTCCCCCGGCGTCACCTCTCCTCCCTGTACTTCGGCTTCGGGGCATCCCCATCACATAGGCACTTATGCGCATGGCTAGACTTCGCATACTTTATCGATTGGCGATAGGTGAACCTCCGCTTCCCGATGCCCCTACGTTGATCCTCCCTTAGGATACGCATCACCTCTGGCTCTTTATGAGAGACCGCCCCGGCATCGGTCAAAAACTTGTCCCACTTATCGGCTATGGAGTTGAGGTTCAACTTACCCTTGCTCCCGTTGTTATACCATTTCTTAATTATCGGCCGATCCGCCCTGATCAACTCCGCCCCGAATATCGCCCCCGTCCTGTCGCTCGGGAGATCCTCGGGCGTGAAGGTGCTTAAGCTCATCCCCGTCTGGGGTCGGAAGTTCAGTAACTTATTGATGTAGATATACCCCTGAAGGAGCTCCATGCCGATCCCACCGATGTAATATGCGGCGCCGGCACTGCGGGAATGATAGGCAGCTGCAGCAGATGCGAAGAAATGGCCGCCATCGATCCACCCATACTTACACGTGAACACGAACTGGTTTCGCCCATCGTCACCCACCCCGGCAAAAGTCTGGCGGGTCATATCCAACAAGCTGAGGAAATTCTTGTTGCGCTGTAGCCTCCTTCTATATCTCTCGAACCTCTCGTGGCTCATCGTGAATTCATAGATTGTGCCATGGAATAGCGTCAGCTCCCACCACTCAGGCCATCCCTCGAGGGCGCTTGATACCGAGTCGACCAACGAGATAATATTTGTATCGATTCCCCTTATGTGATTACGCGCATCGTCCGGAGATACGATCATGTTGGCGTTCACCCATAGCCCGAAGACATCGTACTTCGATATGGGGTCGTTCTCGCTGAAGCCATAGAGATTGACCCCTCCCCGTTCCCCGATCGGATCCCTGGATATCCACCTGCCCGCGGCGGGGTTGTAGTACCTGAGGCCGTAGTAGCAATACCCTGTCTCCTGATCTTGATATTTCGTGGAGAATCGAAACGGCACGGAAGGCGACGCCGGACCGCGTTCGGTCACCGGGCGCCCGAATGCGTCGTAGTCGAACTCGGCGCCGGTGGCGCCGGTGGTGCTGCTCGTGGTCGCGCTGACGTTCCCGTTGCCGTCATACGCGACGAACTGTCCCCCGGAATCCGCCTCCCCGATCGCCAGCAGGCCGCCCACACCCCCGGCTCCCTGCATACTGCCGCCCAGGTCGCTACCCCACAGGTAGGTCTGTTGCAGTTCGCCCTCCAGATCGTAACGGGCGACAACGTTCCCGCCATCATAGACGAAGAGATTGCCGTAAAACAGCGACCAGTTCGCCAGGTTTTCACGATCGGCCTGCACATTGTAGTCTGCCGATGACCCCGAGGGCGGAGCCCAGCCGTAGACCTTCTTCTCGAAGCGCCGCCCGAGGTAGTCGTAGCCGAACTCCAGACGCCGCTTCGGCACGGACCAGTTGACCCCGCCAGGGCCAGTGGCGGTGACCCGGGCGGCGGCTGTCGGATGGGTGGTCATCACGCGCAACTGGTTGAGCGCGTCCCAAGCATACTCCCAGCGCCCGTCGGCGGTCAAATTGCCGTCGTCGTCGTAGGCTGGCGACTCGCTACCCGACGGCACGAACTCGTCGCGCTCTTGGATCGCCCCTCCCCCGGCGTCTACCGAGACGTGTTGGTAGACCGAGCCGGCCGAGTTGTCGACCGCCACCTCGGCCCGGTACCAGTAGGGAGAGGCGGAGGGCTGGGCGGAGATCGACGGCGCCGGGGTCGTGGCCCCCGGGGCGGAGACAGTCGGCACCTGGGGGTTCGCTGTCGATGAGGCGTTCGGGTGTGTCCCGGCCACGTCGAAGCTCCCCGGGTTGCTGATCGAGCTGTATTGGTTGAGCACGTTGGCCGAGCCGCCGAGCGTCCCGTTGCCGTACGTTGTGGTGCGGAGGTTCGCCCCTGTGGTATCCCCGCCCGAGGTCGCGGAGGTGCGGTTGCCGATGTCGTCGTAGGAGTAGCCAAACACCCGCCCTGCGAAGGGGCTACCGTCAGCGAAATGCCTCGTCGTCGACGTGATCTCCCCGCGACTGTTGTAACCGTATTCCCAATAGGTGCCATCGTGGCGCTGGGCGCGCACGCGCTGCCCGCGCGCGTTGTACTCGTATAGGTGGCCGGACACCACGCCGCCGCCAACGAGATCCTCGCTGCGCACGCTCCCTAGCCGACCCGCTGAGTCGTAACGCCTCTCGGTACGCATCTTGTCGACCGGCGTCGCCCCGGCCGCGAAGGTGAGGGTGTGCACGAGCGCAGAGTTCGGATGATAGACATAGGTGGCGGCGAGGTTAAGGCGCCCGTCGGTCACCGACCCGAGCCTGCCGGCGGTGTCGTGGCTGTAGGTGACGTCAGCGTGATGGGCGGCGGCGAGTCCGGCCTGGAGCGTCCCGGGGCGGCCGGCGGGATCCAATCCACGATCGACTTCAAGTCCCCCGAGCGCCCCCGTCCCCGTCACCGTCTCGTCGAGCAGCCTGCCGGATGGGCTATAGGTTAGCACCCAGTAGTGATCCGGGAACGCCCCGGCCTCCCAGTCGACGCCGATGAGCCGCCCGGCGCGATCATAGACATAGGCACGCTCGCCGGCGAAGGGGCCGGTGGTCTTGAGGTAGCTCCGCCGCCCGGCCGAATCGTAGTCTACCTCCACCGACCTCCCGGCGGTCGCGCGGTCGATCCGCTCGAGCCGGTTGTCGGTATCATACACGTAGTCGACAGATTTTGCCGAAGCGTCCTCCTTGGAGGTCAACAGCCCTGTCGCCGGGTCGTAGACCCAAGTCGTTGTCGCCTTGGTACCGGTGTCCTGCAGATGCCGGTAGGTATGCATCTGGGACAACTCCCCGAAACGGTCGTAACTGTAGTCGATGGGATAGCTGGCATCGCCCCGCACCGTCGCAATCTCCCTCGTCGCGGAGTAGCTGTAGGTCTCTGTTGCCCCATCGGGGCGCGTGACCGACGCCTGGCGGCCGGCACCGAGGACACCGGTCGGGTGATAGGTGTAGCGGGTGGTGTTCCCGGCAAGGTCGATGACGTAGTCGATCTGGCCGAGATCGTCGTAGTGGACGAACGTCCTGCGGCCGGTGCGCGGATCCTTCTCGCCGGTGTCGCGGCCGAGGGGGTCGGTGTAGTGGACGGTATCCGCCGTGTCGGAGGCGGCGCGACTCAACGAGGTGACCCCGTTGACCTCGCGGACCCACGAGCTCGGGTTGGCGGCACCCGGGGTCTCGATCTCGGTGTAGTGTACCGCGGTCTTCGCACCGCGGTCGACCACCGTATGGGTTATCGTAGCGTAGTCCTTCTCGGCCGGGTCGGCCGCGTCCATGTTGAACCGCTCCACCCTAGAGGACACGAACCCACCATCCGGGTGGGCCGCGAGCGACATGGTACGATAGGCTAAGCCCGCAATCTGCAGTGTCGAACTCCCGGCCGCGGTCGCCACATCGACCCTGTCTCTGGCGTCCCAGACCCCACCCCTCTTCTCATAACCCCTGTCGAACTTGCGGTAGCTGTCGAAGTTCGAGTTCTGCTGAAGCCCCGCGGTGGCGTCCCGATCCAGCCCGCCCACCTCAACGCGCCCCCAGGCGTCATAGACAAACAACTCGTCGGCGATGCCAGGGCGCTCGATCTTCGACAGCTGGGCGTTCGCCCCCCAGTGGCGCTTGGTGACGATCTCCGCTCCACCGCCGGAGATGCTGGGGCGCCGCTCTTCGGCGACTCGCCCAGACAGGTCGGCCACCATCTTGGTGTAGCGTGGCGACGGCGTCCCGGGCGAACCGGGATCCTCGTCGCCCACCCTGACGGTCGTGGTCAGGAACCCATCGGGGCCGACCGCATACTCATGCTGGCGATCGGCCACACCGCCCCCAGTGATGCTCAAGATCTTACCGTCGAGGTGGTACTCGACTACCTCGACACCGGTGTCTGGGCGGGTGGTCGTCGTGATCCGGCCGCCGTTCGCATAGCTATAGGCCGTCACCAGCCCGGCCCCATCGCGCGACTCGACCGGGCGCCCGGCGGCATCGGTGAGTGTCCACGACTGCAAGACCCTCCCGCCCGCCGTCCTCGTGGTGGACTCCTTCTCGTAAGTATCTGGACCGACGGTGACCGTCTCGACGGCACGCTGCGTCACGACCTCGTCGGCACCGCCGAAGTCAAGTTTGGTCGTCTTCTCCACACGACCGAGCCCGTCGCGCTCGCTGCGGACGGCGACCCCCACCCCCCCGATGGTGAGGGTCGACGTGGGGGACTCGTAACCGATTTCGGAGATCTTGAACCCGTCCCGGTAGGTCTCCTCCTGGCGCCCCTCAGAATCGTAGGCATGGGCCGTCCAGGTCGCCCGGTCGGAAGTCGGTTCGTTGGGGATGGGATCCTCGCCGGGATCACCGAGATCCCCGCCACTCGTCACCACGTGGGTCTCGGTCTGCAGTATCCGCCCATCGCCATCGAACAGGGTGACGGTCTTCGAGATCTTCGAGCCCGATGTCGTCGCGCCGGCATCGAGCGGCATCTGATAGACGACGGTCTTCTCGCCCACGCCGCTCGCGTTGGGGGTGAAAGTGTAGCCCGCAGAGGCGCTGCCGCCGATGTCCCCCTTGTGGTAGTAGCGGCGGGAGGTCTCGACCAGCCCCGCGCCACTGCTGTCCTCACAGAGGCCATAGGTCGCAATGAGCCTGCCGGATTTCCAAGCGTCAGCCCCGCTGAGCTGGGCATAGGTTTCGGTCGCCGACCAGACCGCACTCCCGCTCGCGCTATCGGTGGTGCGCGAGGTCGCCGTGTAGAGGTTGCCTGATCCGACTGGCGTCGAGGGGGTGTTCTTCGTCTCGGAGATCGTGACGCCGCCCACCTCGACCTTCGTCCACGACTTGGGCAGGCCGGAGAGGAGATGGTTCCCGAAAGACCACGTAGTCACCCTGCCGGCGAAACCGGTCGGGAACCCGGCCGCGGCCGGGTCGGGGGCGGTCGCCGGTGTGCTCAACCATGGCTCGTATGTCTTGTAGATCGCGGAGTAGTTGCCCGAGGTGTCCCCCTCATAGGTGTACACAGCCCACGAGCCGTCGGGGCGATTGACGCTCTTCCGCTTCCCGTACTCCTCGGTGTTGGCGGTGCCGTCGTAGTACTCGTAGGTCGTCCTCAGGGCGAGCCCCGACGGGTCGGCGGTCTCCTCGGTCAGCTCCTCCCCCCAGGGGAATAGGGTGTAATCGCTGCTGGTGACCCTGGCGAGCCCGCCTGGCTCCCTGATAGTCGTCTCGATCTCCCGCGACCCATAGGCGCCCCCCCCCGGCTGGGTCAGGACGCTGGAGTGTTCCTCCGAACGTACCTCCCCCGAGACGAAGTCCCCCTCCTCGAACCGCCACACGTAGTTGGGTGGGGTCGACGCGTCCTTGCCCACGTAGAGACGCCGCACCTCGGTGACCGATTGGGCAGCCCCGGTCGTCGGTACGAAGTCGTATGTCTCCTCGATCTCCATCCCCCCGGTGAAAGCCAGGCCCGTTCCCCCTGTCGGTGGGACACTCACCGGATCGATCTCGCGCACCTTTACCGTCCGCAGGACACCTCCCTGGAGATCCTTGTAGGTGAAGGTCACCAGATCGCTGCCATTGTCGGTGATTTCGACCTGGGCCGTCGCCCCGACCGCCTTCTTCAGGTCGTCCCCCACCTGATCGGGATCGGCGGTGTCGTCCCCGTCGTCGAGGAAGATCTGTGGGCTCTCGGTGCTGTAGAGACGAACCTCTTTCCTCACCTCCGCCGCAAAATTCGCCGCCTCGACCAGGTCGAGGAGCCTTCCGACATAGGAGATCCTACCCGAGGAGCCATCGCTCCCCCCCTTCCCCAACCCCGCATCGATCTGCACCGAGGGACCTGTTTGGACGATCGTACCGTTGTCCAAGCTGCTATCCCCGAAACCCACCTGGGCATCCGTCTGCCCAGGTTTCTCCGGGGTGCCCGATCCTTCGCCCACGACGAGCCGCACGCAGATCTCTTGGGTGCTGCTGTCCGCCAGCGAGGCGGAGCTCTGATCTTTCCAGCTGCCGCCATCGATCTTCGTCTCGACATCGACGTCCACCTCACAAAACGTCCCCCTGAACATCAAGACATACCCCTCCCCGGTATCCAGATCGCAGTTCGACACATCGATCGTCAAGACTTGCCCGAGCATCACGGAGAACTTCTCCTCGAGGCTGTTGGCGTTCGAGGGGGTCAGCTGAACCACCCGCGGCGGGATCGACGAACCCGAGGCGTCCTTGGGGTCCTCGAGGGTGAAAGTGAGGGTCAGCGTCTGGCCGGAGTTGAGTTTCCCCTGACCGGTGATCACCAGGTTGTCCACCCCACAACCGCAATCCGACGCCGCCATCGCCCCCCCGAGGCCAGCCACCACAAGCACAGAACACGCTGCGGCCCCGACAATCTTTCCAAAACCTTTCTCTTTCATTCTCAATGTCGTGGTTATCCCGAAGGGGGCATCCCGAAAAAGCCGACCACCCCATTTACGAACGCTTGCTACTCGTAGCCGAACCCGCTCACCATGCAGTCCGCGAGGGTATCGCCCGTGGTGTAGAACGAGCAGTCCACCATCATCGCCGCCGTCGAGGCGCCGGTCTTGGTCTGGACCACGTTGCCGTTGCGGAGGTATTCGACAGTCGACCCCCGGCGCCGGACTTCGAACACGTCGCCCGCGGAGTACGGCTGGTGGGTGCCCACGTGCACCCCGCTCTCGTATATGGTGAAGGTCCCGGCGGAGTGGACGAAGATGCAGTAGTTGAGGGAGGTATAGCTCCGGTTGGTGTTGGCGCCCGCGAAACCCACCAGATAGCGCACGGTGGTCGATGGCGCCCGGAAGCGCACGGCGCCGTCACCGTTCATGACCCTGCGGCTCACCGCGTCGGCATCGTAATTGTTCGCCGAACCGGAGGTCTTGGTCAGCGAGCTCCCCTCCCCGGCCGGATAGGAGGGCGTCGTGTTCACCGCGTCCTTCCACATCACCGGGCTGAACTCCCCCTCGCCCGACGGGGACAGGAGCAGGTAGCCGTCGCTCGGGACAGGTGTCGAGCCGGTGCCGCTCGCCAGGTTGGGGTCGCTGTCGGCGAGATACTCCTGCAGGTCGGTGAACCCGTCGGAGTCGCTGTCGGCCGACGGGTCGGCGTGGGAGTTCGGGTCGAGGTTGTGCGCGTGTTCCCATCCGTCGGGCATCCCGTCCCCATCGCTGTCGTCGGTGGGCAACGAGAAGCCGCGGCACTCGCAGCCCTCGATCCGGTTGCCCGGCGAGTAGAAGGAGCTGTCGATCAGCAGCGGCGAGGTCGAGGCGACCGTCGAGGTGTAGATGTCCACCCCCCCCTGGCTGTAGACCACCGTGCTGCCATCCCGCCGCACCTCGAACGACTCCCCTGCAACGTGGGGCGAGGGGGTGGCCGCGATGGCCCCGTTCTCCAAGATGTACACCGAACCGGAGGAGAACCCGATGCCGTAGTCGATCCCGGTGTAGTCGGCATCCGGGTTGTCCGCGGAGAGCCCCACCACCAGGACGTCGAGCGTCGGCGTCGTGAACCGCACCGCGCCATCACCGTAGAGGAAGCCAGCGCCAGCGGCCCCCGCGTCGAAGCCGAAGCCGAGCCCGCCAGTCTTCTCCAGCTTGCTGCCGGTGCCCGGGGGGTAGGCCGCTGTCGTGTTGGTCTCGCCCGTCCATTGGACTGCCCGGTAGGCGGAGTCGGAGGTCTTCGCCGCGGCGATGTCGAAGCTGAAGGCCATCTTGAGCTGGCCGAGGTTGGCGGCCCCGTAGTTCTCCGCGACAGGGGTCGACGGGTCCCATGGGTAGGGGTGGCTCCAGGGTGCGGCGGTCGCGGTCTCGATCGCCGCCCGCGTGTCGTAGCCCAGCGCCATCAGGCGGTCGTATGAGGGTTTCGCCAGATACTTGAGCTGGCCGAGGTTGAGCGGCTTGTACTGCGCATCCTTGTAGGCGCTCGTCGCCTGGGGGGCGGGAAAGAGGCCGTGGAGGTAGAAACCCGCCCCGCCGGGGAGCGTCTCGTCCATCACGGCGTGCGCCCTGGTGGCCACCCATTTGGCCTGCCCGATGTTGGCGACCTTCCCGTTGTCCGCCGAGGTGCCACCACCCGCCAACACGTCCAGGTTGTTGTCGCTGTTGTCCCACCACGACGGCGGGGCGGCGGCGACCAGGCCGGCCACCACCGCCGATACTGCTGCGATCCCAGCGACCGCCCTCCTCGATCCCACTCTCATCATCGCCCTAGCTCCTCCGCTCGTTCTTCGTCCTCACCCAGACCACGGCCCCACCGCCTCCGGCTGCCCCCTAGTGGCCGAACTCGCCCATCAGCACATCGCCTTGCCGCTTCGGGACGTATACGTCGCCGTTGTGGTAGACGACCAGGGCGTTGGACTTCGCCGAACTCCCCGTCCCGTTGCCGACCACAAAGGCGGCATCGCTCGTGAGCGCCGCCGTGTCGTTGTATGTCCCCACCGCGAAGGACTCCCTATCGTCGACGATCAGGTAGGTCCCCACCGCCCCCGAATAGTCGGCCAGAACCTGGTTGTAGCGCCCGCTCACGAAGGACTCGTCCGCATCGATGTCGTTCCAGCGGCCGGCCGCCAGGTTCCCGTAGCCGAAGCTCGAGGGGTGCGAGGGCTCGCCGACCTCGTGCCCCTGGCCGACGGCCAGCGAGTAGCGCGAGTCGGTCACGTCGTTGTAGGCGCCGACCACCCCCGACAGGTCCGCCGCGGCGATGGTGTTGTTGTTCTCACCCACCTCGATGTGGGTGCCGTAGAAGGCGAACAGCACCGTCGGAAACGCCAGCCCGACGGCGGCGGCGATCCCCCAGCCCCTCTTTCTTTTCGGTTTCCCGATCTCACTATTCATCGTCTCTTTGGTGTCTTGTTGTTCTTCGTCTCTTTGAGCACCGCGGCCTCAAGCTGCTCGCGCTCGGTGAAAAGCCTGGCGTTGAGAGCCTCCAGCTCCGCGAAGAGATCCCGCCTGCGGTCGGGGTCGGGCTCCGCCCGCCGGATCGCCCTGACGCCCCTGGCGATCGCCGCATCGACCTCCGCCAGTTCGAGTTCGGCCTCGCCGGCGCCCGCCCTCGGCGCCGCCTCGCTACCCCCCGTCCGCACGCCGCCCTCCGGCCGGGCGGTCGCGGCGAGGGCCTCCTCCTGGCGGCGAAGCTCGGCCCCGAGACGGGCATCGAGCGCCTCGTAGCGGCGGCGCCTCTCCACGGGATCCGCCACCGTGCGGCGGATCTCGCCGATCGCCCTGGCCTGGGCTGCCTCGGGCTCCCGCGGGTCGCCTCCCCCGGCGCCAGCCATACGTCTACGCCCCTCGGCGCGCCTCGCGGACATCGCCGCGAGCTCGATGAAGAGTTGGTCCTGGCGCTCGAACCTGGCGGCGTTCTCGCGGTCGAACCGCTCCTTCCGGCGCAGCCGCTCGGCGGGGTCCTTGGCACCGGCGAGCGCCTCCCGGTAAGCGGAGGAAAGATCCGCCTCAAGCTGGGCCAGCTCCGCCCTTACCCCTGCGCGTTCGGCAACCTCGGCGACCACGCCGGCGCCCACCTGCCCAAACACTGAGCCACACCAGGTCAACCCGACCCCGACCACAAACACCCCCAACACCTTCATCGGTGCTAATGAGATCATCTGTCATGATAAGATTCAAGATATTTTTCGATTATCTTTCCGCCGCCGGTCGATGCACACTAATATTAACACAATGACACATTTATGCGCGCGACCTGGCGGCGGATACGCCGTATCGTGGGGTGCGGATTCCAGTCTTCACCCCCGACGCGGCCGATCCCCTTTTCCGAGATGAGCCCCCCTTCCCGTTGGATCGCCATATCGCTCCTGGCCGGTGGCGGCGCCGGGTCGACCCAGGGCGCCGACTTGGATTTCGGTGACCCCGGCACCGCGGCGGCGATCTCCGGAAGTTGGACGGGGATCTCCAACCTCCCCTCCGCCACACGGTTACCCTCGATCGAAGGCGGCTCGCTGACGATGGCCGACACGAAACTGGCGCATCTGCGTAGCGCGGTCTACCTGCCAGACATCGACCGGGGTCATCCGATCGACTCCCTGGAGGTCACTTTCCAACTCACCCACTCGGCCGGAGAGGGCCATGCGTTCTCGGCCGGCGCGTGTTTCGGAGCCCCGGCGGGAGATTCGGTCTCCAGGCGGGGCCTGGCCTCACGCCACAGCATGGCCTGCATGCTGATCAGGGACGCCGATGGGGGCGACCGCCTGGAGCTCTACGCGGACACGATCATGGTGGCCTCGCTGCCGATCGGCGGCAGCAGCGGGGACACAGCCCCCCGATCCCACGAGGTCACCTTGTCCTGGGGGAGCGACGGGCCAATCACGGCGCAGGTCGGCGGCAAGCGCATCGAGGCGGACGCCAGCCGTTTCACCGCATCCCCGGGCGACGTCTTCGCTTTCGTGGCAACAACCGGGGGGGCGGGCTGTGACGTCGAGATCGTCCCGCGACGCATCCGCACGTCCCCGTCCCCGCCCCCGGCGACCGGCCTGATCGTCTCCGAGTTCATGGCGGACAACTCCGACACGATCGAGGACGAGGATTTCGATTCGTCCGATTGGATCGAGCTCTACAACGGCTCGGACCAGCCGGCGCAACTCGGTGGATGGACGCTCAGCGACGATCCGGACAAACTCGCGAAATGGCGGCTGCCAGACGTCGAGGTCGCCCCGTTCGGCCACCTCCTCCTCTTCGCTTCGGGGAAAGACCGGACGGCGGCGGGGGCACCCCTACACACCAACTTCAAACTGTCGAAAAAGGGGGGGATCATTGCACTATCGCCGCCGGGCGGGGGGGATCCCATCTCGGAGATCTCCTATCGCCAACAGACGGAAGACGGCTCCTTCGGGCGAGCCGAGGACGGTTCGACAGGCTTCCTGGCGACCCCCAGCCCCGGGACAAGAAACCCAAAAAGCTCCGCCGCACACGCCCCCCTAGAGGCCGATGTCCTGTTCTCAGAACCGTCAGGCATCCACGGGGAGTCCTTCCGGCTCCGGCTCGATACCGTCGCCCCACCCCCGCCCGACTCTGTCGTCCGCTATACGATCAACGGAACGGTCCCGCACACGGGCTCGGCGGTCTATGAGGCTCCTATTCCGATCCGGCGAGACACGATCGTCCGCGCGAGGGTCTTCGCCCCAGGAGCCCTTCCCGGCCCGGTCGGCGAACGCTCGTTCACCTTCTCTGACCCAGAGACCCACACGTTCAGCTCGAATCTCCCGGTGGTCGTCATCGAACCACACGGGAACGCCATCGACCGCTACTCTGACCCGTCGTTACCCCGCCCGTTCCAGACGGCGGTGCTCTACCTCTTCGAGCCGGGTGGAACGAACGGGCGGGCGCGGTTGGCCGATCCGCCGGCGCTGGCCAGCCGCGCGGGATTGCATGTGCGGGGCCAAAGTTCGTCGCGCTTCCCGAAGAAACAATACGCGGTCGAGTTTCGCGACGCGGACGACGCCGACCGGAAAGTTTCGCCGCTCGGGTTCCCCGCCCATTCGGACTTCATCCTGCACGCCCCCTACTCAGACAAATCCCTGATCCGCAACCGGTTGGCCTACGACCTGGCGCGCAGCATCGGCGGCAACAGGGCAGCCATGCGCAGCCAGTTCGTCGAAGTCTTCCACAACGCGGACGGCGGAGGCCTCACCATGGCCGACTACGCCGGCGTCTACCTGTTCTGCGAACGTATCACGCGGGGCAAGTCCCGCATCCCCGTAGAGAAGCTCAACCCCCTCATCCGCGCGCCAGACAAGATCCGCGGGGGCTATATCTTCAAAAAGGACTCGCGGCCGACCGGCCCGACCTTCCTTTCCCCGGTCGAGAGACAGAGGATCGAGATCGCCTATCCGAAGCGCCCGAACGACGTGCAGATCGGCTTTCTCGAATCCCACATCGCCAGGTTCGAGAACGCCCTCCACCGGCCGGACTTCGCAAACTCAGGCAGCGGGTACCCCGCCTTTATCGAGACCGGGGATTTCATCCTCAACCACCTCTTGATCGAGGTCTCCCGCAACGTCGACGCCTACGGCCGGAGCAGCTATTTCTTCAAACCGCGGGGGGGCAAGATCTCCGCCCTGCCGATCTGGGACTACAACCTGGCCTTCGGGAACGCCGACTTCGGGGGGGCGCCCCCGACCTCGGGTTGGCATTGGCAGACCTTGCAGGCGAAGCGAGGGGGCGAGGGCGTCGGCGGGCCATACGCATGGTACCCACGCCTCTTCGCCGATCCCGAGTTCGAAAGGCGATACCGGGAAAGCTATCGGCGCCTCCGGTCGGGGACGCTCTCCGACGGCCGGATCGCCGCCCTGACCACGTCCTATGCCGAGGAGCTAGCGGAAGCTCAGGCGAGAAATTTCCAGAGGTGGGAGATCCTCGGGGTCGACACATGGCCGTTCCCACATGGCGGGGCGAAGAGGCAAACCCACGCGGCCGAGATCGAGTTCCTCCGACGGTGGTTGTCCGAACGGTTGCACTGGATGGACGGTGAGCTGGGGCGCTAGCCCCTGGACGGCATCCCTACAGGAAACCCGCCAGCGAGCGATCGGGATATCCCTCCGAGGCCATCATCGGAGATCCTTCTCAACGTACTCTTGAAAGAGGTTTGACGATCCACTCTTCCCGCGTCCAGGCAAACCACCCCCCAGCCCTAGAACGCATCACAGGCGACCTGGTCGGGCGGCACATTGAGCCCGTCGAGCATCCCCTTGCAGGCGTCGACCATCATGGGGGGACCGCAGAGGTAGTATTCGACAGAGCGGGGCGACGGGTGGCCCTCAAGGTAGCGCCGGAACACGACCTCGTGGATGAAACCCGTCTCCCCTTCCCACCGATCCACCGGGAGCGGTGAGGAGAGCGCCAGGTGGAAAGAGAAGTTCTCATTCGCCTCGTCGAGACGCTCGAAGTGGTCTTCGTAGAAGATCTCTTGCCGCGAGCGCGCCCCGTACCAGAAGCTGATCTTCCGCGGGCTTCCCTCGACCTGGAAGAGATGATCCAGGTGCGCCCGTAGCGGCCCCATCCCCGCCCCGCCGCCGATGTAGACCATCTCCCGGTGGGTCGGTTTGATATGGAAGTCGCCGAAGGGGCCGATGGCCTCGACGGTGTCGCCGGGGGCCAGCGAGTACATGTAGCTGGAGCCGACCCCCGGCGGACAGTCCTGCCCCGGCGGGGGGGTGGCGATCCGGACGTTGAGTTTGGCAAAGCCGTCCCGCGCGGGGTCGTTGGCCAGCGAATAATTGTTGAGCCGGCCCTCCTCCGGATTGCCAACGGTGAGGTCGAAGACGTGCTGGTTCCGCCAGACGGTCGCGTAGGGTTCGGGGATGTCGAAGTCGCGGAAGTCGATCCCCTCGTACGCGGGGATGCGGAACTGCATGTAGTCGCCCGGGGTCGACCCGATCTCCCCGTCGAGGGGCTCGAGGACGATCTCGCGGATGAAGGTGGCGACGCTGCGGCTGCTGCGAACCCGCATCCGGTAGCTCTTTTGCTCCCGCCCCCCGACGCCACCGGGGTGTTCGACGTCGATCCAGATGCGCCCGCCGCGCTCCTCGACCGGATAGGTGGCCAGGCCGCGACAGATCGGCGTCCGGGCTGGCGAGCCGTCGACGAGGTGGAAGCGGCCGTTGTGCTTTGGGCACTCGATGAGCTTGTCCTTCACCAGCCCACCGGAGAGATGGGTGTTGCCGTGGGTGCAGACACCGTCGGTGGCGTACAGGGTGCCCTCGTCGTCACGGTAGATGGCGAAGGTGCGGTTGCCGTGATCGAAGCGCACCACGTCCTCCGTCGCGACGTCGCCCGCCGCGCAGACCTCCAACCACCCACCGGCATCCGGATCAGCGGAGGTGGTGTAATCCCCGCCACACCGGCGGGCGGGCGGGTCGGGCAGGGTCCGCTTGACGTGGAAGGCCGGATCCCTGACCTGCTTGAAGAGGGTGGGCAAGATCTCCCTCCAACACGAGAACAGCGAGGGGTAAGGGGTCGGGCAATCGTCTTTGACTAGCTCGTGCAGACGCGGCACGGCGTGGTAGGGCACCAGCGGGAACATGTGGTGCTCGACGTGGTAGTTCATGTTCCAGTAGAGGAAGCGGTTGACGATGTTGGTATGGAAGGTCCGGCTGTTGAGCCGGTGGTCGAGCACGTTCTCCGCCATACCGCTGTGCTGGGTCAGGCCATAGACCAGCATCAACCACGAGCCGAACAGGTTGGGCAAACCCACGAATAGCAGCGGCAGGACGCTGCCGGTCGCGATCGCCAAGACGACGACCCCCAGGTAGATGGCCAGGTAGACCCGCGCCCTGCGGAAAATTTTGAGGTGTTCCTGTTCGGGGATAAACGTGGCCTCGTCCTCGACCATCTTCCCGAAACAGTGCACGGCGACCCGCCGGAAGTATTTGGGGTACACCCGGAGGTTGAACACCGAGAGGAAGATCCCCCAGAGGTCGGGGGGGCGCGGCACGGCGATCTCGGGGTCGCGGCCGACGATGATCGTGTCGCTGTGGTGCCGGTTGTGCGACCAGCGCCAGACGACCGACTCCCGCATCACCATGAACGAGGCCACCTCGTAGAGCGCGTTGTTCATCCAGTCGGTCTTGAACGCGGTGCCGTGCCCGGCCTCGTGCCAGCGGGAGTCGGAGGTCGAAGCGTAGAGCGCCGCATAGACGAGGTAGGGGAGCACCGCCCACCAGCTACCCCAGAGGGCGAAAGTGAGGTAGCCCGCCCCGAAGATCAGGCCGAACCACAGCAGCGTATCGCGGATCGCGGGGCCGTCCCGTCGCACCAGCAGCTCCCTCATCTCCTCCCGTGGCACCGGGCTCTGGTACCACTCCGCCTCGGCCAGCCCCAGGACAATCGCCCGGTCGGAGTTCTTCCGGTTCAGGGTGTAGTCCCGCAGGGGGGGGGACACTCCCCCCAGAGCGCTAGCCCCGGCGTGTTCTGTGGTGCTCATCGGACGCCTCCGGCCGGGCTCATCCCCTCAGATCCACCTGTCGCATCAGGCGGTCGGTGGCCTCGTAGGCCTCCTCGACCCACTCCACGATGCGCGCCGGGTCGGGCGAGTATTCGAGTTCGATGGAGACGACCCCGTCGATCTCCAGCTCGCCGATCGCCTGGAGGTAGGGGGCGAACTTCACCACCCCGCGCCCGGGAGGGAGGTCGCCGTGGACCTTGCCGTCACAGTCGCTGATATGCACGTGGACCGCCTGCCCGCGGAGCTTGGAGACCTCCTCCGGGCCGCAGTCCGCGAGGACGAGATGCGAGATGTCGATGTTGGCCCGCACGCGCGGGTGGTCGCACTCGCGGACAAAACGGGACATCTCGTCGACGTTGTTGAGCAGGCTGAGCCGGAACGGCTCCAGCTCGAGCGCGATGTCCACGCCCTTGCTATCGGCGTAGTCCCCGAGGGCGCGGCAGGACTCGATCGCCCAGCGCCACTGCTCCTCCGGCGGGATCACTTCGCGCTGCCAGAGGTACTCTCCCAGCACGAGGAGGATGTTCTCCGCACCCCATTCGGCGGCGAGGTCGATGAAGCTCTTACAGCGCCCGACGTGGTAATCGCGCACCGGGTCGTTGAAGTCGATCAGGCCGATCGCCACCACCGGAAGCGAGACGATCGGGAGCCCCTCGGAGGCACAGAACTCGCCGATCTCGCCGCGCTCGGCGGGGTTGATGGTGGTCGCCTCGGTGAAGATATCGACGCAGTCGAACCCGATGCGCGCGATGTGTTCGAGGCCAGTGACGGTGTCGACCCCCGCCTGTGCGAAGGCGCTGTTGATGATTCCCAATTTCATAAACGTGTCTATTTCGTGTTCTCGATCTCTGCCAGCTCGACCCGGCGGCGCTCCCGGGAGCTGGTCACCGCGGCCTCGACGAGAGCCATCGTGCGCAAGTTGTCCCGGCCGCCGATCGTCGGTTCCCGCCCCTCGCCCAGCGCCCCCAACAGCTCCGCCATGGTGCCGCCGAACGCGTCGGGGAACCAGCTGCCGGCGAGCTCTGGCACCGTAAACGCCCCGTCGCCCTTCCCGGCGTAGCGCAGTGTCGACGGGCTGGTGTAGGGATCCTTGCACCAGCCGATGTCGCCGATGGCGAGGCCGTCGAGCCCCTCGATCCGGTATTCGATGCGGATGTCCCCCGGGCAGCCCTCGCGCGCGGGCCCCGTCCAGACGTCGTCGATGATCACGGCGCGCACCCCCGAGTCATATTCGAGGACGCTGGTGCAGATGCCGTCCTGGTGTTCGAACTCCGTCCGCGGGTCGGGACGGGTGCTGCAGTAGACCGACCCGGGGTCGCCCAGCCAGAACCTCATGCAGTCGAGGTGGTGGACCGACATGATCCGCAGGGTGGCGCTGCCCATCTCGGCCTGCCATGGCTGCCAGTGCGGGATACCGCGCATGTCGATGGTGGCGAAGACCGGCTCGCCCAGCGTCCCCCGGTCGAGGAGCCCGCGGGTCGCGGCCACGGAGGGGTCGAAGCGCATGTTCTGGTTCACCGCCAACACGACGCCCGCCGCCTCACATGCCTCGACTACCGAACGCGCCTCCGCATAGTCTGGCGCCAGCGGCTTCTGGGCGAGGATGCCCTTGACTACACCGCGCGCGCAGGCGCCCCTGATCAGGTCGGGCTGTTGCCGGGGCGGCACCGCGATGTCCAGGACATCGATGTCCGGGTCGTCCAACAGCGCCCCGTACGTCTCGTACACCGTCTCGATCCCGTGAGCCTGCGCCACCCGCCTCGCGTTCTCCGGCTGGCGGGAGGCGATGGCGACCGGGTTGAAGCCCCTCTTCCGGTAGGCGACGAGGTGGCAGTCGTCGACGATGAAACCGCTCCCCAACACCCCGATGCGCGTGTCCTTCTTTAGATTCATCATTTCGTTAGTCATCGCATGAGAACGAGTAGACCGTAACGTGCCGTTGCGGGGAGCCGGGTCGCACGACGATGTCCCCGAAGCCGGGCGAGGCGCCAGGACCGATCGCGTTCGGGTACCCCTGGCACTCAAGGCAGAGGCCGCCGAAAGCCGGGTAGGAGCGGCCGGATTTCCCCACCAGGCGCCCGTCGAGCCCCGCCCCCGTGTACATCTGCAAGCAGCTGTTCGACGTCGAGACCTCCAGGACCCGGCCGCTACCGGGATCGACCAGCCGGGCGGCGAGCCGGCGGCGGCTGGCGTCGCCCAGCCAATAGAGGTCCCCGTGCTGCCGCCAGAGATCCGGGATGGCATCGCGGAGGCGCCTGCTCTCGCGGAAGTCGCCGCCCCCCCCGTCGAGCTCCTTCCGCTTGTCCAACAAGGTCATATCCCCATCGCCCTCGAACGAGGTGTCGCTGTCGATCCACAGCCGGTGGTCGAGGACATCCCCCTCCCCTTCCCCGGCGAGGTTGAAATAGGAATGGTGGGTGAGGCTGACCGGGGTGGGACAACTGGTGCAAGCCCCCGTCTCGAAAACGAAATCGTTGTCCGGCGTCACGGTGTAGGTCACCGAGAGATCGACCGCACCGGGGTAGCCCCCGTCCCCGTCCGGGCTGTGGTGTGTCAACCGCAGCGAGGACGCGCCCGACGGCGCCTCGACAGGCTCGGCCTCCCACAACCGGCTGTCGATGGAACCCGGTCCGCCATGGAGGTGGTTCGGGGGATCGTTGCGGGGCAGGTTATAGTCGACCCCATCGAGGTGGAAGATCCCGCCGGAGATCCGGCCAGCAACGCGCCCGACGGTCGCCCCGAAGTAGGGGTGCTCGCC
>JANQMB010000086.1 GCA_028280355.1 Verrucomicrobiales bacterium
TACTTGCCCGTGCCGCCCTTCACCAACCCGATGATCGCCAATAGCACCCCGCCGCCGGCACCGCCAGCCAGGATCTGGTTGAGGATCCCTCCCTCGGCCAGTCCGATCGAGCCGAGCACCCCCTGCCCGATGCCCCCCCCGAGGATGCCGACCACCGAGTTCCACAGCGTCCCGAGGCTCAGTTTCTTCATCAAACCGCCGGCGAGGTTCCCCCCCGCGGCACCACACAACAGACTAACTAACCATTCCATATTGGTGGATTAGTTCGTTTTCCTTTCGGCGGCTGTCAATGCGAAAGCGGCACCGCCGAGGCACCCCGGTCCCGCCTCTACCGGGACCCGAGCGAGTCCGAAGCTGAGAATTTTGAGAAGTCCCGCACCGCCATTGGCGGGAATTTCCTTTTGTTTGGCAATGTGAACAAAGAGCCGCTAAAATTTATGCTATCGGCACGATCAATATTCCCAGTTGTCGGGTCGACAATTTCAAAATACCGCCCCGGGGCGAACCAAGCTAGAGATCTCCAGATACCCATTTACCGACCATCATGCCCACCGAAACCAGGACGGACCCTCAACCTACCGGCACCAAAAACACCGCCAGCCCGAAGTACCCCGGCATCGCCATCACCTGCAACGGCAACCAGCTGGTCGCCGAACACGTCGAGGTGCGCGTCACCGAGGGGGGGGTCTTCTACCCGATCACCCCCTCCACCGAGGGCGGCGAGATCTACCAGCAGGCATACGCGGAGGGCAAACTCGACGTCTGGGGCAACCAGAAGATCGCCATCGAGACCGAGGGCGAGCACTCCGCCCAGGGCGGCGCCACCGCGCTCGCCGTCACCGGCCGGCGCGCCGTCAACTTCACCTCCGGGCAGGGGCTCGCCTACGCCATGGAGCAGTATTACCACGCCCCCGGCAAGTGCTCCACCATGGTGCTCGAGGTCGGCGCCCGCGCCCTCACCAAACACGCGCTCAACGTCCACTGCGGGCACGACGACGTCTACGCGGCGCTCGACACCGGCTGGACCATCCTCTTCGCCAAAGATGCCCAGCAGGCCGCCGACCAGGGCGTCATCCTGCGCAAGGTCAACGAGCTGGCGCTCAACCCCGGCATGAACGTCCAGGACGGCATGCTCACCACCCACTCGGAGCGCATGTACCTCAAGCCGGAGGCCGAGCTGCTGCGCGAATACCTCGGGGCGAAGGACGACATGATCGACTGCCCCACCGAGGCGCAGAGGGAACTGTTCGGCCCGACCCGCCGCCGCGTCCCGGCGATGATGGACCTCAAGGCGCCGATCCTGCTCGGCCCGGTGCAGAACCAGGAGCACCACATGAACGGCGTGGTCGCCCGCCGCGACAACTTCAACGAGCCCATCCTCGGCTTCCTGGAGCAGGCCTACGAGGAGTGGGGCGAGCTCACCGGGCGCCGCTACGGCCTGGTCGACCAGTACCGCTGTGAGGACGCCGACACCGTCTTCGTCTCGCTCGGCTGCGCCGCCGAGAACATCGAGGAGGCCTGTGACTACCTGCGCGAACAGCGCAACGCCAAGGTCGGCTCGATCCACATCAATGTCATCCGCCCCTTCCCGCAGGCCGCCGTGATCGAGGCGCTGCGCGGTGTGAAGAACGTCATCGTGATCGAGCGCACCGACGAGGGCATGGCCGGCGACAACCCGCTGGGCCGCGACATCCGCACCGCCCTCAACAGGGCCCTGGAGACCCACAAGGTCGGCGCCGGCACCGTGCCCGCACTCTCCCCCGAGGAGACCCCGCGCCTGTTCACCGGCTCCTACGGCATCGGCTCGCGCGACTTCCGCCCCGAGCACACCCTCGGCGCCTACGAGTTCGCCACCAGCGCGGCGGCGCGACAGGACGGCAGGGCCGCCGCCGACGGCGAGAGCTATTTCACCCTCGGCATCGACCACCCCTACGCCGTCATCTCCAAAGACACGCCGTCCCTGTTGCCCGCTGGCGCCATCGCCGTCCGTTTCCACTCCATCGGCGGCTGGGGCATGATCACCACCGGCAAGAACATGGGCGAAATCGTCGGCTCCTTCGGCCACCACATCGCCGAGGCGAACCCCGAATACGACGAGGAGGGCCGCCTCAAGGAGAAGCTCTTCATCATGGCCAACCCGAAATACGGGTCGGAGAAAAAGGGCGCGCCCACCAACTACTACCTCACCGTCGCGCCGCAGCGCATCCGCGTGAACTGCGAGCTCAACCACGTCGACGTAGTGCTCTGCTGCGACCCGAAGGCCTTCACACACACCAACCCGCTGGCCGGCGTCAACCAGGGCGGCTGCCTGGTCTGGGAGTCCTCCGACACCCCAGAGACCGCCTGGGAGCGCATCCCCAAACAGTACCGCGATTACGTCAAAGACAACGGCATCCGCGTCTTCATCCTACCCGGTTTCGAGATCGCCCGCGCCGCCACCGAGCGGCCCGACTTGCAGCTGCGCATGCAGGGCAACTCCTTCCTCGGCGCCTTCTTCCGCGTCTCCAGCTTCCTGCAGGACCACGACATCGGCGAGGGGGAGTACGAGTCCGTCATCCGCAAGCAGTACGAGAAGAAGTTCGGCCGCTTCGGCGAGGCGGTCGTCGAGTCGAACATGACGGTCATGAAGGAGGGCTTCTCCCGCGTGACCGAGATCGACTACGGCGAGATCGACGCCGCCGACCGCTCGAACATGCGCCTCGACCCGCTCGCCCCGGTCGGCGAGAGCTACACCGTCCTGCCCACCGCCGGCCTGCATGTCGACAACGTCTGCGACCACGAGGCGCCGGCCGACCAGGCCGCCAAGGCGCCCGTGCAGCAGCTCGGCAAGTTCGACTCCGAGTTCCGCGCCGGCAAGGGCTACCACCAGCCGGCCGGCGCCCTCGCCTCGGTCGGCGTCATGGCCGCCGGCACCGGCGCCACGCAGAGCAAATACGTCGCCCGCCGCGAGACGCCGCTCTACATCCCGGAGAACTGCACCCAGTGCATGGAGTGCATCACCGCCTGCCCCGACACCGCCCTGCCCAACACCGCACAGGACCTCGAGACGGTGCTGAAGACGGCGATCACCAACTACGTCACCGACGCCGGCGCCAGGGAGGCGCTGCTCGGCCACGTCCCCGCGGTCGAGGAGGCCGCCCGCGCCAAGATGGTCGAGGTCACCGACGCCAAGGAGAAGGTCCCCTTCAAGGAGATCATCAAGGAGCAGGTCGCCGGCCTCAACGGCGCGGTGACGGAGGAGGCCAAGGCCCAGCTCGGCGCGATCCTCGACGTCGTCCCGGTCGCCTACAACAAAGTCCCGGCCATCTTCCGCTCGGTCGAGAAGAAGGACCCGGGCGGCGGCGGCGTCTTCTCCATCTTCGTCTCCGACCTCTGCAAGGGCTGCGGCGAGTGCGTCGAACAGTGCGGCGACCACGGCGCCCTGGTCATGGTGCCCGACACCGAGGAGCTCAACCAGACCCTCACCGGCGCGCAGATCTTCAGCCGCCTGTTGCCCGACACGCCGCAGAAATACCTCGGCCTTTACAACGACGACGCCCCCGAGGACTCCCGCCCCGCCGCCCTGCGCAACCACCTCATGGTGCGCCGCAACTACGAAGCGCTGGTCTCCGGCGACGGCGCCTGCGCCGGCTGCGGCGAGAAGTCCATCCTGCGCGCCGCCGCCTCGGTCACCGAGGCCTACATGCGCCCGCTCTACCACAAGAAGGCCGACCGCCTCTACGAGAAGGCCGGCGAACTGCAGAAGGACGGCGTCGCGGCGCTGGAGAAGCTGGCGGCCGACGACACGGAGTCCCACGCCCTCTTCAAGCGCAGCGTCGCCCACGTGGTGATGGGCCTGGGCGGCGAGAGCGACGAGGACACCGACGCCCGCCTCGAGGAGCACGGCGAGATCTCGGACCAGGAGGCGATCGACGCCCTGGTCGCGGTGATGAACCAGGACGCCTTCAACCACAAGCGCCTGCAGGCCACCGACGGCCGCCTCGCCAACGGCATGTCGACCATGTTCATGGGCGCCAGCACCGGCTGCAACACCGTCTACGGCTCCACGCCACCGTCCAACCCACACCCGTACCCCTGGATGAACTCCCTCTTCCAGGACGGCGCCACCATCAGCTGGCTGCTCGGCGAGTCCCTCATGCTGCAGCACGCCCGCCGCTCCGTCGCCCCCGAGCGCCTGGCGGATTGCTTGCTCCCGAACTCCGAACTCCCATCTCCGAACTCCGCGCGCTTCAGCGCGCAAGACTACTGGGATTTGACCCACCTGACCGAGAACATCATGACGGATCAGGAGATCAAGGAGCTCCCGAAAGTCTGGGTCATCGGCGGCGACGGCGCGCTCGGCGACATCGGCTTCCAGAACCTGAGCAAGGTGATCCTGCAGAACCGCCCCAACGTGAAGGCGCTGATGCTCGACACCCAGGTCTACTCCAACACCGGCGGCCAGAACTCCGACAGCTCCAACATGCTGGGCGGGTACGACATGAACCAGTTCGGCCGCGCCAGCCAGGGCAAGCTCACCGAGAAGAAGAGCGTCGCCGAGATCATGACAGCCGGCCACGGCAGCCCCTACGTCGCCCAGGTCTCCATGGCCAACGCCGCGAAGCTGTACAAATCGATGCTCGACGGCCTCGAGTACCGCGGCACCGCCTTCTACCAGTGCTACACCACCTGCCAGCCCGAACACGGCGTCGCCGACGACAAGTCCGCCCTGCAGGCCAAGCTCTCGCGCGACTCGCGCGGCATGCCGGAGTTCGTCTTCGACCCGCAGCTCGGCGAGCTCTCGCAGGAGTGCCTCGACCTCAAGGGCAACCCCAATGTCAAGAACGACTGGGGGCAGTCCACCTACGCCGAGGACAAGGAGAAGTACAGCTACACCGTCGCCCACTGGGCCACCACCGAGGCGCGCTTCCGCAAGCACCTCAAGGCCATCAAGCCGGAGGAGGCGGAGGGCATGATCTTCCTCGACGACATGCTGCTCTGCATCACCCAGGACGACGTCGTGAAACGCCGCGTCTTCGACGAGTCGCACCGCTCCTACATCCCCGACTTCGGCGTCTACATCGTCGCCGACCTCGGCGGCAAGAAGAAGCACGTCGCGGTCAGCCGCCAGGTCGTCCTGTTCTGCGTCGAGCGCCGCAAGGCCTGGCGCATGCTGCAGAGCAAGGCTGGCGTCGAGAACGCCGACTACGCCGCCCAGACCGACCTCCTCAAGAAGGTCGACGCCGGCGAGGTCAGCAGCGAAGACCTGCGCGCGAAAGGGCGCGAGCTGCTCGGCGGGGGGGACTAGCCGCAGGCGCGGCAAGCACCGCGTGCCCCTATCTCCGCCCCCTGTTGAATTTCAGTCGGTGGACGATCTCCTGCGTACTGCGCATCAGTTCGAAATCCTCGTCCGAGACGATGCCGGCGACCTCCTCCAGGAAAGCGCGGTTCCCCTGCATCCCCCACTCGGCGAGGTCGCCCCCGCCCATGCCTTCCGCAGGTGGCGGAGACAGCCTGCTCTCCCACAGATGATGGAGGGCACGGTACAGCGCCTGCTCCCCCTCCCCCGGACCGATGTCAACGACCTGTCGCCAAGCATCGAACTCCGCGTCGGCGAGCAACTGCAGGACGTTGCGCTCCCGTTCGCTATCGAAGCCGACGAACTCAGCGTACTGCTCCGGGGATAGCACATCGCGGATCTCGGCGACCGCCGGGCCGCTGCCCACCCCCCCTCTTCGGCGGAGGGCTGCGGCGAGCGCCTCGTAACCCTCCCTCCCGCCAATACCCTTGCAGGCCCTTCCACACCGTCTCCAGGAGCTCCGAGGTCGCGGCATGCTCCTCGGCGACATACTCGGTTAGCAGTGGCTCCAGGCGCCTGCGCTGCTCCCCGGTGAGCGCCATGCGCCCCATCAGCTCCGACACCTTGAGGTCATCGGCGACCCCCTTCGCGCCGCCCACCTCCGGGCGCCCCTCAGGTCGGGGCCCCCGGATCTCCACGGAGGGGGGCCGCAACGATGGCCGCATCCCGTGGTCGGGCGCGGCTGCCACTGGAGACGCTTCCCCACCTCCAGCACCCCGCCGGAGCCCTCCGATCTCCCGCCGCAGCTCTCCGATGTGCCCCTTCTGGAAAACGACACATAGGAAGCCGGTCGCGAGGATCCCGACGATGATCGCTAGCCTGGACATCGCTCCCCGACCCTAGGGTGAACCCTCCCTGTCCGCCTATTCGGCCTCGCCCGCATCCTCGACATACCTCTCAAGATCCTTCTCGAGATGCTTGCGGTAGACACCCAGTTGGTCGGGTTCGAGGAACTCGGAAAACTTCGCCAACTTCATCTCCATGCGCTTTCTCATGATACCCGATACCGACAGGCCGGACAGGTCGGCGCCGGGGTCGATCTTGATGACGCCCGGCTCCGCGAGCGAAAAGTAGTTTCCCCGGAGAGCCGCCACCGCCCTGTCTTTCTGCTCGTCGGTGAGCTGCAGCAGGCCCTGGATCTCGGCGAGCTCGCGGTAGACGCGCTGTTCCGCCTTCTTCCGCCTCCGCTCCCACTTCTTCTCGTCCTGCATCGCCTCCAGCCGCCTGTTCTGTTCGTCGCTGAGAAGCGCCTCGATACCCATCCCCGGCTCGACGTCACCCGGTTCCATCTCCTCCCCCGTGATACCGAGGGCCGCCAGTTCGTCCGGGGTCATCCTACTGGACTTGAAACGGTCCACCGTCGCCCGCAGTGTCCCTTCAGGATCCGGGCTCCTGGAGGCCTGCTCGCGGATCTTCGCAGCCACGTCGCGCATCTTCTTCCGCTGGCCCTCCGAACGCGCCAGGTTCTGGGATATCTGTTCGCGGACCTTCGCCGCCGTCGCCTCATCGAGCGCAAGCTTCGCCACCATTTCCAGCAGCTTGTTGGCTTCCACCCGCTCCTGCTGGGCCACTAGCGATATCATCGCATCAAAATTGGCCTCGTCCCCCCAGAGCGACACCAGTTCGTCGAGGTAGGCTTCATAGTCTTCATTGCCGGAACCGGCGACCTCCCGACCCTGCCCGCTGGCGTCCCCCACGCTTCCCCCTGGGGTCAACGCTGTCAAAGTTCCACCCTCCTCCCCAGGGGAACCGGTAACCGAAGATGGGGAGGGTCCGGTAGTGGCCCGGCCGGCCAACTCCTCCTTCTCGTCCTCCAACTTCGAGATGGCCGTCTGGTGGACGACGATCGGGGCGGCCACCACGAGGGCGGCGGCGACTGCAATCTGTGTCTTAGTCATGGTAATGATACTGGTGAAAGTCGATGTCACGAACGTGGCCGCCGGGACGGGGGCGAGCCCGGCGGTGGCCGACGCAAACCCGGCCGGGGCGGCCTGGGTCGATTGCTGGAGGACGGCGGCGGCAGCCACTGCAGAGGGGACCGCCACCCCGCGCCCCCTCAAGAAACCCTCCATCTTCGACAGCGCCCGCCTCACCCGCTTGCGCGCCGCCTCGGCGCTCGCCCCCTGGGCGCGCCCCACCTCGGCGAGACCGAGCCCCCGGAAATACCGCAGCACCAGGGCGTCGCGATCCTTCGGTCGTAGCGAGGCGAGAGCCTCGTCGACGAGCGCGAAAGCCATCGGGGGAACTGCGCTGGCGGCGCCCTCGGTGGCTTCCGCCTCGGCGGCATACCTCCCCTCACGCTGCTCTCGACTGATGTCGCTTCTCATCCGGTTCGCTGATTTCTTGAGTGTCGTCTTGTAGAACCACCCCGCCAGGTTCGGGCAGGCGACGAGCGTCCGGGCGCGGGCGGCGAAAAGCAGAAACACATCTTGGGCGACCTCTTCGGCGCGGCCGGCGTCGCCCGTCCGCCGCATGGCCGCAGAGAACACCATGTCCTGGTAGCGTTCGACGAGTTGCCGGAAGGGCGCCTCTTGGCCACCTTTCAAAAACTCGCGGATGAGGCTGGAGTCACTCGCGTCCATTCGGGAAACAATTGTCAACCGACAGCCCCAAACCGGACAAAAAAATTCGCCCGAGATAAGGGTGCCCAGCCGCGGAAGATCCACCACAATGACGACGAAGCCGATCTGACCCCGCCTAGTGGCCTACCTCCAGAACACTGAATCCTCGTCGCCACAACCCACCCGACCCGCGGCGACCTCCGACCAATAGCTCAGGGAAATTGACATTTTAGGACTCCTAATTATGGTGCGGTGTTGATCGTGCGCTTGCGCCCCGACAGGGGAAGGCTCCCCGCGCTCATCATACGGTCGTCCGTTCCAACATATCGCACCCACCGACGTCTCCATGAGACCCTTCGTTCTGATCTCAAGCATCCTCGCCCTCGCCCCGCCCTCCGCCAGCCACGGCGCTACCATCGTGAGCAATCTCGGCGAGGCGACCTCCTCCGTTTTACAGCTCGTCCCCGGGGGCGACGTCGATGGGACCTCGTTCACCGTCGACGGATCCGATTACACGCTGAACAGCGTGACCTTGAACATGAACGACGGCACCGCCGGTTCGGGTTTCAGCGTGCAGATCCGCGACGACGACGGCGCCGGCAGTGACCCGGGGACGGTCCTCGCCAACCTGACCGGGAACACGAGCCCCGCAACCGCCGGAACCTACACCTATACCGGCAGCCTCACCCTGCTCGCCAACCAGACCTACTGGGTGACCGCGACCGTGCCCGGCGGCGGATCCGGCGACTTCCGCTGGTTCTCCACCACCTCCCTCGCCCAGACCGGAAGCTGGACGATCGGCGACCAGGTCAAAGTCTCCTCCGACGGCGGGACGACCTACGGACAGACCTTCAACAACCGGGCGCTGATGTTCTCGGTCGACGCCGACGTCGTCCCCGAACCCTCGGGGGTGGCGTTGCTCTCCCTCGCCGGCATCGCGCTGTTGATGCGCCGCCGCCGGTAGCGCCAGGGACATCGCCACACGTCGGACTTCCGCCCGGTCAGCGGGGCCGATACCAGAGAGCAGTCCAGCCGAAAACGGCGCCCCCTTCGTCCTTCCGGCTTGCCCGGCCGGTGCCGAGCGAATACAAACGTATTCAGCGACGCATCAAGATCGGTCACGGTCCGCTTTTTTGGCGAATCTCCTGGGAGTGGACTTGTTTCGGACGAGTTCCCAAAGGGGGAGGTGGACGCTGGAGGGCTCCATTTGCCCCTAAAAAGGGACTGCCCTGAACAACAGGCCCAAAAGACGGTCGCATAATAAGACTGTTAGATGAAGACAACCGGTTCACCCCCGTCATTCGAGGAGTTCGCCACAGTTTTCGTAGAGACCTACTGGGAGACGGCGAGGGCGAACAAGTTCCCGATGCCGCCAAACGAACCCGTAGAGGAAAGTCTTGAGAACATACTCGAGAGCATCTCCATCAAGACTGCTACGCACTCACTCCCGGGATCTGCAGTCGAGACGCATACTCTGCGAATGACTGGTGATGCTGGATCATGGTGGGAATTCACCTTTCGAGGAACCGCCTCTAACTGGAGCATCATTGATTTCACAGCCCCATCGCAGATTCCCCGAACCCCTCACCACCTGCTCGAACCGCCATACGATGAATACTTCAGGCCGTTCATCGACCATGTAGTGTCAGTCACGCACAGGAAAATGTCTAACAATCGCATGCAGCCAACCATTGATCATTCAGCCACGGATCCTGCGGAGCGAGATCCGCGCCCTCAGGCGGGTGGCTGATCCTGGACGTTATGCAAAGAAATAGACTCCGCCATCGATGAGGGCCTCAGCCTACATCGCGATTTCCCTTGATGGCTTCATCGCGAGACCAGACGGCGATGTTAGCTGGCTCGACGCCTACAACGACGATTGCGGCTTTGGTGACTTCTTCAGTTCGGTCGATTGCCTAGTGATGGGCCGGAAGTCCTTCGAGAAGGTTCTCTCCTTCGACGTTGACTGGCCGTACGGCAAGAGGCACGTCGTGGTGCTGAGTCGCTCTGTCGTCCAGATCCCGAGCGAGTTGGAGAACACTACTGAGCAGATGGCTGGCTCGCCCGCCGAGGTGGCGGCGATCCTTGAGAGGCGCGGCTTCACGCACCTGTACGTCGATGGCGGTGCGACAATTCGTGGATTCTTGGACGCCGGATTGGTCGACTCGATTACCCTGACCCGAGTTCCAATCTTACTTGGTTCGGGGATCCCTCTTTTCGGCGGACTAGAGAGAGAGATCGGTCTCGATCACATCACGACACGCAGCTTCGACGGCGGTTTGGTCCAGTCTGAGTACCGAGTCGCCAACGCCAGAGCCGACCAGGGCGTCGAACTCGACGCCTGACTCCCTGACGAGTTGAAATCGCCGAGAACGCTACGAATCTGAACCCCCGATCGGCGCCCGCCCTCTGGTCAGGCACCGGTTGACCGAAACGTTCTGCCGAGACTGCGGAGTGCATCGCCGCACCCCTGACACCGTCTGATCCCTGAAAGTCGCCTTGAAAACTGCGTTCACGCTAGTCGGCTCTGATGAAGTCGAGGGCTTCTTGTCCCACGGCGAAAAGGGGAGAGACCCAGTGGTGCTGGAGGCCCACTTCTCCTCATTCGATCACCCGCTCAGGGGAGACATTCCCGTCCGACGCCACCTCCCGGGAGCGATCCAGGTCCACCCTTCCTACCTCGAGGCGGGGACAGATGTTTCCCGGTACTACCCATTCTATTCCTGCCCCCAGGACGGGAACCTCCTGCCATTCGATCGCCTCACCGCCGCGCTGGAGCGGATCGGGATCACCCCGGACACGCCGGTGGTCGTCTATGGCACAGAACCGGACGGGGCGATGGCGGCGGCGAGGTTGATCTGGGGGCTGCTCGTGGCAGGCGTCGAATCGGTCAAACTCCTCGACGGGGGCATCGACGCGTGGCTGGCATATGGCGGCACGACCACATCCACGATCCGGCGACCCGCCGAGGTGGCCGAACCTGGCAGCTCCCCACCACCGGTCGCGGCGCCATGGCGGATGCGGGGTGAATACCTGGCCACAACGCAAGATGTCCAGAACCTCTCCCGTTCGCCGGGGGATGCCGGCGGGAAGCTCGTCGACGTCCGAAAGCCAGGAGAGTACAATGGCACATTGACCCGATATTATCCCTTCCTGTCGAAAGCGGGCCATATTCCAAACGCCACGCTCCAGGGCGACTGGGTCAACTTGATCGAGGTCGAGACCCACAAGATCGCTCCAACACTGGAGGCGGTCCGAAGGCGTTGGTCCGACTTGGGGATCGTCGATCCGGGCGTCCAATGCGGCGAGACCAGCCTCATCTTCTATTGCGGGACCGGGTGGAGATCGAGCCTTTCGTTCCTGGTCGCCACCCTCCTCGGGTTCCGGGCCCGGAATTATGACGACGGATTCTATGGCTGGTCTTGGGACGATGCGAACCCCGTCGAACTCTTCGAACCCACCTGAAGCGGTTCAACTGGGGCACCCGTGCGGAGCGCCGTGATCGACTTCCGGACAACATCAGGATCCGTATCGGCAGCGACACCAAATTGAGGCAGCACGAGGCGTCGCACTCAAACCCTGGCTCGCCGCCTGCGTTGCCAGAGAGGGCGGGCCGCTGGTACCGTTCGGCCTGGTGAAGAAAAGGACCTCGTCGACGACGTGCATCTCCGCGGGGCTAAGAGGAGGGACCGATCGGGTTTCGACGAGGCGATCGCCTTCATCTTTCGGGAGGTGGAGGGAAGATACCTTGTGGTGGCAAACGTGGCTGACCCGGGAGACCCCTCCCAGCACCGGACAGATAGGGTTTCGCCCCAGGGTGCAAAACTAGGCTGAACAAGGCGGCGCCGCCCGACCCGCCACTGTCGTGGAATCGAGACCCCGGGGGTGGCGAGAATAGACGTTGAAGGTCGATCGCTCGCGTGTTAAGAGACCTCAACTCCGATGCGACTGTTTGCAGCCATCGCGCTCCTCTTGGCCACTACTGCCATAGGCTCCGTGGCGGTCGCAGTGACTTTCGCTGATGCGAACTTCAACGATCCTGATTGGAGCCTGAACGTGGTGGCCTCTACCGGCGGCACGGTCGCGGCCAGCCAGACAGTTACGGGGGGCAACCCGGGCAGCTACCGGCTCGTCACGAACCAGGGCACCACCCCCCCGGCGGGATCGGTTTTCCTCGCGGCCTACCACTTGAATTCTTCATTCGTCTACGACCCATCCGTGATGGGGCCCATCGACAGCATCGAGTGGAACATCGATTATCAGAACTTCTCCTCGGGCCAGTCGCTTCTCCTGGGGATCCAACAGGGCGGGTCATTTTTCGCCGCCGGGTCATTTGTCACGACGTCCTCTGGGACGGGCTCCTGGTTCAACCATGCGCCTTCGGCGTTCACCGCGGGCGACTTTACCGGGGCTCCTGATTTTTCGGCGGCGGGAGCGCCAATTACATTTGGATTTCGCACCGCCAACTCAGGCCAGCTGGGCTCCTTCGAGGTAGGCTACGACAACATCAGCATCACGGTAACTCCCGTTCCTGAGCCACATGGGCTCGCGCTCCTGCTTGTGGCTTCAGCGCTCCTCGGCACGAGGCGGACTGGCAGGACGAGGCAGGTCTAGCGAGCGCATGAAGTGAAGATAGAGTGTCTGCCACCGCCGTCAGCTATCGCCAACCTGTCCCCAACCGAATGATGACCTCGTTCTCTTGCCGCACCCGCATGAAGTTGCTCGCCCTCAATACGGCGGCGCTTCTCACCACATCGACCCTCCACGCCGCCCTCATCGCACAGTATCACTTTGACGAGCTTGCCGGCGGGACCACCGCATCAGACAGCGCCGGCTCGGTCGACGGCACGCTCTCGGGCGGCGCGGCGTTCGTCGCCGGGGGCGTCGCCGGAAACGCGGTCGATCTCACCGCGGCCTCGGCGCTGGTGAACATGGGCAACAATTTCGGCCTGACGGGCACCAGCTTCTCGATCGCATTCTGGGTCAAGACCACCGCCGCCGGCGACGACATCTACCCGCTGAGCAAGCACGCGGCGGGCACGAACAATGGCTACGTCTTCCAGGTCAACGCCAGCGCCTTCAACGGCGCTGCCGACAAGGCGACGTTCATCGCATCCCATTCCCCGGGTAGCGCCCCGACTTCCACGACCAGCGTCAACGACGGCACGTGGCACCAGATCGTCGGAGTGCACGAGGTGGGGGTCAGTTCCCGGATGTATGTGGATGGTGCTCCTTTCGAGGCCACCAGCGGACCGCCGGCGGTCGGCTCCAACACCGCCGACTTCCTGCTCGGCGGGTTTTTCAGCGCCGGGTCGCCCGTCACGGACTACATCGGCATGGTGGATGAATTGCAGATTTACGATCAGGCCCTGACCGACGACGAGATCAATTTCCTGTTCAACAACCCCTCGCAGGCAATCCCCGAGCCCTCGGGGGTCGCGCTCCTCGCAGTCGGTCTTTTCTCCGCCTTCGCGCAGAGAACTCGGAGAAGGTGACGGACTTCGGGTACGCCGGATTTGGCAGATACCAAGGCTAACTTCGGACATCCTGCGATCCATATGAAGGGCCATCTGGAGGGATGGAGCGTCTGACGCTTGATGCTCTCTATACCCCCCATTCCCTCTGCCATGCCTCCTGCTGTGCGCATTGCGTTTGGCAGGAGTTCCGCCTGCGACCAGGCAGTGGTGAAACTCGCCCCAGGCGCGATGACGACACCGGGTTCAAGGCCGGCGCCGCCCCAGGAGGCAGAGCAGCGCAGCAGGCAGGAAGAGGGACGGCGCGCCGGGCTCCGGGACGCTGGAAAGAGGGGCGGCGATCTTGAACCCGTACGATCCCCCGCCCGGACCCTGGGTGGCCACAATCTGCAGAGTCGAGAGATCTGCGACCGTCGTCATCAAGACGTACTCGGCCCCACCGGAGGCGAAAACTGGCCCCTCGGGCGGTAGCCCGATATCGTAAACTCCACCCCCGCGGTAGGCCGGCGTCTGCTGGTCACGGCCACCCTGACCGGTGCTGAAGTCGATCTCTGACATCCAGAACCCCGTCCCACCGCCGTGCAGGTTGGCCGAGAGACTCATCGTCTCGTTGAGGCCATCGCCGATGTCGATGAAGCTCAGGAGCGTCCCGGAGGGGAGATAACCACCGTCCAAGCCAGCGAAGTCGAAGGTGACTGTCCAGGTGGAAACGCTCCCCGACCCGCCGTTGTTGAACGCGGTGAGACCCCTGCCGACCATCTCGTAGAAGTTGCCGGAGTTGTTCGAAACGCCCCCCACGTTGAAGTCGTTGCCCTCCGTGAGCCTCGACCCAGATACCTGGAAAGAGCTCTCCTGGGGCTGCGCCGAACCGGTAACATCCATCGAGACCGTGCCGGTCCAACCTTGCGCGACCTGAAGCGGCCAGGTCGATAGCCACACGTTCTGGAAGGTGGCGGTATAGGAGACCGACCCTGAGTCCGGAAACGTCACCGACCCGAAAGCCCCACCGGGATTCGCGATCCCGGACTCAAGAAGGGCTGACCACTCCGGTGTGCCGTCGGCGCTCGCGGTTTGAGCTCGAGATTGACCCCAAGGCACGATCGCAGCGACGACCACCAGCAAAATCCTCGATCTATCCATGTCCCCAATACTGTTAGTTCCCTAAGTTTATCATATTATCATAATTTTAAAAATAATTCGCCGCGCGGATCGACCAGGTCACCACAATGCGTTCAATCGAACATTGTTTCAGTTGGGAGCCGCGCCCCACTACCGGTCTGAAGCGACCCCGGCGAGCGTAGCCGGTGGACCGTTGAGACATCTGACTGTCCTCAAAGGCGAAAACCGCTGACACAACAGACCGACGAGGGAGAGAACGGACACCTGCGTGCCGAGTTCAGAGCCCGAGATCCAGCAGCGGGGAGAGCTACCCGCCCGAGATGGTGACAGTGTCTACCCCATAGGCAGCATCCTATCGCCCGCGCCCGACGCGGCGATCCCCCACAATAAGCGGGCAGCGGTCGCCCGGGCGCTCTCGAACACGGCGGACACGGCCTTCTGCCCGCGCCGGTTGCGACGGTCGACACAGGCCGCCCCCCGAGATATCAACCACCGACCAGGGGAGCCAGTCCACCCGCCTCGGACAAGCCCGCGATCCGCGGATCACGCCGGACGACAAGCGAAAGATCGCCAGGGAACAGAGTCAACAGGAGAACGAACTTCCTGGTGACAGGATCAGGACCACTACAGTTAAGAAAATTGCGTAATCCTGGTCCATTCCTACATAAAAAATCGCTTAGATAAATGGTGTAAGAGATTGCTGTCAGATCAGCAACAAAGGAAAACGTAATCCAATATAGATGGAGGAAATGAGAATGAAGGAGATGAAGTTGAGGAAACTCGTTACGATATCATTGTCATATATAATGACTGGGGCGCTTCTCCAAGCCTCCCCATCAATTCGGGTGATGTCTTACAATATCTACTCGGAATGGGATCAGTTCCTAATATCAGGATTCGGGAACAACTGGGAGCGTAACTGGCACTACTTTGAACCTCCGTTTACAGCGACCGAATGGCACCGAAGCCAACGTGTTATTGGTGATCTCAAATGGGAGTTGCCTGACATCGCCTGTTTTCAAGAGGGGAAATGGTTTATGGTTGACGACTTCAGCTACGCCGTTGCTGCCAATTATGATCGCGGTGATGGGGAGCGGCTGTTCACCATCTACAACCCTCTCAAATACAGCGTCCTAGATCAAGGGGTCTTCAAAGTCGCAGGATTGGTTAATGGCCATGTTCGCAAAGGCACCTATGTTAAGTTTCGTGAAAATCATGTTTTTGATCCGAGGAGGGGCATTCGCTACTTCTTCGTCTTTAACGTGCATTTGCATAACGGCAGCCAGGCCGTCCAAGGGTTGGCCGACGTCATGGCTACGATGAGGCAAGTCAACCGCGGCGGTTCGCTTATCACCATTCTTATGGGTGATTTTAACCTGGGGTCAGGATCTCTCTCCAGCTTGAGCAATAGGAGCGGTGATTGGGCAACCACTTTTCGTCGCATGAACGCTGACGGGAGGAAAAGTTACCATAACTGGCAGGGTGGAATCGCAGGCAGCCCCATTGACCATATTTTTATATATACAGGGATGAGCGACGTTGGCTTCGGGAGGCAATGGGTAGCGCCTGTGACATACCATGCCAGACGGTACATATTTGGATTCTATAACACTACTCTTACTGGGTATTCCAGCGATCACTACCGGGTAGCGGGAGATATCCACCGCTGGTAGTAGCTTGCCCGGAGCAATCTTAGAGGCTCTCTCCCGTTCTTGCTCTTGCGGCTCCGGGAGAGAGCCGTTCTTGGTTTTCATCCAATGGCCCCCATTATCCGCAATCCGCTTTCTTTGCTGTTGGCGGTTTCCCTGATAGGGCTGGGATTCTTCCTCGGGAGGCTTTCGGATCCTGGTCGAGATGAGCGCGCTCCGGACGTGCCGCTGCCCCCCACCCTCCCTACCGCGACCCCGTTCTCTGGCGGACGTTCTCCCTCTGCAGTATCTCCGGAGTCGAAGTCGGCAGCGCCTGAGCTATCCCCCAAGGCCTTCGTTCAGCAACTCGCCAGCCGGATGTCCGGCATGTCCGGGGTCAGCGACTATGACGTCCTGCTGGAGACCTGGGCAGAGCTCTCTGGCCTCTCCCCCGAGCGGCTTGAACAAGTGGCGGCGGAGGTTGTGCGAATACCTCCCCCGACACGACACAACTTGCAGATCTTGCTTTTCTCTCAGTGGGCCAAGACCGATGCCCCTGCTGCTGCAGAGGCAGTTCTGAAATACACGCGGGACTCGTTCAGCCGCTCCCTCTGCCTGAGCAACATCATGGCTCGCTGGGTGGAGTTCGACCCCGATGCCGCCTGGGCCCACTACGAGGAACGGCTGATGCCTTCCTCAGGCCGGGTCGGCTCGCAAGGCATCGAGTCCCATCTCTTCTCGGCCTTGGGTCGTCAGGACTTTGGCAAGGCCCTGGAGCGGCTGACGGACATCACGCGGCCACAGATACGGGAGCGTGCGCTGGCCGGTCTCAGCGAGGTGGCTTTTAAAGACCCGGCGTTACAGGAGCAACTGTGGGCCGCTATCGACCGGGAGGAGGATGATGGTCTCAGACTTCGGGCCTTGGGGGCCGCAAGTTATCAGTGGGCCTTGCGTGAACCGCAGGAGTGCGCCGCGTGGCTGGCGCAGGAAACCTCCCTTCTCACCGATGAGCGCCAGTTCTATCAGAACGCGCTTTCACAGGCATGGATGAAGTCGTCCCCCCAACAGGCGGTGGAGTGGCTTCTCTCATGGGCGGAGGGACCTGCTGATCAGGAGAACGCTGTCCGCCGCTTTGCCTCGGTGCAGGACTATCTACCTCCCAAGGAGCTGTTGGACTGGGCGGACGGCCTCCCCGCGGAACTGCGCTCCGATGCGGTTTTCAGGACTACCGCCGAGCAGTTGACTGCCAGGGATCCCTCCCTCGCCATTCGAGCTGCTGCCCAGATCGAGGAGCAGCCTGTTCGGACTCAAAGCATAAAAAGTGTCTATCGGCAGTGGGTCCGCACGGATCCGGAGCGGGCCCGGGCATGGAGAGATCAATCACCCTATCGGAACCTCCTTGACTCTGGAGGAGAGATCGACGGGCTACCAGATGGTTGAGCTAGGGCTCGCCTGAGAACGGAAGATCAAGTGATCGGACCGTGTAATCAATGGGTCCGACACGGTATATTGGAGTATACTGAAGAGGTTCATGGACGCGAATGTCCCGACCGGTTCGATGGTCGTTGCCATCGCCTCACCGATGATCTGCGGCGCACAGGCCGCACCTGGTGCGGCGCGGCGCACAGGGGCGAGCCGCGCCCCATATCACCAAGGCGAAGTGGGTGATGGAGATCTTGGTCGCCCGGGACGGCACGATTTACGGGGATGGCAACCCAATGCGGCCTGCCGCGATCACCACCATGGCGATGGCCCGCTGCTGAGACTTCTGAACGGTCCCGAGGCACCCGCCAGCGCCATCCGCAGGGCCGCCCGGGCGGCCGCTGAAGGTGGGCTGCATGTGAACCAACAGCGGGACCGTGTTTGTACGGGCAAAGGGGAAGACCCATAAGTTCGAGAGCGGAGCGCCACACGAGGCTGCGTATCCGCTACTCCCCACCGTTGTGTCGTTTTCAGAGTGAATGCTCCACCGCCTCAAGGCGGTGGCTTCGGGGTGCGGGCTGCAAGCCCTATTCCGGCTGAAGCCAGTCGCCCAGTTCAACCCTCAACCGTGA
>JANQMB010000212.1 GCA_028280355.1 Verrucomicrobiales bacterium
CCTGGGGAGGGGTGGATCCGTCGGCGCTAGCGGGTTCCGGCGACCCCTCGTCCTCGTCTTCGGCCAGCTCGATCCCCAGGTCGGCGAGCAGGAACCGGGTATCGAGGTAGGTGATGCTGAGTTCGAACTCCTCTTTCAGCCGCCCCTGGACCTCCCCGAGCGTCGCCCCGGCATCGATCCATCCCCTGAGCGCGGAGACCTGTTCCTCTGTGAGATCCATGGGGCTGACTAATCAACGCGATGTCCGGCCGGCGCAAGGCTTCAGCCCCTACGGCGCGGGGGCTACTTGGCCTCGATGAGGGTGAGGAGCGAGCGTACCTTCTTGGTCAGCGCGATGACCTCGTCCTGGTCCGGGATCTCGGGCGGCCCCTGTTCGGACTCCGGGTCGTATCCGCCGAGGTCGGCGAGTATCCCCTCCAGGCCTTCGCCGAGCGCGATGATGTGTGGGCGCTGTTGGAGCTTCGGCTCGAGGCCGTGGAGGGTCTCGATGAAATAGGCGATGAGGTCGGTGCGGGTCAGCTTCGCCGCCTTGCGTTCGACGTACGGGTCGGAGGCGGTCACCGCGGCGATCTCGAAGGCGCGTAGCCAGCCGCCGAGGGCGACCAGGTGGGCGATGTCGACGTCGCGCAGCATCACCATCTCCGCCTCGACGTCCGCCTGCGTCTTGGAGAGCTCGTCCTTGAGTTGCTCCCACTCCCCCAGGCCGCTGCTCTCGAGGATGCTCTTGGTGTGCTTGGTGACCCGCATGCCGGCGCCGAGCACCTTCGCCTGCTTGAGCACGGCACGCCCGATCTTCTCCAGCTCGGACACCTTCTCGGCCTGGACCACCAGGAACCCGTCGGAGATCAGCGTCCCCAGCCCGAGGGCGACGAGCGACCGGTCGCGCGGTATCGATTTCGGGATCTCGCGTTTCAGGCGGTCGTAGGGCAGGGTGCCCAGGTCGTCGAGGTCCTCGAAGAGCTTCTTGATCGACGGTGTCGTGAACTGGTTGACGCCGAACTCCTCGCGGACGTGCTCGTCGCCGATCAGGTCCTCCGGTACCTCCTGGGCGCCGAGGGGGGGGGCCAGTGCGATGGTGATGAGGGCGGTCGCTAGGGATCTCATGGCGTGTGGCGGCGGGGCTCCGGCCGGTGGCGTGTGGCGGGCAGGCCGGGGGTGGTGACTATGGGGCCTGGGGGAGCCCCCATCGAGCGATTATTCGCAGAATTGCTTCTTGACCCCCAATATTTTAAAAGGATGATAGGCGTTCGATCGGGCGCGGGTCGGATAGTCTCTTTTTTTTTGTTTCCAACAAGCATGGGCCACTTCGCGACTACGACTTGGGTGATCTGCTATTTCCTCGTCCTGCTGGGGCTGTCGGCATACGGGCTGCACCGGTATACGATGATCTATCTGTACTGGAAGCATTCGCGCCGCAAGCCGGAGCCGGGGGCGCGCTTCGACAAGCTCCCCAAGGTCACCGTCCAGCTGCCCATCTTCAACGAGATGTACGTGGTGCGCCGCCTGATCGAGGCGGTGTCGAAGATCGACTACCCCAAGGAGCTGCTGCAGATCCAGATCCTCGACGACTCGACGGACGAGACGCGCGCCATCTGCGCCGAGGAGGCCGAGAGGCTGCGGGGCTGCGGGTTCGATGTCGAGCTCATCCACCGGGTCGACCGCACGGGTTTCAAGGCCGGGGCTCTGGAGAACGGCATGGACAGCGCCACCGGCGAGTTCATCTACATCCTGGACGCCGACTTCGTGCCCGAGCCGAGGGTCCTGCACGACATGATCCACTTCTTCACGGACGACGAGGTGGGCATGATCCAGACCCGCTGGGGGCACATCAACAAAAAGTACTCGATCCTCACCCGCGTGCAGGCGCTGTTCCTCGACGGCCACCTGGCGGTCGAGCAGACCGCGCGCAGCCGCAGCGGCCGGTTCTTCAACTTCAACGGCACCGCGGGGATCTGGCGCAAGAGCTGCATCGAAGACGCCGGAGGTTGGGAGCACGACACGCTGACCGAGGACCTCGACCTCAGCTACCGGGCGCAGATGAAGGGCTGGAAGTTCATCTACCTGAAGGACGTGGTGACCCCCGCCGAGCTGCCGCCGGACATGAACGGCTTCAAGTCCCAGCAGCACCGCTGGACGAAGGGCTCGGTGCAGACCTGCCTGAAGATGCTCGGCCCGATATGGCGCAGCAAGCTGCCCCGCATCATCAAGCTCGAGGCGACCGCCCACCTGACCGCCAACTTCGCCTACCTGCTGCTCATCTTGCTCTGCGTGCTGGTCAACCCGGCCATGCACCCGGAGTCTGGCTGGGTGCGCACCGTGTTGCTCGATATCCCGATTTTCTTCGCCACCTCGATCTCGGTGGCGCTGTTCTACCTCACCGCGCAGATCGCGGTGAACCCCAGCCCGCTCAAGTGGATCCGCGAGATCCTCTACCTGCCCGTGCTTCTGGCGCTGGGGATCGGCATGTCCATCAACAACGGCAAGGCGGTGCTGGAGGCGCTGATGGGCAAGAAGTCCGACTTCGTGCGCACCCCGAAATACGGGGATCAGAAGAAGCGCGCCGACGTCCGCAAGGCCAGGTACCGCGCCCTCAAGTCGATCGCCCCCGCCTTCGAGATCGCCTTCTTCCTGTATTTCAGCTACCTGGTGCTCGACGCCCTGGCGCGGGGCAACTGGTTCGGGCTGCCGTTCCTGGCGCTGTTCCAGGTGGGTTTCTTCTTCGTCGCCTACGGCTCCCTGCGCCACCTGCTGCCCGATTTCGTCTTGGGCACCGCGGAGCCCGACGAGCCCGTTCTAGGGATGTGATCGGGCGTGTGGCCCATCCCCGTTCCGTCGGGCGCAGGGGCGAAGAGCGGGGACGTGCCGCGCGGAACGTTTAGCGATCGGGCGTCGTCGACAAGGCGCGGCACCCGCCCGGGAACGGGATGGAGATCCGTTTGCCGTCGGGTGAAGACCCAGGGGGCGGGTGAACGTCGCGGCCAGGAATCCGATTACGATGGTTCTGGGGAACCCTGTTTAGTTTGACATCCTTAATAGTCAATTATAGCATGGTTTTTCTCAAAATATTGGTCGCTATACCCCCTGAGGGGATCCAGAGTCTCGCCTCCGTTTTTGTCGAACCCGCTATGTCACCATCGAAAGCCTTCCTGGGAGTATTGGTCGTCAGCCCGCTGTTGTGCCAGTGCGCAAGTTTGAAGCCGAAGGGGGACGAGTTGGTGGTGAGCGTCAGCGATCAGCGCCTGGTGCTTCTGAACGACGGGGTTCCGGTGAAGTCCTATCCGGTATCGACGTCGAAATTTGGCCTGGGCAGCAGGTCGCGGAGCTACAAGACGCCGCTGGGCGAGATGTATGTGCACCAGAAGATCGGGGACGGGGCGACGTCTGGGACGGTGTTCAAGAGCCGCCGCCCGACCGGTGAGGTGTTGCGGCCGAACGCCCCGGGGCGCGACCCCATCGTCAGCCGGATCCTGTGGCTGGAGGGTAAGGAACGCAGCAACCACAACACGAGGGAGAGGATGATCTACATCCACGGCACGCCGGAGGAGCGCACCATCGGCCGCCCGGCGAGCTACGGCTGCATCCGGATGAAATCGCGAGACGTGATCGATCTCTATGACCGCATCCCCGTGGGGGCGGATGTCTCAGTCAAGCGCCGGCACCTGAGGGTGGCGGAGATCCCCTCGGCCGACCGGAGGCTGATCGCCTCCGCCCGCAGTCGGGAGGCGGTCTCTCCAGGGGCGGGTCGTCCGGCGGGCAGGGTGGTGTATGCGGCCGCACGGCCGGCGCGCCCGCCCGCCAACGAGCGCAAGATCGGGGCGGGGCGTGTCGCCCCGGTAGTCGGGGGCGCCGGGGTCGAGCCGCGCCGCCGCGGTGCGTTCACCAGATTGCCCACGATCACCCCCGCCCGCCCTGTCGCCGGCGGTGGGGCGCCTGGGGTCGCCTACAGGGGGCGCTAGGGGCGTGGAGCTGCCGCCCCCCCCGTATCGGTGTCCCAGGATGCTTGACAACGCGGGGCGCCTGTCTAAATTCGCCTCCCCTTCGCAAACAGAGCAGCTATGGCGAATACAAAATCCGTTCAGAAACGCGCCCGCCAGTCGGCCAAGCGCGCCCTCGAGAACCGTGCCGTGAAGACCCGGGTGAAGACGGCTCGCAAGGCGGTGGCATCCGCCATCGAGTCTGGGGACAAGGAGGCGGCGAGCGCCCGTTTGCGCCTGCTCTCCTCCGCCGCCGACAAGGCTGCGAAGCGGGGCGTGATCCACAAGAACGCCGCCAGCCGCCTCAAGGGGATCTACACCCAGCGCATCGCGGCGCTCAGCTAGCGGGATCCATCCCGCCGGGTCGCGGATAGGGGGGTCACAGCCTTCCTGCTGGAGAGGGGGGAAGGGGAGACCGCGGGTGGTCAGGCGAACTCGCCCGCGTCTATGATTAGTCACCTTTCCGCGGTGCCGCACCGGGTCGCCGCACCCCGGGGTCGTCGAACAGCTCGGTGAAGTCGTTGTTCACACCGAAGTCGAGGATCTGCCAGCCGGACTTGCCCAAGAAGCAGTAGATCTCCCACTTCAAAGGGTAGTCGTCGCTGTAGGACAGGTAGGTAAAGCGGATCATCCGGCTCCCCAGGCGGCTGATGCGGAGGGGCTCATAGGACCGGATCGCCCCGTAGGTCTCGACGATCTGCGCCGTGTCCTGAACCAGTTTGTCGATCGCCTCCTGTTTGGAGCTCAGCGGCGAGCCCTTCATCAGGCCGGCGAAGGCCGCGGCGGAGTTGCCGGCGATGATCTCGCCGAAAAAGCTGTCGATCCGCCCGCGGATCTCGCGCTCGCCATCGAGCGTCTTGGCGACCCGGCCGATGCCCAGGGGCGGGCGATCGGTGCGTTCCCCCTGACCCGGGCAGGGCTCGGCGAACACCAGCAGCCCGATCGATAGGGCGCCGACGAATGCGGGCAGCTGGGGCGAGTTGCGGTCGGTCGGTCGGAGCCTCATCGGCCTATCGTCGCTGCGAACGCGGGCGGTTTCAACGGGGGGCTGGGAGTTTCTCCGGCCAGTTTCTCTCGCCAGTCCGCTTGATCACCGCTGCGGGGAATCCTATATTGTCGCCGCACATGGAGGAATCGACAGACGGCGAACCCCTCAACGAGAGGGCGCGACGGGCGGACAAAATCGTCCGCAACCCGGCGAAATATAAGATCTGCGCGGGCTGCGAGTCGATTGTCGCCGGAAAGGTCGCCCTTTGTCCGAACTGCCACGCCTACCGGTTTATCGTCGATGCAGACCGGGTTGTCGCTCAGGCTCAAGCACTTGGACAACGGGAGGCGAGATCAGTCCTGGCCGCCGACCTCGATTAAACCGGCGAGAAATCCGCATCTCTCGCGGAAGATATGGCATGGATTGTGCGTCTATTTGGGGGCGAAAGGTGGTGACAGCTCAAGATGAACTGCTATTCACTTTTCGTGTTGACCCGCTTCTCTGGGGCGGTAAACTGTCCACTTGTATTAACAACCTAACCAACCAACCAACAGAGTAGTCTATGAAAATCCGCAACATTGCAGCCAAAACTGCTGGTGTTTTCGGGTGTGCTGTCCTCCTGTCGCTGGCTTCTGCCAACGCCGGACCGGCTGCCCCGCCGGCAGATTTTGACACCGGTGAGCCCTTCAGTCTGGGTGCCGAAGTCAGCCTCGGGTACGACTCGTCGTATATCTTCCGCGGCGTCGATTTCGGGGACAACCTCATCTGGGGCGACGTCAACATCGGCGTCCCGGTGACCGACACCGTCGATGTCACAGTCGGCGCCTGGTATGCCTCGCTGGCCGACAGGGATTATGACGAGCTGAACGTCTATGGCGGTGTGTCCGCCGACCTCGGCGCGTTCGAACTCGGTATCGGCCTCACCTGGTATGAGTTCACTCGCACCGACGACGCCGACATCGTCGAGCCCGGTGCCAACATCGGCACCAGCGTCGGCCCCGTCGACCTCAGCCTCGGCTATTACTTCGACACCGAGGTGGACGGCCACTACATCGAGCTGTCCGGCGAGTCGACCATCGAGATCACCGACGCGGTCGCCCTCGTCCCGGGTGTGTCCGTCAGCTACGCTGACGACTACTACGGCGTGAGCGGTTTCAACAACGTCGGCCTGAGCCTCGCTCTGCCGATCGCGCTGACCGACACCGCGACGCTCACCCCGTACGTCGCCGGCTCGATCGCCATCGACGCGCTCGAGGATCTCGGCGAAGACGACCACATCTACGGTGGTGTCGCGCTGAGCGTCACCTTCTAGGTCGCAGCGACGATCTACCTCATCCTTTCACGAACCCCCGGCCTTTCGAGGCCGGGGGTTTTTTGTACCCCATGGGGTTCCGCCGGGTCTACGGGGCGACACCTCGCTACCCCCGCCCCCCAGCGGTGGTGATGGTTGCCCGGCGCCGCGCCCCTTTTGCGGGTTGGTTTTTGTGGCTGAGGTGCTTGGATTGCTAGCAGTTCCCCTGATGGATCCGGTAGTCAAAGTGTTGGTCGATGGCGCCTCGGGCCTGGAGTTCGACTACGAGCTTCCGCCCGAGCTGGCGGACCGCGTGGTCGTCGGCTCGAGGGTGCGCGTCCCGCTGCGCAACCGGGCATCGACGGGCACGGTCGTCGGGGTGGGCGAGGGGGGCGATGGCGGGGCGGCGCCGTATCTAAAGCCGATCGGGGGGGTGATCGGCGATCGCCCGATCCTCACCGGACCGCTGATCGAGCTCGGCCGCTGGATCGCCGGTTACTACTGCGCGCCGATGGAGGCGGTGATGCGCAGCCTGATCCCCGAGGCGGTGCGGGGCGAGAACCACGATTTCCAGCGACGGCAGTTCGCCAGGCTCGCCCGCGACCCCACGGAGGACGAACTGGCGGCCCTCGGGCGTCGCGCGAAACGCCAGGCCTCCGTCCTCGCCGACCTGATCGCCGCCGGGAAACCGGTCGCCGTTGCATCGCTGGGCGCCGGCGGCCGGGCGGCGGTGGACGGGCTGGTGAAGAAGGGGCTGGTCGAGCTGGGGATGGAGGTGGTCGGCCGCGACCCGCACAGCGACGAACAGTTCGTGCCCTCGAGGCCGCTGGAGCTGACCGCGGCCCAGGCGGTGTGCCTCGATGCGGTGGTCGCCGCGATGGGGGACCCCGAGGGGGGCAAACCGCTTTTGTTGCACGGTGTCACCGGCAGCGGCAAGACCGAGGTATACCTCCAGGCCATCGCCGCGGCGATCGCGGGGGGCAAGACGGCCCTGGTCCTCGTGCCGGAGATCTCCCTCACCCCGCAGACCGTCGGCCGCTTCAAGAGCCGGTTCGCGGAGATCCAGGAACAGGTGGCAGTCTTGCACAGCCACCTGAGCGGCGGCGAGCGCTTCGACGAGTGGCACAAGATCGTCGACGGCAAGGCCAGGATCGTGATCGGTGCCCGCAGCGCGCTGTTCGCGCCGCTGCGTGACCTCGGCCTCATCGTGGTGGACGAGGAGCACGAGGGGAGCTACAAGCAGGACACCGCGCCACGCTACCACGCCCGCGACGTCGCGGTGGTGCGTGGCAAGATCGAGGGTTGTGCCGTCCTGCTCGGCAGCGCGACGCCCTCGCTCGAGTCGGTGCACAACACCGGGGTCGGCAAATACCGGTTGATCGAGCTCCGCGAGCGGGTCGACGACAAGAGCCTGCCGCTGATCCGCGTCGTCGACATGCGCCAGGAGGCGCGCACCCTGTCCAAGTCCGGCGGCCCGGCGATCATCTCCGAGCGCCTCCGCACGGCGGTCGACCGGCGGCTGGAGAAGGGCGAGCAGGTGATCCTGTTCCTCAACCGGCGCGGCTTCGCGACCTCGCTGGCCTGCCCCGCCTGCGGGGAGGTGATCGGTTGTCCGCACTGCAGCGTCTCGCTCACTTTCCACCGCGGCGCCGAGCGGTTGATCTGCCATATCTGCGGCCACCAGCGCGTGGCGCCCCGGCGGTGCCCCGCCTGCCGCGACCCCTCGATCCGCTTCGCGGGCTATGGCACCGAGAAGGTCGAGGAGATCCTGCGCAAGGTGTTCCCCTCGGCGCGGCTGGCGCGCGTCGATACCGACACCATGTCGCGCAAGGGCGCCCTGAGGGACACCCTGGCGGCCTTCAAGTCGGCGAAGCTCGACATGCTGGTGGGCACGCAGATGATCGCCAAGGGTCTGCACTTCCCCAACGTGACGCTGGTCGGGATCCTCAACGCCGACATCGGGCTGCACATCCCCGACTTCCGCGCCGGCGAGCGCACCTTCCAGCTGCTGACCCAGGTGGCGGGCCGGGCGGGCCGCGGCGAGATGGAGGGCGAGGTGGTGATCCAGACTTTCACGCCCCACGGTCCGGCGATCCAGTTCGCCCGCCACCACGATTTCGCGGGTTTCGCCGAGCAGGAGCTGGAGTTCCGCAAGGCGTTCTGCTACCCGCCATACTACCACTGCGTGCTCGTCACCACCCGGTCGACCCACGCGCGGCGGGCGGAGTTCACCCTCGAGATCCTACACAAGCGGTTGGTGGCCGGGCTACCCGACCGCGTGCTGGTGGGGGAGCCGGTGGAGTCGCCGCTGGCGAAGGCGGCCGGGCAGTTCCGCTATCAGCTGATGCTGCGCGCCCCCTCGTCGCGGGCGCTGGCCCGGCACCTCGGCGCCGTGATGGACGGCCTGACCTTCCCCGACGATGTCCACGTCGCCATCGATGTCGATCCGCTGCAACTTTCTTGACACAGATCGCCCTGCCGGGGGGTGCCGCCGGTGGTGGAATCGGTGTCGGCATGTTGATAACGAGGGGGTTGCGGCAGTAATCTCCCGATCCGGGAGGAGGTCGGATCCCGCATGACATGCAGGAATAAATCGCCTATTCTCCCATCGAACGTTCAAGGCGTTCTCGCCCTACCTGATAGAAGTATGAAGAAACTGCTTATTGCTACGATGGGCGTCTTTGCCTTAGGCCTCGGCTTCGCCGCCGCCGCCGACGAGGACGCAGAAGCCACCACCTACACGGTGGGGATGACTGGAGTGACCTGAAACGGCTGCAAAACTTACGTCCGTGGGGCGTTTAAGAAAGTCGATGGGGTCGTTGCAAAGGATCTGAAGAAAGACATCCAGATCACCGCTGGCGACAAGCCCGGCACGCAGAAGGTCGTCCTCAAGTCGACCAAGGAGCTGACCAAGGAGCAGCTCGTGACCGCGATGGGTCCGAAGAAGGACCAGTTCGTCGTCCAGAGCGTAAAGAAAGGCTGACGAGTCCCCGCGGACTCTCTCTCAGCCAGGTAACCGCAACTACGGAACCCGAGAACGCTTGAACTGGGGGCCCCGACGCGAGTCGGGGCCTCCTGCGTTTGCGGGGGGCTACTCCTATAGGGATCGTTTGAAAGCTCTCGCGATGGTCTAGATGATCGGGAATAACGAAGGGGCGGGCAGTCCAGGAGGAGGGGCGGCATCCTGCCGCCCTGCTGAGGGCGCGTCGACAGGCGGCAAGATGCCGCCCCTCCGATCGCTTGTGCCGGTCTCAGAACAGGGTTCAGCCAGCCTCCGTGACCGGTGAACCGCTTTTAGACACGCCCTAGTAGCGGTGGTAGCCGCCATAGCCACCGCAGTGGCGTGGTACGGGGGTGCAGTGCCCACCGTATCGACGATGATACCCGCGATGGTATCCGCCGTGATAGCTTCCGTGGTACCCCCGGTGGTCGTAGCTGCTGCCGATCAGCGCGCCGCCGAGCGCGCCGACTGCGCCACCGATCGCGGCGCCTTCGAGCGGGCGGTGGTTGTGGCTGCCGACGATGGTGCCGACCCCCGCTCCGATCAGCCCGCCGGCGACCGCCCCTGTCCCCGTCCCGGAGTGGCCGTAGTAGTGACAGGAGCTGCCAAGTAGCGCGAGTCCGAGGGCTCCGATGGCGGGGAGGAGTTTCTGTTTGATTCCCATGGTCTTGGTACAGATGGATGTGGGGTCTTGGACGTGGGGCGGGTGGCAGATATTCGATCGGGGGCGAGAAAAAAGGCCGCCCGTTTCCGGGCGGCCTCGAGATCTACGGATTCTCTTGGGGGGCGTTCGCGCTAGTAGCGGCGGTCGTAGTAGCGGCGTTCTTCCTCGCGGCGCTGCTGTTCATATTTCGCCTCGTCGTCGTCGCGGGCGCCGCCCAGTAGGGCGCCACCTGCCGCGCCCGCCGCGGCGCCAATGGCCGCACCCTCGAGGCCGCGGCCAGACTGGTTGCCGACGATCGCCCCGACGCCGGCGCCCCCAAGGCCACCGATGACGGCGCCACGCTTGGAGTTCGGTCCACAGGAGGTGGTCAACATCGCCAACCCGAGGGTGGCGGAGATCAACAATGAGATACGTTTCATCGATTTCATGATGTCTGGGTAAGTTCGCCTGGTTAGACGGGAGGGGCTAGGGCTTGTTCGACGATTTTTTCCCCTTTTGCGGAGCGGGCGTGGCCGTCGGCGAAGAAAAAAGCCCCGGCCTGCTTGCGCGGGTCGGGGCTTTCGTGAAACTGTAGCGGAACCGCTTCCGGTTCCGACCTTTGCCTTTCAGAGGTTAGGAGTTAAGCGTAAATCTTACAGGCGAGCCTGCACGTTGCGCCAGAAATGCGGCCTTCTCTTTTTGTTTTGCCTTACCGAAATCTCGGTCAGCCTGCTGCCAATCCCAGCCAACAATGTCAGCATGTCTTGGAGGGGGTTCCTTGGCGATGACATCAAGTTGAACCTCAAAGACATCCGCTGCCTGTATGATCGCTGCTCCTCGAACGCTGGCAGCTCGACTGGAGAGGGCGGTTGAGGCGATATTCATCAAACCCCCAATTGGGTCGGAACCATGGCGAAATACAGATGTTTCTCCGTTTTTGGGATTGGGGAGAAATGCGGATGGCTTGACGGCCGAAGTATTGGCGTGTCCAGAAGCAGTTAGGAACCGGGCGATCGGTTCGACAGCATCGACCTCTTCGGCGAGACCTGACGGCAAACTCATATAGCCGCAATCCGCCGAATCTCGTCGAGAATCCTAGGCGGGATTTCGCTATGCGAGTAGCGCTCTACCGCACTACCTCGGTTTGAACCATCCACCCACGCGTACGGGATCCTGCCATTGACTCCTAGGCTCATCGTAAAGGTGCTAGTCTGTGAGGGGAGCCAGTCAAACGAGACACATCCGTCCGGATCAACCGAAAGCTCCGGCATGGGCAATGAATCGGGGAGCATTCTGATAAACTCCTCGGCGTACAAGAGCGAGCTGGGTTCGACTGCGGATGCACCGTAGCCATCCCAACCTTCGGAGCCGCACTCATCCGCGAGTTCAACGAGCGTGGAGAGCGCATTCTGTCTCTCCCCGAACAAAGAAACAGATTTTTCGCTCCAGGTGGCGATCTCCTGTGCGCTCCCGTGCACAGAATCCGCTTCAGCTGATACAGCGCTGCTTGGTCGCCTCAGGGGGGCGAACGAGAGATAGCTAGCTGCTAGTCCTGCGGCGAAAATAGGCTCAGGCATCGGTCGGTCAAAATGTGCATGAAAACCTTGTTCTTCAAGCTTCTTAGCGAAATGATTCGATCAAATATCTTCCCCCAATCTGAGCACTCCATCCGATCTGTGTGAAAAACGTCTATATCTAACACGACAGGAAGCGCGTCTTCAACTTGTTCTTGTGTGCTCTTCACGAGCCTTATCCGATTTCTGGTTTCTTGGTCGATTGCCATATGCTGTTCGAGGAACCCAGTAAACGCGAGGGGGAGGCCGGTAGTAGGGAGCGTCGGAGGTGCGCGAAAGTACTCACCGAAAGAAAGTCGCCCGTCTTTCTCGAACGGGATCGACAGCCTGTTGATCGTTCGGAGTGAGATCCGTGAGATCTTTAGGGGTTCCGCCAGATCGAGATAGGTTTCCCAAGCTGTTTTGATTGTGGGGAGGTAATCGTCGAAACTCGAATAAGGAGCAAGTCGGTTAAAGCTGAATCCGTTGGGGCGGAACTGGACTATTTCCTTCTCGTCATGGCTTAAGTACTGTAGGGCTCCAATCGATTCGATAGTCCTGAGTTCAGGATTCTGATTCTGATCCTGCCTAAGCTCATGATGCGTCACATGTTGGCGTTTGAAATTCGGGAACGATTCTGCGAACCGTTCTCTTGCAGCAGCGTCGATTTTTTCGTGATCGGATCCTTGCGGAAGGTCGCAGTCGATATCTAGCACCGCTTCGATAATGGGAGCGTCGGTGAGTTGGGGGGTAGGGTCTTCCATCAGCTTTACATCATTGCGATTCGGCGGAGTTAGTCGACAAAAAAGCCCCGGCCTGCTTGCGCCGGCCGGGGCTTTCGTGAATCGGATCGGTCGCTCGTAGGGCGCCCACGGAGGGGTAGCGCAGCACCCGAGGTCGAAACGATCTAACTAATCTCGGCGCGGCTCTGGCCCTGTTCCTCGAGCGCGGCCTGCGCGGCCGCGAGCTTGGCGATCGGGATGCGGAACGGGCTGCAGCTGACGTAGTTCAGGCCGGTGCGGTGGCAGAACTTGACCGACGAGGGGTCGCCGCCGTGTTCGCCGCAGATGCCGATCTTGAGGCCCTTCTTGGTCTTGCGGCCGCCCTTGACACCCATCTCGACGAGCTGGCCGACGCCGGTCTGGTCGAGGCTGGCGAAGGGGTTGTTGCTGACCACCTCGGCGTCCTGGTAGGCCGGCAGGAACGAGCTGGAGTCGTCGCGGCTGAGGCCGAGGCAGGTCTGCGTGAGGTCGTTGGTGCCGAAGCTGAAGAACTCGGCGTGCTCGGCGACCTCCGCCGCGGTCAGCGCGGCGCGCGGGATCTCGATCATGGTGCCCACCGTGTACTTGAGCTGGCTCGCCTTGAGGCCGTGTTTCTTCCGCACCTCGGCGGCGGCCTCGTCGATCACGGCCTTCTGCAACTCGAGCTCCTTCGAGTAGCTGACCAGCGGGACCATGATCTCGGGGAGCACCTTGATCTTCTTCTTCTGCACCTCGGCGGCGGCCTCGAGGATCGCGGTCGCCTGCATCTTGGTGATCTCGGGGTAGACGATGCCGAGGCGGCAGCCGCGGTGGCCGAGCATCGGGTTCTCCTCGTGCAGGTCGTTGATGCGGCGCCTGATGAAAGACGAGCTGACCTTGAGCTTCTTGGCGAGGTCCGCGGTCTGCGCCGGGGTCATGGTGCCGATGAACTCGTGCAGCGGCGGGTCGAGCAGGCGGATGGTGGCGGGCCGGCCCTCGAGCGCGGTGAAGATGCCGACGAAGTCCTTCTTCTGGTAGGGCAACAGCTTCCTCAGCGCCCGGGCGCGGCCGGCGTCGTCCTCGGCGAGGATCATCTGCCGCACCGCGTCGATGCGGTTGCCCTCGAAGAACATGTGTTCGGTGCGGGTCAGGCCGATGCCCTCGGCGCCGAACTTGATGGCGTTCTTCACCTGGCCCGGGGTGTCCGAGTTGGTGCGCACGCCGAGCTTGCGCAGCTTGTCGGCCCAGCCCATGAGCTGGACGAACTTCTTGTAGGTGGCGCTGCGCCTGGCGGCCGCCTTGCCCTCGATCAGGCCCTGGATGACCTGCGACGGCGAGGTCTTGATCTCGCCGGCGTAGACGTTGCCGACGAAGCCGTTGAGCGACAGGAAGTCGCCCTCCTTGAGGGTGACCCCGTGTCCGCTCAGTGTCCTCTTGGCGTAGTCGATGTCCATGTCGTGGGCGCCGCAGACGCAGACCTTGCCCATCTGGCGCGCGACCAGCGCCGCGTGCGAGGACGCGCCGCCGCGGGTGGTGAGGATGCCCTCGGCGGCGATCATGCCGCGCAGGTCCTCGGGCGAGGTCTCCTGGCGGGTGAGGATGACCTTCTTGCCCTTCGCCGCGGCGGCGACCGCGGCGTCGGCGGTGAAGTAGATGTGGCCGCTGGCGGCACCCGGGCCGGCCGGCAGTCCGCTGCCGATCTTCTTCGCCTTGCGCTCGGTGGCGGCGTCGAAGATGGGGGCGAGCAGGTGGCTGAGGTCCTCCGCGGGGATGCGCAGGATGGCCTCCTCCTTGGTGATCAGCCGCTCCTTGACCATGTCGAGGGCGATGTTCACCGCGGCGAATCCGGTGCGTTTGCCGTTGCGGGTCTGCAGCATCCACAGCTTGCCCTCCTCGATGGTGAACTCGACGTCCTGCACATCGCGGAAGTGCTTCTCGAGGATGGTGCGCACCTTGAGCAGCTCCTTGTAGGACTTGGGCAGGTCCTTGGCCATCTTGGCGACCTGCTTCGGCGTGCGCACGCCGGCGACCACGTCCTCGCCCTGGGCGTCGATGAGGTATTCGCCGTAGAACACGTTCTCGCCGGTGGCGGGGTCGCGGGTGAAGGCGACGCCGGTGCCGGAGGCCTTGCCGGTGTTGCCGAACACCATCGCCTGCACGTTGACGGCGGTGCCCCACTCGGCGGGGATGCCGTATTTGGCGCGGTAGACCTTGGCGCGGTCGTTGTTCCAGGAGTTGAACACGGCGTTGACCGAGCCGTAGAGCTGCTCCATCGGGTCCTCGGGGAAGTTCTTGCCGCTGCGCTTCTTGATCAGCTTCTTGAACTCGGCGACGACCCAGCGCAGGTCGGCCTCCTCGAGCCCGGAGTCGTCGGAGACGCCGGCCTTCGCCTTGGCTTTGTCGAGGATGACCTCGTAGGGGTCGTGGTGCTCGCCGGGCAGCTCCTCGACGCCCATGACGACGGAGCCGTACATCTGCAGGAAGCGGCGGTAGCTGTCCCAGGCGAACTTGGCGTTGCCGGTCTTGGCGGCCAGCGCCTCGACGACGGTGTCGTTGATGCCGAGGTTGAGGATGGTGTCCATCATGCCGGGCATCGACTCGCGGGCGCCGGAGCGGACGGAGAGCAGTAGCGGGTTCTTCAGGTCGCCGAACTTCTTGCCCATCGCCCTCTCGATCTTGGCGATGTTGGCGCGGATCTCGGCGTCGAGGGTCTTCGGGTAGGTCTTCTTGTTGGCGTAGTAGTAGGTGCAGACCTCGGTGGTGATGGTCATGCCGGCGGGGACCGGCAGGCCGATGTTCACCATCTCGGCGAGGTTGGCGCCCTTGCCGCCCAGCAGCGCCTTCTGCGAGCCGTCGCCGTCGGACTTCTTGCCGCCGAAGAAGTAGACGTTCTTCTTGGCGCCCCTCGAAACCTTGCGGCGCGAGGTGGCCTTCTTGCGGGCCGGGGCTTTCTTGCGGGCGGGTGCCTTCTTGCGGGCAGCTTTCTTTTTAGCCATGGGTGGGATGCGTTGTGTATTGGTGGTGAGATCGGGTGGTGAGATCGCTTGTGATACGGAACCCTGACGCCCAGTTGTGATGGGGAAATCCAGATCCCCGGGCGGAAAGGAGCGCCACTGTATCAGAGCGTTTTCCCCTGTCAATTAGGGGTTTGGAGGCGGTGGGAGGCGGCCGATCGGGCGCGCTTGGGGCGGTCGTCAGATGGCAGAATTCCGCCCTGCAGATACTGGGGGAGAACTCGGGAGAGGGGTGGGAGAACTCACGTCGTCGACCGTCGTGCCGCCGTTCTTGCAGAGGTGTGGTGGGCGGGTGCTACCCGACGATCTTGAAGTCCACCATGCGCCGTTCGAAATCGACCTTGGCGACCGCCACCTCGACGGTGTCGCCGGCCTGGAAGACGCGTTTGGGTCTCGAGCCGACGAAGCGGCTCAGGGTGCCGTCGAACCAGTAGCCGCCGCGGCATTCGGGCAGGTCGCCCTCGGCCACCAGGCCCTTGATAAAGTAGTCGGTGAGCTCGACGAACAGCCCCTTGCGGCGCACCTCGTGGACCAGGGCGGGGTGGGTGGCGGGCTTCTTCTTGCCGGCGCGCCTCGCCTCCGCCCAGAGGAACTCGAGCTGTTTGAGCTTCTGGGTCTCGAACTCGGCGTCGGCTGAGTTGCGCTCGGTGTCCGACAGGTGTTCGGCCAGCTCCTCGAGCTGGGAGAGCGGCGGCGTCTTGGCCGGGGCGGAGCCGGTGATAGCGCCGAGGACGCGGTGGACCACGAGGTCCGCATAGCGGCGGATCGGGCTGGTAAAGTGGGTGTAGTTCACCTTGGCCAGGCCGTAGTGGCCCTCCGGGTGGTGGTCGTAGCTGGCCCGCTTGAGGCTCTTGAGCAGGCCGACCTTGATGGCGTGTTCCTCCGGTCTGCCGCGGGCGGCGGCGAGCAGCTTCTGGATCTCCTCGCGGCGGCTCAGGTCACCGATGCTGTAGCCGTAGCCGAGCGCCAGCTGGCGGTAGTCGAACAGTTTGTCGGCGTCGGGTTCCTCGTGGGCGCGGTAGATCGAGGGCTTGAGCTTGTCCTTGGTGTGCTTGGCGACCGCCTCGTTGGCGGCCAGCATGAACTCCTCGATGAGCTGGTGGCTCTCGTCGTATTCGATGCGCTCCAGCGCCACCGGGCGGCCTTTCTTGTTCAGGACGGCGCGCACCTCGGGCATGTCGAGGTCGAGGCCGCCCTCCGCGAAGCGCCTCTCGCGCAGCTTCGACGCCAGCTCCCAGGCGACCTCGAGGCGCCCGCTGAACGAGTCGCTGGCGTCGGGGTTCCGCATGAGCGCGTAGGCTTCCTTGTAGGTGAAGCGGCGGGCGCTGCGGATGACCGCCTTGTGGAACTTCACCGACTGGAGCACGGCGCCCTTGTCGAAACGCATGACCGCGGCGTGGGTGAGGCGGTCCTCGCCGGGCACCAGCGAGCAGAGGCCGTTGCTGAGCGCCTCGGGCAACATCGGGATGACGCGGTCGGCGAGGTAGGTGCTGTTGCCGCGCCCGCGCGCCTCGCGGTCGAGCTTCGAGCCGGGCTTCACGTAGTGTGAGACGTCGGCGATATGCACGGCCAGTTCCCAGCCGCCGCCCTTCCGTCGCTCGACGAGGATCGCGTCGTCGAAGTCGCGCGCGTCGTCGGGGTCGATGGTGAACACCGGCCGCCGGCGCCAGTCCTCGCGGCCGGCGAGGTCTTCCTCGGTGACATGGTCTGGGAACTTCGCGGCCTCGGCTAGCACCGCCGCAGGGAACTCGCGCGGCAGGCGCCGGGCGTAGATCACCTGTAGGATGTCGATGCCCGGGGTGTCCGGGGGTCCGAGCACCTCGGTGACCTTCCCCCGCGGGTGGTTGCGGCGCGACTCCCAGTGCTCGATGGCGACCACCACCTTGTCGCCCGGCTCTGGGGCGGGGGAGGGCAGCGCCCCGGGGTCGAGCTCGACCGTCGGCGGAAGCAGGGGGTCGTCGGGTTGGGCGTAGGCGAACTTGCCCCGCCTGCGGAAGGTCCCGATCACCGCGTCGTTGCGGCGTTCGAGGACCTTGATCACGCGCCCTTCGGCGGAGCCGTCGCCGCGCGAGAACTTCTGTTCGAGGCGGCCGCGGACCTGGTCGTTCTTGATGTGCTTCGTCCAATGCGGCGCGCCGCCGCGCTTCTGGACCCGGACGATGACCTTGTCTCCGTGCAGGCCGGTGCCGGTCGCCTCGCGTGGGACGAACACGCCCTTCTCGCGGCCGCGTTCGGGATCGACGAAGGCGTGCCCGGCCGGCTGGAAGCGCAGGATGCCGACGGCCTCGCCGCCGCCGCCCTTGCGTGGCACGTAGCGGCCTTTCTTGATCTGGCGCAGTTTGCCCGAACTCTCGAGTTCGGAGAGGATGTGGCGCAGCGACTGCCGCTGTTTGGGCGAGACGCCGAGCGCCCGGGCCAGCTCCGACTTGTTCATCGGCTGGTATTCCGGGCTGCGCAGAAACTTCAGCAACCGCCTCTCGAGGCGGTCGCCGCCACCGCTTCCGCGGGGGCGTTTTTTGGGTGTGGGTGTGGCCGTAGCCATAGGGATAATACAGATATGTTGGGGTGGAAAGCCCGCTACCGGCGGCTGAATTGCCGTGAGATCCTACCTCCAAACCGAGAAAACCGCCCTGGGGCGCCTTGGGGTGGTAGCGGATAGACGAGAGATCTATTGCACAAAAGCGTTGTTTTCGCAAAATATCCTGGTATTCTGGGTCGGTGGCCTTGTAAACACATTGTAACCCCAAGGATCCACCCCCAACAAATCCAGTTCGCCATGAAATCCCACTCGCACCCCCAGTCTAGCCGCCGGCACGCGTCGGCGTTCACCCTCATCGAACTCCTCATCGTCATCGTGATCATCGCGATCTTGGCGGCGGTCGCCTTCCCGGTCACCGCGATGGTGATGGAGTCCGCGCGCAAGACCGAGGCCAAGTACCAGGCCAAGGGGATCAAGAGCGCCATCGCCAACTACAACATGGAGTATGGCAAGTTGCCCTTCGAGCAGGGCAGCGGCGGAGGCAACATCGAGTGGGACACCAAGACCGACGACATCATCGCCCTGCTGTCCGGGCTCGACATCGACGGCCTCAACCCGCGCAAGAAGCCCTTCTACGAGGGCAAGAAGGCGAAGGGCGAGTCCGGCCAGGAGATCGGTGGCGTGTTCGGTCAGGGCGAGGGCATCCGCCTGGTCGACCCCTGGGGGAACCCCTACCACATCGTCATCGACGGCGACTACGACAACTTGCTCGAGCCTTTCGAGGCGACCGGCGGCGAGGAACTGCGCCAGCAGATCGCGGTGTATTCGAAGGGCAAGCCGGACGACGACGGGAACTTCAAGGGGCCGGAGAAGTGGTTGAAATCCTGGCAATAATCCAGTTGGCAAGCGCCACCGGATCAGGTTAGTCTCCGCGGGGTCGGGTGCAAACCGGCCCCGCTTTTTGTCGGCCCCGCGACGGGGCCACCGCGAAGGCGGGTGTAGTTCAATGGTAGAACGCGAGCTTCCCAAGCTTGAGACGAGGGTTCGATTCCCTTCACCCGCTCCACCCCGCGACCTTCTAAGGTGTCGCCCATGAGGCGAGCAGCTAAGATGAGGAGGACGGGCGCTGCCGTCCTGTCGGCGATCCTAGCCGCGGCCGCGGGTTGGTGCCTGGCCGACGAGGGGGGGGGGCCGGACGCCGGGATCGTGTTCTTCAACGGCGAGGACCTGTCTGGATGGTCGGGGAACGAGGGGTTCTGGTCGGTGGAGGACGGCGCCATCGTCGGGAGCTCCGAGCGGCCGGTCGCGAAGAACGAGTTCATCTGGTCGGAGGTTCCGGTGGCGGATTTCCATCTGGTGGTGGACGTCAAGCTGACGCCGGACAAGCGCAACGCGGGGATCCAATTCCGCTCCAGGAAGGTGGACGACCATGGCCAGGCGCATGGCTACCAGGCCGACGTCGGGGCCGGGTTTTGGGGCAAGCTCTACCACGAGCACGGGCGCGGGAAGCTCGACTGGGACGATCGCGCCGCCGGGGCGGTGAAGCCGGGCGGGTGGAACCGCTATGAGATCCTCGCCGTGGGCGACCGGATCTGGACGGCGATCAACGGCACGCTCTGTGTCGCGATCCGCGATCCCGGGGGCGAGCGGTCCGGCCAGATCGCGCTGCAGATCCACAGCGGGCCGCCGCAGACGGTCCGCTACCGGGGGCTGAGGTTGACGCACGACCCGCCGGTCGAGTTGGCCGGGATGGGCGAAGCTGAACTGGACGCGAAGCTGACCGTGCTGGGGGAACCCCCGGCGAGGCCGAAGGGCCAGACGAAGGCCGGCGACTGAATCCTTGGGGGCGCCGCGTCACCCGGCTTCGTCCGGCCTGATGTTGTCCAGGCGCAACACGTAGGCGAAAAAGTTGTACTCGGGTGTCCCGGTGCCGGGGATCGGGGCCGACTGGAGCCGCAGGTGGCAGCGGGGGAGGTGCTCCGTCTGCACCGAGAAGCGGATGGTCTTGCGCCCCTCGCGTTCGGTGATCTCGAGGGCGGTCTCGGGGTCGGCCCCGGTTACCGTGTGGAAGAACACCCCGGCGGCGAGCAGCGATCCCGACGCCACCTCCCCCAAGGACACCACGAAAGCGGTCTCGTCGTCGTGTTTGGTGGCAGAGACTTCGTAGCCATAGCGCGATGGCAGATGCTCCTCCTTGGAGACATCCAGGAGCACCATGACCGGCCTCGCCTCGAGGCCAGACGCGACCAGCGCGAGGAGGGCGATGGTCGAGATTGCGGTGCGGATACCCATCACCTGTTGTGACGGCGGGGGGGGCGGCTTCTTAGAGGTATCGGGAAAGCGACCGGGGTCACGGCGCTAGCTCCACGATGTGCGGTTTTGCCATCTCGTGTAGCTATCGTGGCGCCTGGGGCGGGTGGGGGCTTGAAGATCACACCTGTCGGTAACCTCCCGTGCTCTCCTCGCAGCCACCATCGCAGCTTGCGCGCTATCCCCGACATCGCCCCGGCCCAAGGTGGAACGCTGAAGATCTTCTTGCTGTTCGACCAGTCGAACATGGAGGGGCAGGCCTACACCTAGACGAGCGCCCAGACCGACATCTGGAACATCCCCACCATGCAGTTCCTGCCCAGCGGGACACCCGCGGCGACGAGCTGCCTCAACAACCTCCCCTCCGATTTCAAGCCGAGCCTGGCGAGCAGCTGGCTCGACCCGCGCGACGACGTCTGGCTGTCCACTACGACGCCACCTCCGGCGCCACCACCCTGGGGACCGACTGGCGGCCGCCGACCGCGGTCGCGGCGCGCGGCGGGACGGTCGGGCCGAACTACACCACCAGCATGAACCGGTTCGTCGCCTTCCTCGACGACCTCGACGCCGACCTGGCCGACGGTTCGGTCAGCCCGCAGACAGTCTTCGGCCCCGCGCCGCGCTTCGAGATCACCGGCGTCCAGCTGCTGCCGGGGAACCGGGTACAGCTCACCTGGAACTCCCGCCCGAGACAGAGCTACATCGTGTTATGGTCGGTGGACGGCAGCGACTTCCGTGCCGATGCCGGCGACAATTTCGCGTCGGGCGGCGAGACCACCACCACGGTGATAGGCAGCGCAGACGCCCCGATCGGGGCGGCGGCGACCCTGTTGTTCAAGGTGTCGGAGAACGCGGTGCCCGGCGGCGGCTAGACCGGGTTCGCCTCAGCGCCCCCAGGTGCCGCCGTCCACCTTGGTGATCAGGTTCTTCTCCTCGAAGAGCATGCGGCCGGAGGCGTCGTAGACCCTGAGCCAGAGCCCGCCAAGGTGGTTGCCGATCGAGCCCTTGGCACTGCCGTTCATCAGGCGCCCATTGTAGGTGTTGGAGCCGGCGACAGTTTTGAAAGAGAAATCGTCGCGCGGCAGGATCTTCGAGACCTCGACCTCCCCCCTGTTCTTGACGCTCGCGGTGTTGTAGATCTGGTATTTGATCGTGATGTCCTTGGCGGTCATCCCCGAGCGGCTCTCGAGGGTCACCTCGTATCCGTAGGTCGCGTATTTGCCAGTGCTGCTGAGCTTCACCGGCGTCCGGCGGACGGCGAAGCTGTAGGTGACGTTCGCTTTCGCCCACTGCTTGAGGTACCCCTGGCTCTCCTTGGAGAACTTGCTCAGCGGGACGTCGTAGTCCTTGCGCCCCTTGCGGATCTTCACCTCGCTGTCGGACATCCGGACGATCTGCACCTTGATCGGTTTGCCGTCCGCAGAGGTCAGCTCGTGCAGCGTCTCGTCGAGACCGGACGCTGCCACCGCCGTCAGCAGCAGGGCAGCGGCGACTGAGGCAGCTTTGGCGAGGCAGTTCACTACGGCGATTGTGGTCGATCGCCGACCCTGCTGCAAGCATGGAATTGCGCCGCGCTAGCGAGCCGCTCGCCCGCTTTCGATGATGGGTAGAGGCGGGGCGCACAGCCACCACCCGGTCAGCCACGCGGGTGGCCGGATCGACCGTGTGCCGCGCCCTGGGCGACGTGCAGGACGGCGCCGGTGCTGTTGTTTGTGTCGGCCTCCTGAGGGGTCGGCGGGGGGATCCCGACGACCGATATCACTATAGGAACCGTGCGACGCCAGCTCAGAAACGGCGCAATTCACCCTCGAACCGGGGGGAGATATATAGATCGGAAGTCGGGTTGCACCCCGATGGCACGAACGCCTCGCTGTGTAGCGCGAGGAGATCTGCCTGCTCGGCTTCACGATCCAATTCATCGTCGTTGATGCGGAAGTGGAGATGTGTTGCTCGGTATGCCTCGATATAGACCGACCGCGGGTGGCGCGAGCCGGAGCACTCCCCCAGATCCCCCGCACCGATGTACACGGCAACCCACAACTGGGCGATGTTCTTCCTGGCGAAGATGTAGTTTCCCATCTGACCCAACTGGATGTTCACCGGAAGCGGCAGAACGGCGTATCGGTAGGTGCCTCCGAAGGCTCCTTTCCAGTCGTAGGTGTCGGGCTCCCCATGCAAGCAGTCGTTCCCGTGTCCCGACCGATCTCCATATTGCGTCGATCCCTGCGGGTGCCCTATCGTCTCCAGCCCCGCCATGGCGTCGGGGTCGCCTACATCCTGGTACATATCTTTTCCTCTATGTGAAATCTCGGAGAGGGGGTCGTGGGGCAATGCCCCCCCGATCTTTACGATCGGGGGGGCTCTCTCCTTGTGTCTCTCCTCTTGCCCAGCGGCAACCCATGGGGGGGTGCCTCTCAACATCCTCCATCGCCTCATCTTGCGCAGGCTGGGCGCGGCCGGCATCTCGCCGATCGCCGCCCCACCTGCCTCCTGTTCGGAATCTATGTTGTTGAACCCACATCCTCCGATCCGGCAACGGGACTACACGAGCTCGGCCTCGGCCTCGCTCGGTTCGTAGACTGACGAAGGGTCCGGTGCCGGCTCCATCGAGAGGCTCTCGTCATCATACAGGTTAAAAATAGGTCCAAGTGGAATATGTAGTGCCCGTGCAATTTTTACGACGACAAACAACGATGGGCTGCGTTGCCCGCGCTCGATCAGGCTGATGGTGCTCGGGTGTAACCTTGTCATTTTTGCGATTCGATACATCGACAGATTTTGAAGTTGCCGAGCCCGATGTAGTTCGCGGATAACATGCCCTACGATTGCGGCAGCGACATCGTCACCTACTATATCTCTATGATTATCCTCTCCCATGTACTCCTCCCTGAGTGCCTAGATTGAGAATTTAGGCAACCACCGTAAGAGGTTGTGGTCAACTGACATTTCACCAAGGGTTGGTTGACAATGATCATATGAATCCATTCCGGGAACTCTGATCTGGTTCCTGTTTTTGATGGTCTAGAGATTGTGGGCGGGGCCCCGTCCATATCCAAAAATCACGGCTCCCGCATGGCCTTATACTGTTTGTCAGGGTGTCAATGGCTTAGCGATGACTTGACGATCTTCTAGGGAACGCCAGACCCCTGTATATTGCTGTGAGCGCATTCGTATCGATGAAATATTGACAACCCGAACGCCGATCCGCGCTCCGTATATTTCGAAATATCTAATCCCGACTCCCGGGGTCCTTCTAGTCTGGTATTCAAGGTCGATATTTCTGCACCTCAGGCTCTGCGGTGGCCAGGTCTGTGTCGACTATTGTCCAGTGGCGAACCGGTGTGGCCGGTGGGAATTTGGTTAGAGATGCAGGATCAACGTGGGGCTGGTGGTGGGGAGATTGGTGGGGGGGGCTCCAGGGATATAGGGATGTTTCCACCGGAACCGGTGTGCGACGATCTCGCTCTTGAGGAGGCGTCTTTGATCCGGGACCTCCGGTGCTGTGTGTCCGAGGGGCATGACTATACGTGCGTGATCGAGTTGATAGAGAGACGGTTTGGTGAGGTCGCTAGGAGGTACCTACATAGCGATCTCGATCCAGAGACCCTCAGGCGAAACCGGGATCGTCTATCGGGGATCAGCCAGCGCCTGACGAGGATCGGCCGCGGTCTATGCGGGTGCGACCCGGGGGGCTGAGGGGTCGTTGTCCCCCTCCATTTGCAAAGAGAGGCGTTCGGCCAACTGGGGGTGGCGGCTGGGGAGCAGCCTATATGGGCGGGCGAACTTTGATGGTCAAGTGATGGAGGGTGTACCAGGGCGCATGGGGAGTGCATGCGATATCGCATGCCTGCCCTGCCCCATACCCAAGTTCAGTGGCAATCGACGCATCGGTCGATGCAGTGGATCAGGTTTTTTGGGCTCACTGTTTTGGCGAGGTAGAGAAGCCCCTCCTTCGCCAAACCCTTCCGGCCCAGATCCGACAGCAATCCGGTCAACATGATGACCGGCAGGTCGGACCAGCGGTCGCTGTGCCGGATCGCGATCGCGAGTTCGGGCCCCGGCGTCACCGGCATGACCACGTCGAGAATCGCCACATCGGGGCGGAACGACTCGAGGGCCTGCATCGTCAGGTCCGGGTCCGCCACCGGCATCAGATCGTGGCGGCCGGTGCGCTCGAAATAGGTCTTCATCATCTCACGATATCCCCTCTCATCGTCGACAAGTAGGATCTTTATCTTCCGGTGCAGCGGGCCGCCATCCGCGCGGGCAGGCCTCATTTGCGATGCCTTCAAACTCGCCAATAGAACCTCTGGATCGAGACCTCTGTCGTACGCCTCGCGGATCGCCGATATCGTATCCTCTTCATCGATCCCCCCACCGGCCGACTCGTCACTGTCCGTGGTTTCCCGAACAATGAATTCCAACCAACCGGGATCGTCGGCCTTTGGGTATGCCCTTTTCGTAGCCATGCCTTGGGTTGAGCTGTTTCGAGATCATCTCGAGTTCATTATACCTCCATTGAATCCATTCTCGGTATTGCGAAGAATTGGAACTTTGTCAGGGAGGAGCAACCCCACTGTATATATAATGCCGTTAACAATAATTATCATAATGTATTTGTTGTTAGGCTATTAGACATTTGTCGTCTGCGTCTTTCGCCCACTTTGGACTACGATGGGTCGCGGGCATGATTCTAACATTAATCAAACACATCTTGTGTGGGTATCGACCTCCTGGGGGATCGTAGTTCGGTCCGGGGAATTGGGAGGATGAGGTTTACACAATTGTCGGTGATCGAGATGATCGGGACGCTAATTTTTGCTCCTTGTATCTTGACGTTTATCCTCAACTCGGATGCTGTCCCCGACGCGCCTGTGGAGTTTGCCGCTATCGCCAAGCTCGATCGGTCGGCTTGGTGGACGGTCTCTAGCTGGAGGTGGGGCGTCGAGGTGACGGATGAGGGGCTTCGGTTGGTAGACGGGGGTCTGGAGCTTGACCAGATCGATGACGGGCCGGCATCGGAGGATCCGCCGGTCTGCTTCCGCGCAAGTCTATATGACGACCCGTGCCCCCCGACATCGTGGATGGGTGGTTCCGGTCTACTCGGGGGCGACTATCGCCCCCGGGGCGTGTCCTTTGGGGGGGAGGGGGCGCCCACAGGCGGTTGGGGGAGGGCGACGAAATCCTATGGCGATGCGGCGGGCTGCTTCGAGCATACGTATGTTTTGAGGAAGGTTCCGGAGCGGTCGATATGGGAGTTCCCAGCCGTAGATCCCCCCCTCTCGCCACCGGCGGGAGATCAGCTCAGCCTGCCGGGTGAAGGGTGGGCCATGCGCCAACGCGTGGATGGGGAGGCGGGTCAGGTGCTCGTTGCCCGGGGGCGTGTGCTGTAGAATGGGGTGCGGCGGATCGGGGGGGCGGGTGTTTTCCCGGTGTTTGGATCGCCAGGAGGGTTTCAGACCTTTCCGTTCGGAAGGGGGCGAGATCTGTGTTGGGGGAACTTCCCCGTCGTCATGACGGAACGTATGACGCGGTGTCCCGGGTGGGGGATACCCTGGGTCTCGGGTTGGGATAGGGGGGCGTTCTACCGGGCGCCGACGGTCCGGAGCTGGTAGACGGGGGCACCCTGCTCTTCGCTGAGCGCCCGCATCGCCTCGTTGATCGCGGCGAAGTTTTCCGGGGCGCTGACGAAGGGGCCGGCGCCGGCGCCGCCGGTGGTGTGGGTCTCGATCAGGACGGGTTCTCCGCCCAGCCACAGGAACGCCGGGTTGCCGCTGTCACCCGCGACGAGCGCCTCGTAGAACCCCTCGCCGATGCCGTCCGCCCTGGTGAAAGCGATGCTCCTCCCGGCGAGCGAGTGCACCTGGTGCACGTGCACCTTGCGCTGCTTGTCGGTGATCAGGACATAGGCTCCGGGCAGGCTCTCGGCATAGGTGTCCGACGGCGGCAACACCCGGTAGCTGGTCACCCCCCGCGGGACATCCTCGTGCAGCAGGACGACGGCCAGGTCGGTGGCGGCGATCTCGGCCGTACCGACGATGGCGCGGGGCACCTCGTCGCCCCTGCGGTCGTGGAAGACGACCATGCTGCCCGCCCGCCGCTGGTAATGTTTCGCCACCAGCGCGTGCCGGGGCGAGATCAGGGTCAGCGTCCTCGGGTTGTCCCAGGCCACGCCGGTGAAGTCGATCCGCTTGGTCCAGAACCGGCTCCAGGCGACGTCGGGGGAGTCGGCCGAGACGTAGGCGTCGAACACCCAGTTTTTCTTCTGCTCTACCGGGATCAGCGCGCGGGTGCTGGCGTTGACCCGGTCGGCCAGCGGCGCCCCGGGGTCGACCGCCGCGGCACCGGGTCGCCCCCCCGGGTCACCGCCGTCGAGACAACTGGTGAGGGAGAGCGAAAGGGCGGCGGCGAACGCCATCGGGGCGGCGGCTGGTAGGGTGGGGGCGGGCATCGCATTTCATGCTAGGATCCCGTCTGTCGGTAGGCAAGACTTGGGGGATGTCTGATATGCGATCTCTCGCCCTCCCCCTTCTCGCCGCAGCTGTCGTCTGGGGCATCGTCGCAGGGGCCGCCCGGGCGGCCGAGCGGTCGCCCAATTTCGTGGTCGTGTTCTGCGACGACCTCGGGTACGGCGACCTCGGCTGCTTCGGGCACCCGACGATCCGCACGCCGCACCTCGACCGCATGGCGCGCGAGGGGCAGAAGTGGACGAATTTCTACGTCGGCGCCAGCGTCTGCACCCCGAGCCGTGCGGCCCTGATGACGGGGCGCCTGCCGGTACGCAACGGCATGATGTCGGCCAAACGCCGCGTGCTGTTCCCGAACTCGAAGGGGGGGCTGCCTTCCAGCGAGGTCACGATCGCCGAAGCGCTCAAGGCCGGCGGATATGCCACCGCCGCGATCGGCAAGTGGCACCTCGGACATCTGCCGCAGCACCTGCCGACCGAGCACGGGTTCGATAGCTACTGGGGGATCCCCTATTCGAACGACATGGACGCGAAGAGGGGGTTCCCGAACTACAAGGCCAAGGCGCTGGAGGACCCCGATTACATGCCGGAGATCGCCCAGTACCATGTGCCGCTGATCGCCGACAAGGAGGTCGTCGAGCGCCCGGCCGACCAGCGGACGATCACCCGGCGTTTCACCGAGAAGGCGGTCGAGTTCATCGCCGCCAACAAGGCGAAGCCCTTCTTCATCTACCTGGCGCACAACCTGCCGCACATCCCGCTCTTCGCGAGCGAGGCGCACCGGGGCAAGAGCCGCCGCGGGCTGTACGGCGACGTGGTCGAGGAGATCGATGCCGGTGTCGGCCAAATCATGGCGGCGCTGGAGGAGCACGGGGTCGCGGACAACACGCTGCTGGTGTTCACCTCCGACAACGGTCCCTGGTTGCCCTTCGCCACCCATGGCGGTTCGGCTGGCCTGCTGCGGGAGGGCAAGGGGTCGACCTTCGAGGGCGGCATGCGTGAACCGACCTTGTTCTGGTGGCCGGGCAAGGTGGAGCCTATGGTGCAGATGGAGCTGGGCGCGACCATGGACCTGCTGCCGACCTTCTGTGCGCTGGCCGGGGTCGAGGCGCCTGCGGACCGGACGATGGACGGCTATGACCTCTCGCCCCTATTGTTCGGCAAGGCCGAGAAAGGGCCGCGCGACGAGATCTTCTACTGGCGTTCGGAACAGCTCTACGCCGTCCGCCAGGGGCCCTGGAAGGCCCACTTCATCACCGAGGGCTGCTACGGTATCGGGTCAAAGAAGACCGTGCACGAGAAGCCGGAGCTCTATCATTTGGACACCGACCCTTCCGAGAAATACAACGTGGCCGCCGACCACCCGGAGGTGGTGGAGCGCCTGACGGCGTTGGCAGAGGCGCACAAGGCGAGCGTGGAGCCGGCGGAGAACCAGCTGGAGAAACGCTGAATGCGGCCCGGTTGGGCGGTGGTGCGCGGGGACGGGATCGAACCGCCGACCGACTGGGTGTAAACCAGTTGCTCTACCGCTGAGCTACCCGCGCAATTATTGCTAAGATGCGTCACTAGGGCCGTTTTTCAAACGCAGGACATAGCCAAGCCGAGACGATACTCATCTGCGGGAGGGAGATCCGTACTGCGGAAAGCCGAGCAGCGTATCTCGACACTGGTACCAGCGCGGTGTTCCCCCATGAGCGTGCCCTCCCCCGGGCTCCCAGGACCGCCTCGTCCGGCCCGCCCGCGCAGGCTGGTGGTTGTCGCCCGAGCCGGGCCTATCGCTTTTTTGAGCACATTTGCTGCGTTCTGGCGTAATAGTGCTGATGGAAACTCTCTCTCGCCGCCATTTCCTTTCGACAACAGCGTCTGTGACGGCCGGGTTTCTGGGGCTCCGCAGCCACGTTCCCGCCCAAGCGGCCGATCCTGAACCGTCGCTGGGCTACGGCCCACTCCTCCCGGATCCGGATGGAATCTTCGACCTCCCCAAGGGGTTCTCTTACTCGATCATCTCCAAAACCGGGGACGAGATGGTCGATGGTCTGCTGCGCCCCGGCGGGCCCGACGGGATGGGGGCGTTCCCCGGCGAGGACGGGCGTGTCGTCGTCATCTGCAACCACGAACTCAGCTATTCGCAGAAAGACCTGGGTGCTTTTGGCAGAGGGAACGAGCGTTTCGGGCTGATCGATCCGCGGCGCCATTACGGCAAAGTGCGTGAAGATCTGCCGTGTCTCGGCGGGACGACAACGATGGTCTACGATCCCGAGACCAAGACACTGGTCCGGCAGTTTCTCAGCCTCAGCGGTACGGAGCGGAACTGTGCCGGAGGACAGACCCCCTGGAACTCGTGGATCTCTGCGGAGGAGCCCTCCGTCCTGACGAAGCCTTCGCAGATGCTCCACCACGGGTACGCGTTTGATGTCGCTGCGTCGGAGGAGCCGGGGCTCGCCGAGCCGGTCCCCCTCAAGGACATGGGGCGATTTCGCGGCGAGGCGGTCGCAATCGATCGGGCCGACGGCTCGGTCTACCAGTCGGAGGATCGCGGCGATGGGCTCCTCTATCGTTTCCTTCCCGACGATGCGGGGAAACTGTCGGCCGGGGGCAAGCTGATGGCGCTTGCGATCAAAGGGCGCCCCAAGGCCAGCGTACGGAACTGGGACAAGGTGGAGATCGAGGTCGGGAAGCCGATCGAGATCGAGTGGATAGAAATCGACGACATCGAGTCAAAAGACGACCGCATGCGGCACCGGGGGCACGGGGCTGGCGCAGCCTTGTTCGCGCGGGCGGAGGGCATGTGGGCCGGGGACGACGGCATCTACATCGCCTGCACAAACGGTGGCGCAAAGAAGCTCGGCCAGATCTTCCGCCTCCGCCCCGCCGATGGGACCCTCGAACTCTTCGTCGAGGCGACCGAGCCATCGGTGCTCGAGATGTGCGACAACCTCACGGTCTCGCCGTGGGGCGACCTGGTGGTCTGTGAGGATGGCGGGGGGGAGCAGTTCCTGCGTGGTGTCACCCCCGATGGGCAAATCTACACGCTCGGTCGAAACGCCAAGAACAACAGCGAACTGTGTGGGGCCGTCTTCGCACCCAACCACCCGACCTTGTTTGTCAACATCCAGTGGAATCCGGGAATCACACTGGCCATCACCGGACCTTGGAAACCGGCCAAAGGGCTGGGTGACCGCGCTGGAGCCACCGGTGCTGCGTCATAGCGGCGTGGCCGCCGTCTACGGTTCCCCGGCGGCCGCGCCGGCGCCGGTCGATACACACCCGCGCCCTGGGGATCGGTATCGTCGGATGCCTTTGACCGCTAAGCCTCATTTTGTGTTGAAGGGAGAACGACCCACCCGACTGGTCGAGAGAGACCTGTGAACCAGGTCGCCGGCGCCCGGTTCGTCGCTCAGGTCACCGCCTTGCGGCCACCTGGTGGCCGCCCTGCTTTGGGTGGGGATTCGCCCCTCCTCAGGGGCGCGTTGGGGCGCCCTTGTCCGCCCGGGGGGCGGCGCCCTAAACCGAGCGTTAGCCCTTGGCTATCAAGGCACCGTTGGACTTTGTGAAAAATTTCACAAATTGCCTTTGAAAATCAAATGATCGGTGATTTAATGGCAGCGCTTCCGAGGCGCGGAGGCGTGTTTTCAGGCGATTTCTGGCGAATTTGGGGTCTCCCCACCTGAGCTTCGGACACCGCTGACTCCGCGGCCTCGGGGGGACGACTTCACGACGCATGCAACCTGCCGCGCTAGACGCCATGACCGCCAACGGGTTCGGCCCGATGAACGTGCTCGGGGCGGTGTCGATCACGGCCGAACCGTTCCTCCCCTTCGTCCAGTGGCTGACCAACTCGGTCCTGGTCGCCGGTATCGTCGTCCTGCTGATGGTTTGGGCGACGCGCAAGGCCACCCGCAAGATTTCGCCGGTGCCCGTCGGCTTCCAAAACTTCTTCGAACTGGTCATCGAGTTCCTCTACGGCCAGGTCGAGGGCATCGTCGGCAAGAAGGTCGCCCCGCGCGCCTTCCCGCTGCTCGCCACGATCTTCCTCTTCGTCGTCATCTCCAACTGGTTCGGCCTGATGCCCGGCGTCGGCACCATCGGGTTCGGCCAGCTCAGCGGCCCGCTGACGCTCGACACCGCACCCGACGAACACGGGCACGCCCCACATTTCGTGCCGCTGCTGCGCCCCGCCACCGCCGACCTCAACATGACCATCGGCATCGCGGCGATCTTCATGCTCACCTGGGCATGGCTGACCTACCGCGAGATCGGGGTGATCGGCTTCATCAAGCACACCTTCGCCCCGAAGGGCGGCGTGAGGGGCTTCGTCGGGTCGATCCTGGTGCCGATCTTCCTGTTCGTCGGCGTCATCGAGCTGATCTCCATCGCCTTCCGCCCGGTCTCACTCTCGCTGCGACTGTTCGGCAACGTCTTCGCCGGCGAGACCCTGCTGCACGCCATGGGGGGGATCCTCGACGGGCTGCACCCGGTGATTTCGTTCCTCGGCAGCATCCTCCTGCCGCTGCCCTTCTTCTTCCTGGAGATCCTGGTCGGGGTGCTGCAGGCGACCGTGTTCGCCCTGCTCTGCGCCGTCTACATCCAGATCTCCACCACCCACGACGAGGAGCACGACCACTAGGCTCCACACCAACCCTTTGCCCGTCGGGACCATGCGCAAGGCGTGGGCGGCGGGCGAAAAGAAAACAGAAAAGACAACCCAACCAGATCGGAACAATGGACATCTTCATGACTCTCATGACCCTCCTCGCCACGCAGAGCGGCAACTTCGCCCTCGGCATGGCGGGCATGGGTGCGGGCATCGGCATCGGCTTGACCGGTTTCGCCGCCGCGCAGGCCGTTGGCCGCAACCCCGGCGCGTTCGGTAACATCCTTACCATCGCCATCATCGGCATGGCGCTCGCCGAGGCGGTCGCCATCTACGGCCTCCTGGCCGCGATGGGGATCTTCGGCGGCACCTAGGCTCCTCGAGGCGGGTGCCGGGGGCGACCCCTCCGGCAGCCGCCAGCCCCCACGAAAAACCGATCTAGTTAGAGAAACTTCCCCGACGACTTCATGACCGCGTTTCCCTTTCTCATCTTGGCCAAGGCGAGCGAGCCCGCGGGCGGGGGCATCGCCGAGAGCCTCGGCCTCCACTGGGCCAAGTTCCTCGCCCAGGTCCTCCTCTTCCTCATCGTCTACCTGATCCTCAAAAAGTTCGCCTTCGGGCCGATCATGGCGATCCTCGAGGATCGCAAGAACCGCATCGCCGAGGGCGAGGAGAACTTGAAGAAGATCGCGGCCGACATGGAGGCCGCCGAGGCCAAGCAGGCGGAGATCGTCGGCGAGGCGAACACCAGGGCCGACAAGATGATCGCCGAGGCGCGCGAGAGCGCCGAGGCGCTGGCCGAGAAGAAGCGGGCCGAGGCCACCAACGAGGCCGCCGGGATCGTCGCCAAGGCGCGCGAGGCTGGCGAGCTGGAGAAGAACCAGATGCTCTCTGAGCTGAAGCGCGACTTCGGCCGCCTGGTGGTCGACACCACCTCCAAGGTCACCGGCAAGGTGCTGACCGGCGAGGACCAGGATAAGATCAACCAGGAGACCGCCGCCCAACTCTCTCTCTAATCCCGAACTTCGATCTCCGAACCCCGAGCCCCGACGATGAAGGTCTCCAAAGACGCCGCCCGCGCCGCCCGCCAGCTGCTCCGCCTCAGCTACGAGGGCGGCAAGCTGCAGCGCGAGCGCGTCAAGGACATCGTCAGACGGGTCGGCGAGGGCAAGCCGCGCGGCTACCTGGCCATCCTCCAGGAGTACGGCCGCCTGCTGCGCCTCGAGGCCGGCAAGCGCCAGGCCGTGATCGAGAGCGCCGTCGAGCTGGGCGCCCAGGTCGGCAACGAGCTGCTCGACGACCTGCGCTCGAAATACGGCGACGACCTCTCCGCCGAGTTCAAGGTCGAGCCCGCGCTGCTCGGCGGCATGCGCGTCAAGGTCGGCAGCGACGTCTGGGACGGCAGCGTCCGCGCGCGCCTGACCGCCCTCAAGGACAAGTTCTAGCAGGACACCAATTTCCAATTTCAACTTTCCAATCCCAACCACGCCATGAGCAACATCCTCCAGGAACTGGAAACCGAAATCGCCGGACTGAAGACGGCGGTCACCAAATCGAACGTCGGCACGGTCCGCGAGATCGGCGACGGCGTCGCCAAGGTCGAGGGCCTGAGCGACGTCATGCTCAACGAGATGATCGAGTTCCCGGGCGGCCTCTACGGCCTGGCGCTCAACCTCGAGGAGACCGAGGTCGGCTGCATCCTGCTCGGCGAGGGGCTCGACATCAAGGAGGGCGACGAGGTCAAGACCACCGGCAAGCTGCTGCAGGTCCCGGTCGGCAAGGAGCTGCTCGGCCGCGTCGTCAACGCCCTCGGCCAACCGCTCGACGGCAAGGGCGAGATCGCCTCGACGGCCAGCTACCCGGTGGAGAAGATCGCCCCGGGCATCATCCCGCGCCAGTCGGTGAGCCAGCCCCTGCAGACCGGCATCCAGGCCATCGACGCCATGATCCCGATCGGCCGCGGCCAGCGCGAGCTGATCATCGGCGACCGCCAGACCGGCAAGACCACCATCGCCATCGACACCATCATCTCCCAGGCCAAGCAGAA
>JANQMB010000224.1 GCA_028280355.1 Verrucomicrobiales bacterium
GGGCGGTTTCGTCTTCGGTCCCGGTGGTGCGCAAGGGGATGGTCGCACCACATTGGTTGCAGAGGATCGTGTTCACTTGGGGTCGTTGCTATGGGGTTCCGGCGAGGCATGACCTTTACCGGCCCCGGGCTCTTCCAACAATTACAATCCGGGTCGGCGTTCGTAACCGGAACAGGCCGGCGCCTCCCGGGGCGGCCGCGGCGGGCCCCTAGCCGAGCCGCGCCGCGAGCAGCTCCCGCACCAGGGCCGGGCCGCGGTAGATGAGGCCGGTGTAGACCTGCACCAGGGTCGCGCCGGCATCGATCTTGGCCTGCGCGTCGGCGGCGCAGGCGATGCCGCCGACGCCGATGATCGGCACGCCGGCCGGCAATGCCCCGCGCAAGGCGGCGATCACCTCCGTGCTGCGGCCCGCCAGGGGGGCGCCGCTCAGGCCGCCGGGCTCCCCGGCGTGGGGCAGGCCCTCGACCGCGTCGCGGGCGATCGTCGTGTTGGTGGCGATGACGGCGTCCATCTCCAGTTCGCCGAAGAGGGCGCCGAGCTCGCGCAGCTGAACGTCGTCCATGTCGGGGGCGATCTTGACGGCGAAGGGGACATGTTTGCCGGTTTCCGCGGCGAGCGCCGCCTGTTCGTCCTTCAGCGTGCGCAGCAGGTTGCCGGCCGCCGCCGGGTCCTGCAGGTCGCGCAGGCCGGCGGTGTTCGGCGACGAGACGTTGACGGCGATGTAGTCGGCGGCGGCGTAGGCCTTGCGGAAACAGGTCAGGTAGTCGTCGATCGCGCGCTCGTTCGGCGTGTCTTTATTCTTGCCGATATTGATCCCCAACACTCCCTCAAACCCCTTCCGCGACGCCGCGATGTTGTCCAGCGCCGCCTCCATGCCGGGGTTGTTGAAGCCCATGCGGTTGATGATGGCCGCCCGCTCGCGGATCCGGAACAGGCGCGGTTTCGGGTTCCCGGGCTGGGGGCGGGGGGTGAGCGTGCCGACCTCGACGGAGCCGAAGCCCATCGCGCCGAAACCGGCGATGCAGTCGCCCGCCTTGTCGAGGCCGGCGGCCAGGCCGACCCGGTTGGGGAAGCGCAGGCCCATCACCTCGACCGGGTCCGGGCCGACGCCCGGGTCGAGCAGCCGGTCGGCGCCGATTTTGGACGCCGCGCGCAGGCCGGAGAGGGTCAGGTGGTGCGCCCGTTCGGCATCGAGGCGGAACAGGATGGCGCGGGCGATCTTGTAGAAATCCACTGGGTGGCCGGGGAGGGGAGGGAAAGGTTTTTTTAATAAAACCGGGGGCGAGGATTTTTACGTGACATCTCTGGGAGCGGGGCTAAATCTCGCGTCATCAGACCCGATGACCGCCGAGACGGCTAAGACCCTAGGACCCATCCGTCAAGTTCCCCCAGATGCCCTACGCGAGCCTTTCTACGAGGGCTCCGTCCAGCGACTCTACGCGATCCCCGGCGAGCCCGACTATATGGTCACCGAGACCAGCAAGGGCGGGTCGGTGTTCGACGTCGGGACGATCTTCGCCATCGATGGCAGCGACGTGGCACGGTCGGTGTTCCGCCACGTCCTCTACACCAACCTCGGCAAGCCGCAGACCTGGTACGAGGTCAAGGGCGCCATCGCCAGCGCGGAGGGGCTCGACCCCTCGGTTCGCGAGGCCTTACTTGAAGGGGCCATCGACAAGCTGGTGGCGGAGGGTGCGGTGACCCACCATTGCGGGATGGTCGATGCGCAGACTGGCGAGGTCGCCCACCAGGGGCTGCCGGCCAACGAGAGCGCCTACAACATCGTCCGCCGCTACCGGATCGAGAGGCCGCCGGCCGCACGCTTCTTCAAGCACGGCGTCTACGACTACAGCGGCTTCAAGGATCTCGACCGCAACGTGGTGCCGCTGGAGTGCATCGTGCGCTTCGGGATCACCAGCGGCTCCTCCGTGTTCCGGAAGTACCTGAAGCTCTCCGATGTCGACAAGCGCGCCTTCGAGGCCGAGCTCGGCGCCGACGGGCCGCTCCACGCCTGGGAGTACCTGGCGACGCCGATCGTCGACTTCACCAGCAAATACGAGCCCGAGGACCGCGCCGTCAGCAAGCAGGAGGCGCTCAACATGTCGGGTCTCGACGCGGAGACCTTCGCCGAGATGGGCAAGCTGGCCGTGCTCGGCGGCTGGGCCGTGCGGGTGATGGTCGAGAAAATGGGGCTGCAGCTCTGGGACCTGAAATGGGAGTTCGCCCGCGACGGCGACGACCTGGTCTTCGTGGACACCATCGACACCGACTCCATCCGCGCCACCTCGGTTCTCGAGGACGGCGGAGACAAGATCGTCATCCACTACAACAAGCAGGCCATGCGCGACTATTACAGGATCGCGCACGGCGGCTGGCTGGACGCCGTGCGCGGGGCGAAGAGGCAGGCGCGCGCGATGGGGACGGCTTTCGTCGATATCCTGCGCGCCGCCCAAGAGGCCGGGGACGCCCCCGCCGACCCGGAGGTCGACCCCGAGTTCCTCGCGGTTCAGGTCGATAAGATGAACCTCATCAAGGACAGCGCCCTCGGCCGGGGGGAGGGGGACGACGTGGCCGCCGCCCTGGCCGATTGCGGCCGCCGCGAGGTGGCTTTCTACACCGCCGCCGGGCATCGCGGGGCGCTCAAGGAGATCAACGGCATCGACTGATCGACAATCGGATGGCAACTCTCACCGCCGAAGTCACCGGCAACTTCGACACCAGGGGCGACGCCAAGGAGCTCGTCTACGCGCCCCTCGACGCCCCGGCCGAATTCCGCCGCACCCGCGTCTACCAGCTCGAGTACGAAGGGGCGGAGGCGGACGCGGAGGCCTTCGTGCGCAGGGTGTTGGTCGACGCCTTCGCCGAGGAGGTCCACTTCGGTGGCAGTCCGGCGCTGGGGGGATACACCTTCTACCTCGACTACGGTATGAAGCCGGGCGCCCTCGACCTGGAGCGCGAGGCCATCTTGGCCAGCTACCGCGGGGCGAGGAACAAGTCGATCGAGATCGCCTCGCTGAAACTCATCCAGCGGATCTACCTCTTCGCCGACGGCGGCCTGGAGCCCGGCCGCTTCATCCGCGATGTCTGCAACCCCGCCATCCACGTCTGGGATGTCACCCCCGCCAGGACCACTGGCGCCGCCTGACCCGCCGACGATGAAACATCGCGAGATCCCCATCCGAGACCTCGACCCCGACGGGCTCGCCGCCCTGAGCGAGGCGATGAAACTCTCGCTGTCGGCCGAGGACATGCTGGAGATCCAGCTCTACTTCGCCGAGGGGCGGCGCGAGCCCACCGACGTGGAGCTCGAGTGTATCGCCCAGACCTGGAGCGAGCACTGCAAGCACCGCATCTTCGGCGCCCGCATCGAGCACTCCGGCTCGGGCGGCGAGGAGGTGGTCGAGAGCCTGTTCAAGACCTACATCAAGGCCACCACGGAGAGGATCATGGAGCGCAAGCCGGGCTTCGTGCTCGGCTGCTTCGTCGACAACGCCGGCTTCGTGAAGCTGGACGAGGAGAGGGCGATCTGCCTCAAGCTCGAGACCCACAACCACCCCTCCGCCATCGAGCCCTACGCCGGCGCCAACACCGGCCTCGGCGGCGTCATCCGGGACATCCTGGGCGCCGGAAAGGGCGCCAAGCCGGTCGCCAGCTGCGACATCTTCTGCTTCGGCTCGCCCGACACCGACGCCGCCGACATCAAGGCGGACGATGTCATCCACCCCCTGGGCATCATGCGCGGGGTGGTGCGCGGGGTGCGCGACTACGGCAACCGCATGGGCATCCCCACGGTGGCCGGTGCCATCCAGTTCGACCCCGCCTACATCTACAACCCGCTCGTCTTCTGCGGCACCGCCGGGGTGATCCCGACCGGCGATATCGACAAGGAGATGCGCGGCGACCTGAAGGTGATCGCCGTCGGCGGGCGCACCGGCCGCGACGGGCTCAAGGGCGCGACCTTCTCGTCGATGGCGCTCGACACCGAGAGCCACGAGTCCGACCAGCAGGCGGTGCAGATCGGCAACCCGATCGAGGAGAAGAAGGTGGCCGACTTCGTGCTCGAGGCGCGCGGGCGCGGGCTGGTCGTCTTCATCACCGACTGCGGGGCCGGCGGCTTCTCCAGCGCGGCCGGCGAGATGCTCAGCGAGGTGGGGGGCAACCTCTACCTCGAGCGCGCCCCGCTGAAGGAGCCGGGCATGACCAGCTGGGAGATCTTCCTCAGCGAGAGCCAGGAGCGTATGGTCCTGGCGGTGGAGGAGGCCTCGCTGCCCGAGCTGCGCGAGCTGGCCGAGACCTACGAGACCGAGCTGACCGAGCTTGGCGAGTCGGACGACTCCGGCATCCTCAAAGTCTGGCACGACGGGCAGCTGGTCTGCGAGCTGGACAACTCGCGCCTGCACGACGCCCCGGTCCGCCGGTTGAAGTCCGAGTTCAATGTCGCCGCTCCGGTCGCCGACGCGGCCCCGCTGGAGTCCGACGACCCGGGCTCCGACCTCGCCGACCTGCTTGCCGATTTCGCAGTCGGCTCCCGCGAACCGGTGATCCGCGAGTACGACCACGAGGTGCAGGGCAACACCGTCCTCAAACCTCTGGCCGGCGCCACCGGCGACGCCCCGCAGGACGCCGCGGTGGTGCGGGTCGATGGCAGTGAGAGGCTCATGGCGATGGGGCTGTCGCTCCTGCCGGAATGGGGCAAGACCGACCCCTACGCGATGGGGCGGGCCACGGTCGACGAGTGCGTACGGGCGCTGGTGGTGGCGGGTGCCGACCCCGAGCGCATCGCCCTGCTGGACAATTTCTGTGTCGGCAACCCTGAGGACCCGCGCGAACTCGGGATGCTGGTCGAGACCTGCAAGGGCATCGCCGAGGCGGCCGACGCGTTCTCGGCCCCCTTCGTCTCGGGCAAGGACTCCTTCTACAACTACTTCGAGACCGACGAGGGGCCGGTGTCGATCCCCGTCACCTGCCTCATCAGCGGCATGGGAGTCGTCCCGGACGCCGGCCACGTCACCGGGTCTTCGCTGCGCGGCGGCGGGAACCTGCTGGCGGTCATCGGCTCCAGCGGGGCCGACATGGGCGGTAGCGTCTACGCGCGGCGGAAGTCGCTCGGCGGGCGCAAGGTCCCCGAGACAGACCTCGCCGCCGCCCTGGCCTCGTATGAGAAATATCATAAGGCGGTGGGCGAGGGGCTGGTCCTCTCCGCGCACGACCTCTCCGAAGGCGGGCTGGCGGTCGCCGCCGCAGAGATGGGCTTCTCGCTGCGGGCGGGGATGGAGATCGACCTGGACAAGCTGCCGGCGGCTGGCGGGCCGGGCGTCGTCGAGCGCCTGTTTGCCGAGACCCCCTCACGCATCCTCATCGAGGCGCCCGCGGACGCCGCCGACGCCCTGGCCGAAATCTTCTCCGGCTCCGCCTTCGCCGTGGTCGGAGCCACCGATGCAGGCCACGCGAAGCTGCGCATGACCTCTGGCGGTTCGGCGGTTGTCGACGCCGACCTCGCCGCCCTCAAAGACCGATGGAAAACCAGCCTCACGCCCTATTACTAAAGTTCCCCGGGACGAACTGTGACGCCGAGACCGCACGGGCGTTGGAGGCGGCGGGTTTCAGCGCTGAGGTGGTGCCGATCACCCGCATCGACGAGGCGCAGCTCGAGAGGGCGCAGCTCGTCGTGCTCAGCGGCGGCTTCAGCTACGGCGACTACGTGATGGCCGGCCGGCTGGCGCAGCTCGAGACCGAGCGGAAACTCGGCGATGCCCTCACCGCGTTCCGCGACCGCGGCGGATACCTGCTCGGCATCTGCAACGGTTTCCAGATCCTCACCAAGCTCGGCCTCCTGCCGGATGGCAGCCTGATCCACAACACCTCCGGCCGCTTCATCTGCCGCTGGGTCGAGCTGGAGAAACGCGGCGTCGACAACCCCTTTCTGGGCGGCCTGCCAGACACCTTCGAGCTGCCGATCGCGCACGCCGAGGGGCGTTTCGTGGCGCCCGGCGACGCGCCCGACCGCTACCTCGCCGAGGGGCTCGTCGCCTTGACCTACGGCTCTGACGTCAACGGTTCCTCCTGTGCGATCGCCGGCCTGTCCGACAGCACCGGGCGCGTCCTCGGCCTCATGCCGCACCCGGAGCGCTTCCTCTGGAAGTCGCACCACTACGACCCCGACTGGGAATCCCCGGACGGCGAGTGGGGCATGGGTTACTACATGTTCAAGTCCATCCACGACACCATCGCCGCCTAGGCCGCCCCCCGACACCATGCCCGACCAGATCACCTACAAAGAAGCCGGCGTCGATATCCACGCGGCCGCGGAGCTGGTCGGGGACATCGGTGAACTGCGCGCGCGGACGGAGAAGAACCGCAAACTGTTCGGCGCCTTCGGGCTGTTCGCCGCGGGTTTCGACCTCAGCTCCTACAAGGAGCCCGTTATCTTCACGGGTTGCGACGGGGTGGGCACCAAGCTCGAACTGCTGCTGCAGCACGACCTGCTCGAGACCGCCGGCAAAGACCTGGTGGCGATGTCGATCAACGACATCCTCACCACCGGCGCCGACCCGATCCTCTTCCTCGACTACATCGGCGTCGGCAAGCTCGACAAGGCGAAGATCTCCCGCGTCATCGCCGGGATCGTCGAATGGTGTGAGGCCTGCGACTGCATCCTGGCCGGCGGCGAGACCGCGGAGATGCCCGACCTGGTCGGCGAGGAGATGATCGAGCTATCCGGCTTCGGCATCGGCGCGGCGGAGAAATCCGACGTGGTCGACCCCGGTTCCGTCGCCGGTGGCGACCTGCTCGTCGGTTACCCCTCCGACGGCATCCACGCCAACGGGTGGAGCCTGGTTCGCAAGATCCTCGCCTCCTTCCCCGACGAGTTTACGGACGACGACGTGCGCTCGCTGCTGGCGCCGACCCGCCTCTACCACGACGTGGTGCGCGGCCTGCGCGAGGCCGGGGTCAAGGCCAAGGCGATGGCCCACATCACCGGCGGCGGGCTGCCCGAGAACCTCGAGCGCGTGCTCGGCGGGCGCGGCGCCGACCTGGCCGTGCCGCGCTGGGAGCTCGGGGCGGTCGGCAAGGTCCTGGCCCACGTCGATACCGACGAGGCCTTCTCGACCTTCAACATGGGGATCGGCTGGGTGCGCATATCGATCACGCATAGAGAACGGCGGAATGGTCTCGACCCGCGTGTCCGGTGGCGTCGTGAATCGAGAGGCCACGCCGACTCGTCTCGATGCAAGTTCGTCGTGAGCCGGCGTGACGCCACTCTCCGGCCTCGCGCTCTCGGCTTCGGACACCGGGGCGCTCTTCGCCGCGACCAACGTTTCCTTGATCGACGCCACGGGCGAGCACTCAGCAACCGAAGCAATGCCGGACGCAAAACTATGAGACTCCGCCTCCCGCAAGCTCGGCGCAGCGCTTTGCA
>JANQMB010000366.1 GCA_028280355.1 Verrucomicrobiales bacterium
CGTCCTCCCCGAAGAGGCCGGAGATCGTCGCCTCCCCCTCCCCCGACTCCAACATCCTCCGGACACGCGGCACCAGCGCCCCCTCCCCGCCCTCCTCCAACAGCTCGAACACGCACTTGCCGAACATCTCCTGCCCAAGCGTGGAGAACACGAAGTGGCCGTCGCGCGCCAGGACGTGGAACTGGTGGTCCCCGACGATGTCCGTCCCGATGGCGTCGTGCAGGCTGTCCAGGTCGATGTCCGCGGTCGCGACGCCCCGGAAACGCGACGCCCCCTCCCCCTCGGCGGAGTCGTAGAACGGGACCGAATAGGTCGTCATCAGGATATCGCCAGCGCCCTCGTCGAAGTAGGCCTCGGTCCAGATGCCGTGGCCGGCGCGCTTCGCGGCATGCCACCACTCCCACCGCTCGTCGCCATACCAGTCGTAGACCTCGCGCGAGATGTTCATGGTCTTGACCAGCTCCTCCCCGGCCCCGGGGTCGCCCCCCTTGAAGGCGTATGGGGCGAACAGGGAGTCGTCGTCCCTGAACTCCCCCGGCTCGAAGGCCACCGCCGCCCCGTAGATGCGCCCGCTGCGGCGGACGTTGTCGCGCAGCAGGCCGTAGATCTGCCCCTCGTCGAGGTCGCCCATCCGCGACAGGAACAGCGCCGTGGTGTCGGCGACGCGCGCCGCCTTCGAGATGTAGTCGTCGAAGCGGGCCGCGGCCATCGCGGCGCGGTCCTCCATGTCGTCCTCGTGGATCCGCGTCGCCTGCCGCTTCGAATAGCCTAACACCCAGACCATGAGGCCGACGTAGATCGCCAGCGTCGGCAGCCCGACGAACAGGATCACTTTGCGGCGGATCGGCAGTTTCATGTCGCCCGCCCGGTGAGGTAGAAGGTCTCCATCTCCCCCTTCCCCTTGATCGGCAGCAGGCCGCGCGACTCGAAGAGGTAGCGCTCGCCCAGCAGCTCCTTCGACGCGCCGCTGACGTGGATCTTGCCGTTCTCGCTGCTCGACTCCATCCTGCTCGCGGTGTTCACCGTATCCCCCCAGAGGTCGTAGGCGAACTTCTTCTCGCCGATGACCCCGGCCACCACCGGGCCGCTGTGCAGGCCGATCCGCAGGTCCACGGCCTGGCCGGCCGAGGCCGCCATCGAGGGCACCAGGGCGATGACGTCGAGGGCGAAATCCGCCACCGCGCGCGCGTGGTCCGGCATCGGGTCCGGGACCCCGCCCGCGAGCATGTAGGCGTCGCCAATCGTCTTGATCTTCTCCAGGCGGTACCTCTCCGCGAGCGTGTCCATCTCCGAGAAGATCGAGTTCAGCAGGCCGACCACCTCCCCGGGCTCGAGCCCGGCCGCCAGCGGGGTGAAACCGACCAGGTCGCAGAACAGGATGGTGGCCTCCGGGATGGCGTCGACGATGTTGCGCTCGTTCTCCTTCAGGCGGTCGGCGATCGAACCCGGCAGGATGTTGAGCAGCAGCGAGTCCGCCTTCTCGTGCATGCGCTGCAGCTCGACGCGGGCGCGCCGCAGCTCGAGCTGCGTGTTGACGCGGGCGACGACCTCCTCGAACTGGAACGGCTTGCTGACGTAGTCGACGGCGCCCAGCCTCAACCCCTCGATCTTGTCCTCCACCGCGTCGCGCGCCGAGAGGAAGATGACCACGATGTCGCGGGTCACCTCGTCCGCCTTGAGCCGCCGGCAGGTCTCGAAGCCGTCCATGCCGGGCATGTTGATGTCGAGCAGGATGAGCGAGGGCAGGGCCGCCGACGCGATCTCCAGCGCCTCCTCCCCGCTCAGGGCGATCAGCAGCTCGTAACCCTGCTCTTCCAGCGCCTGGTAGAGCACCTGCAGGTTGGTCGGGTTGTCGTCGACCAGCAGCACCTGGTTGTTCAGACCGCCCCCCCCGGGCGCCTGCCCCCCCTCCCCTATCACGTCGTTCATCGCTGTCGGCATGTCGGCTCCACCGGGCGTCTTCTCACGGTTCAGAGGTTCCCCGGCCCGAACGCCTCGGGCAACAGCTGATTGAGGGCGAACTCGCGGAACGGCGCCCCGTCACCGTCCCCGACCACGACCGGCAGCTCCGGCGCGAACTCGCTGAGCACCTGCCGGCACGCCCCGCAGGGCGCACCGCCGCCGCCGAGGCTGAGCGCCAGCATCGAGAACTCCCGCCGCCCGGCGGCCACCGCGGCGAAGACCGCGGCCCGCTCGGCGCAGATCGTCAGGCCGTAAGACGCGTTCTCGACGTTGCAGCCCACGTATACCCCCCCGTCTTTCGCTAGCAATGCCGCGCCGACAAGGTATCCGGAGTACGGCGCGTAGGCCGCCGCGCGGGCGCGGGCGGCGGCCTTGAGGAGGTCTTCTTTGGTCATCGTAACAGCGGGCTCAACCACCGAGGAGCAGAGACTCCAGCGCCACCCGCACCATATCGTCGAACGAGCCCTGCCGCTCCTCGGAGGTCGTCGTCTCGCCGGTCCGGATCTGGTCGGACACCGTGCAGATCGCCAGCGCCCGCCCCCCGCACTCGGCGGCACAGCCGTAGAGCCCCGCGGCCTCCATCTCGACCCCGTGCACCCCCATCCTCTCCATCAGCTCGAAGACCCGGTCGTCCGGCGGGTAGAAGAGGTCGGCGGAGAAGAGGTTGCCGGTGCGGACCGGGACGCCGAGCGCAGCGGCGGCGGCCACCGCGTTGCTAGCCAGCTCGAAATCGGCGATCGCCGCGAAGTCGTATCCCCCGAAGCGCGACCGGTTGACCCCGGAGTCCGTGCACGCCCCCGTGCCGATCAGCACGTCGCGCAGCTTGGCCTCCCGCCCCACCGCCCCGCAGCTGCCGACCCGGATGATGCTCTCGACACCGTATTCGGTGAACAGCTCCTTGGCGTAGATCGAGACCGACGGGATCCCCATCCCGCTCCCCATCACCGAGACCGGCCGCCCGCGGTATTCGCCGGTGAAGCCCAACATCCCGCGCACCCCGTTGACCTGGCGCGCGCCCTCGAGGTGGGAGCCCGCGATGTGTTCCGCGCGCAGGGGGTCGCCGGGCATGAGGACCGCGGTGGCGAAGTCGCCGGGGGCGGCCTCGATATGGGGTGTCGGCGTCGGCATGGGTGGGCGGTGTCGGTGTCAGGGGAGGATGGGCGTCCCGTATTCCATCTCGGGAAGGGAGAAAAAGCGAGCGATGGTTTGGCCGACGTCGGCGAAGGTCCGCCTGTCCCCGTAGCTCGCCCCCGCGGCGACGCCGGCGCCGCGCAGCAACACCGGGACGTTCTCTCGGGTGTGGTCGGTGCCGGGCCAGGTCGGGTCGTTGCCATGGTCGGCGGTGATGATCAGGAGGTCGCCGGAGCCGAGCCTGCGGTACAGTTCCGGGAGGGCGGCGTCGAACGCCTCCAAGGCCGCGGCGTACCCCGGCACGTCGCGGCGGTGGCCGTAGAGCGCGTCGAAGTCGACGAAGTTGGTCATCAACATGCCGCGGTCGCCGAGGCGCTCCAGGGCCGATAGGGTCTCGGCCCAGAGCGCCCCGTGGCCGCTGGCGCGACGCTCCTCGCCGATCCCGACACCGGCGTAGATGTCGCCGATCTTGCCGATCCCGACCACCTCGCTGCCGGCGTCGAGCAGCTTCTGCAGCACGGTCTCGGCCGGCGGCGGGACAGAGTAGTCGCGGCGGTTCCCGGTGCGCTCGAACCCGTCCGCAACGGAGCCGACGAACGGCCGCGCGATCACCCTGCCGACCCGCAACTCGCTCTCGTCGAGCACAGCGCGGACCGCCTCGCAGAGCTCGTAGAGCCGCCCGAGCCCGAAACTCCCCTCGTGGCAGGCCACCTGGAAGACGCTGTCGGCGGAAGTGTAGTAGATCGGCTCCCCCGTCCGCAGGTGCTCGCCGCCGAGCTGCGCGATGATCTCGGTCCCCGAGGCGTGGCGGTTGCCCAGGCCCCCGCACACACCGCTGCGGGAGGCGATGGCCTCTAACAATTGGTCGGGGAAACAGCCCTCGACGTCTGGGAAGTACGACCACTCGAAGAGCACGGGCACCCCGGCCAGCTCCCAGTGCCCGCTCGGGGTGTCCTTCCCCGAGCTGATCTCCCTGGCCCACGCGGAGGCGCCGTCGGGGGCGCCCGTGCTCCCCACCCCCTCCGGCCGGGCGCCGGAGCTCATCTGGCAGGCCGCCCCGATCCCGAGCCGATCCAGGTTCGGGATGTGCAGCGCGCCCCGCCGGCCGCGCCCGTCGCAGTCGCCCCGGGCACACGCAGCGGCGATATGCCCCAAGGTGTTGGCGCCGGCGTCGCTATAGCCCTCGCCGCCGAAATCCCCGGCATCCTCGGCGCCGCCGATGCCGACGG
>JANQMB010000008.1 GCA_028280355.1 Verrucomicrobiales bacterium
CAACGCCGCCGGGACGATCGTCGCCCAGACCACCAGCCCCGCCGCCCCCTCCGACGCCCAGCTCCACCTCGTCGTCTCCGAGTTCATGTACCACCCCTCCGGCGACCCCGGGGCGGAGTTCATCGAGTTGCTCAACATCAGCAGTTCGACCACCCTCGACCTGACCGGCGTCAGATTCTCCTCGGGGGTCGACTTCGACTTCACCGGCTCCGCGGTCACCTCCCTGGCACCAGGAGATCGGGTGCTGGTGGTGCGCAACCAGACCGCCTTCGAGGCCGCCTACGGCACCGGCCTGCCCGTCGCCGGCGAGTTCGCCAACCTCACCAACCTGAACAACGACGGCGAGAGGATCAAACTCGACGACGCCACCAACAGCACGATCAAGGAGTTCACCTACAACGACAAGGCGCCCTGGCCGGAGGTCGCCGACGGCCTCGGGCCGAGCCTGGTCCTGGTCAACCCCACCGCGAACCCCGACCCCGACCTCGCCGCCAGCTGGCGCCCCAGCGCGCTGCCGGGCGGCGCACCCGGCGCGGCCGATGCGGTCGCCTTCTCCGGCGACCCGAACGCCGACCTCGACCGCAACGGCGTCTCCGACCTGATCGACCACGGCCTGGCCGACGGCGGCGAGCCGACCCTGAGCCTCACCGACACCACCGCGACTTTCGAGTTCGTCCGCGACCTCGCCGCCGACGACGTCACGCCCCAAATCATGATCTCCACCGACCTGTCCACCTGGACCGACGGCTCGGCGGTGTTCACCCCTCTGGCGCCGGAATACCTCGGAACGGGCGGCCAGCGGATGAGATTCCAGGCCACCCGCTCCGCCCTGCCACAGAGCCGCTTCTTCGTCAGGCTCAGGATGACGCTCGTCCCGTAGGAGGAGTGGGGCACGTCCCCCCTATCGCTCACAAGCGGGCTCCCTACAGATGGAGCCGCCCCTGTAGGAAGCTCGCTTGCGAGCGATCCGGATACCCCCGGGGCACAACCTCCTAATCAGGAAAGGGGTATGAATCCATCGGGAACGGTCTAGAAGCTAGGTTTTCTCAGGGGTTGGGGAGCAATCTAAAATGCGATACATTTTTCTGAAACGTTTCGGGGAGCCGATTTCATTGACCATCAGGCATGAACCTGCAGTCGAAAGAAACGCACGCCTTCGTCAAGCTGCTGACCCGACACCAGTCGGCGCTGCGGGGCTTCATCATCTCCATGATGCCGGGTTCGCCCGACGTCGAGGACGTGCTGCAGGACACCAACGTGGTCATCTGGGAGAAGATGGACTCGTTCGAGGTCGGCACCAACTTCCGCGCCTGGGTGTTCGCCATCGCCAAGAACGCCGTGTTGGCACATCTCCGCAAGGCCAAGCGCGACCGCTCGCCTGGGGTCAACGAGAAGCTGACCAACCTCATCGCCGAAACTTGGTACCAGCGGGAGGCCGGCGACCTCTCGAAGAAGGAGATCGCCCTCCAACATTGCCTCGGCAAACTCGACCAGTCCGAACGGGCCATCATCGAGGCCCGCTATAGCAAGGACGACAACCTCAACACCCTCGCCGCCACCACCGCCCGCCCGGCCTCGACCCTGCGCGTCGCGCTGTTCCGCATCCGCGAGAGGCTCCGCCGGTGCATCAGTAGCCGCATCGCCATCGAAGGGAGGTTGTCGTGAACCCACCCCCGCTGGCAGACCGCCTCCAACGCCTCGTGGAGGGCTGCGTCACACCGGAGGAGCGGCTCGCGCTAGAAGAGATCCTCATCGGCGACGAGTCCGCGCGGCTCCTCTACCTGGACATCGTCGATGTCCACAACCTGCTCGAGCAACGCGGTGAACACCCGGCAGCCCCGGGCGAGGTCGTCCCGATGGACCGGATCGTCGCCCGCCAAAAACGCCGCTCCGCACGGATCGCGGCCTTTGGCGCCGCGGCGGCGATCGCCGCCGCCGGCATCGTCTCGATCTTCACCGTCTTGCCGGACGCGCCAACCGCCCGTTTCCAGGTTGCCCCGCAGACCCAATTCACCCTCACCCACGCGACCCCGGCTGGGGAGACGCCACCCGAAGGGAACGTCTTCGAGGTCGGATCCCGCCTCCAGCTCGCCCACGGCACGCTCCAACTCCGTTTCGCGTCTGGGGTCGAGGGCATCGTCCGCGCCCCCGCCGACCTCACCTTGCGCGAGAGGGACCTCGTCGCCCTCCGCCACGGCAACGTCTGGTTCCAGGTCCCTGAGAACGCCAGGGGCTTCAAGGTCGACACCCCCGAGTTCCTGCTCACCGACCTCGGCACCGAGTTCGGCATCGTCAGCCGCCCGGAATCACCGGACCTCGTCCACGTCATGCAGGGGGCGGTGGAGATCGTCAACCACCGCGGCGACGGGCACGATCTGACCCTCACCGCCTACCAGTCCCGCCGCGCCCTGCCCGACGGCGGCTGGGAGGAGATCGCTTTCTCGAGCGACGCTTTCCTCACTGAGCTACCGAGCACGCCAGCCCTACCTAGCCATCTCTACTGGTCGTTCGACCAGCTTCAGGGCGGTGGGCTGCCTGTGACGGGCACCCATCTTTCGGCGGGCCAACTGCCCCCCACCCCCATCTCTAGAGAGAGCGGGACTTCGCTGGTCGAGGGGAGAGTCGGCAAGGCCTTGGCAATCGGCAGCAGGGAACGGGAGATCGTGACCGCGTGGGAGGGCGTCGCTGGGGGGAAAGCCCGCACTGTCGCCTTCTGGATCAAGGTACCCCGTGGGGGATTTCGAGACGCCCAAGTGGTTGGATGGGGCAACTGGAACAGCAACAGGATCAACGGCCAGTGGAGCTTCCGCGTCACCAACAATACCTACTCCGCGGACAACACGGCGACCCCAACCGATGCCTCGAGGGTCATGCTCGTGCTCGGACACTGCTGGCTCACCACCACGAAAGACATCGACGACGGCCAGTGGCACCACATCGCCGCGTCCTACCGTGGGGGCAGCGGCCCATCGGGGAGGCCGGAGGTCAGTTTCTACATCGACGGCATCCCTGAGCCTCTCAGTTACCACGAATGGACCGCGAGTCCGGTTCCGGTGAACACCCTCACTGGCGGCCCGGGCGATTCGCCCGTCGTGCTCGGCGCCCCCCCGAGAGGCGCGCCCGAGGCGTTCAGCGGGCAGATCGACGAGCTCTACATTTTCCCCTCCGCCCTCTCCGAAACGGAAATCTACGCGCTGACCCACCCCAAGGATCCGGCGACTCACTAAACCCGCGACTCCTCCACTGCACTACAACACCACAACACCACAACACATGAAAGCGATATTGAATCCAGTCCTCACCCTCTCGTTCCTAGCCACCTCCCTGCTCTCGGCAGAAGCGGCCTTCCTCTTCACCTCCGTCGCCCCTCCCAACAGCCCGCAGAACGCACAGATCCGCACCAACGGCAACATCACGTATGGGACGGAGTTCATGGTTGGCGCGACCGACCTCATCGTGACTTCCCTGGGGGCCTTCGACAAAGACCTGGACGGGCTCGGCCTCGCCACCAAGGTTACCATCTACAACACTGCCGGGGTCGTTGTAGCCTCAGCGACCGTCCCCGCCGGGCTGGCCGGCTCCCTGGATGGCGATTTCCGCTACGCCAGCCTGGGTTCGTCAGTGACGTTGAGCGCGAACACGAACTATAGACTCGGGATCTACATCGTGAACAACGTACAACAGCCCTCGTGGGACACAGACTTCACCGGCGGCGGGGGAACCGATGCGGTCACCATCAGCGGCGATGCGACGGCCGTCGATGACTTCTTCGGCGGTGGAGACGTCTTCCCAGCCAGCCCAGCCGGTGGAGACCCCCTGCGCTGGGTCAACGCCAACGTCGAATATACCCTCATCCCCGAGGCTTCGACCGGGACGCTCCTCGGCCTCGGACTACTCGCGGCAGCCACCCGCCGCCGTAGGCGCAGATAGGCGTCCTTACCAGGAGCCCCCCAAACAGGGGGGGCTCCCGATCACGAAGGCGGACGAACCAGAGACCGCCTCACCAGAAGTCGGGAGATCCTAACGAGAGCCCCCTCATTAAAATGGGGATCGAGTTCAGGTGCCCCCCCACAGCTGCCAGATACCATGCCCATCTCACCAGCCCACTTGCCAAACGTAGCAGCAAAGGTGCTCCGCACCCTCGCCACGATCTGGGTCCTGGGAACCAGCCTCCAAACCATCGAGGCCGGGCTCGTCCAGCCTGACCCCGACACCACCCTCACCAACCGGTTCGACGGCCCATGGGTGGTCGGCTTCGACTTCACCGTCGACGCCGAGACCACCATCGACGCGCTCGGTGTGGAGGACGACTTCGGCGACGGCCTCACCATCCCATCGGCCGCCGGCCTATGGGACATCACTGAGATCCCCTCGGTCGAGATCGCGACGGTGGAGATCCCGGCCGGAACCGATGCGGTGCTCGAGGATGGGTTCCGATATGTCGCCACCAACGCACCGATCACCCTCATGCCCGGCAGGACCTACCGCATCGGCGCCTTGGTGGGGGCGGGCATCCCCTTCACCGACACCTTCTCCGGCAGCGGTACCGGCTTCGCCGGTGCGGGCGTCACCATGCTCGTCAACCGCTACGCCGGAGGGGGAACGCTCACCGAGCCCGTCCTCGACGGCACCCTCGCCCCGGGCCGCTGGGCCGGCGCCAACGCGACCTTGCTAGGGAGCACGCCGGGGGGCGATGCGCTGCAGATCATCGAGGTAGTCTATGCCGAGACTGGCGGCGAACAGACCGTCCAGCTCACCTGGCGATCGACCCCGGGGGCCTTCTACACCATCCGCCGCAACGACGACCTCTCGATCCCCTTCTTCCAGTGGTTCGAGCTCACCGACGGTTTCGGGTCCGGTGGCACGGAGACGATCTACGTCGACACCTCCCTCCCCCCGGGCACGGGGCGCATGTTCTACAAAGTGATGCAGAACCCGCCAAACTGATGCGCCCACTCCATCAATACCCCCAACTCCCCAGTGCTGCGCCTCTCCCCCCCAACGACCTGCTGCGCCCTGCTCCTGCCCCTGCTCGCAGGGGCCACCGCCGCCCCTTCCGATAGCGTCGTCGTCTTCAACGAGTTGATGTACCATCCCCCCGCCGGCTCCGCAGCCGGCGAGTGGGTGGAGCTGTACAACCAGATGGGGGTGGACGTGGACATCTCCGGCTGGCGGCTCTCTGGGGGCATCGATTTCACCTTCCCCGACGGCACCGTGGTCGCCGGGGGCGGCTTCCTGGTGGTCGCGGCGCTCCCCGCACAGGTCCCCAACTCGCTCGGCCCCTTCATCGGGTTGCTGGACAACGGCGGCGAGACGGTCAACCTCCGCGACAACAGCGACCGCCTCATGGACTCAGTCCGCTACGGCGACGACTGGCCATGGCCGCCCGCGGCCGACGGCGGCGGCGCCTCGCTGACGAAAAGCTCACCGCTGCTGCCGACGGGTACCAGGGACAGCTGGAGGGCGAGCCTCACCGCCGGGGGCACCCCGGGGACCGGCGAGGTGTTCCCGCCCGACACAAACCTCCACTTCAGCGAGGTCGCCGCCGCCGGCGACCCGTCGTTTTTCGTGGAGCTGCACAATCCTGGGGACACCGGGATCCCATTGCAGGGGATCCAGATCGTCTCCTCATCGGGAACCGAAAACTACACGCTCCCGGCCGGGACGCTGGCGGCGGGTGGACACCTGAGCATCAGCTCGGCGACGCTCGGCTTCGCCCCGCTCGCCGGGCAGCGGCTCTTCCTGCTCAACCCCGCCGGCACTCAGATATGGGACGGGGTCCGGCTGACGATAGACCTCCAGGGGAGGCGCGGCAGCGACACCAACTTAGACCCGATGCTGACCCCTGACCTCGCCACGCCGGGAGGAGCCAACACCTTCACCTTCGAGGACGCGGTGGTGATCAACGAGATCATGTACCACGCCCGGCCGACCTTCGCCTCCGAGGGGGTCCCCCCGACATACACCGACGTCACCGTCTTGCCGATCGACACGACCTGGAGATACCACGAGTCCGGGGTCTCCCCCGGTACCGGCTGGCAGGGCGTCAGCTTCGACGACAGCGCCTGGCCCTCCGGGCAGGCCCTGTTGGGCTTCGAGGACGCCAGCCTGCCGGAGCCCCTGCGCACCGGGCTGACGCGGGGGTCGGTCACCTTCTATTTCCGGACGAGCTTCAACTACACCGGCAACCCCGCCACCGACCTGCTGCGCTTGCGGCTGGTCCTCGACGACGGGGCGGTGATCTACATCAACGGCGCCGAAGTCCTCAGACCCGGGATGCCCGGCGGGACGATCGGCCACTCCACGCTGGCGAGCACCGGGGTCACCGACGCCGACTACCAGACCTACGACCTGCCGACCAACAGCCTCGTCCCCGGACAGAACCTGATCGCGGTCGAAGTCCACCAGTCCTCCCCCGGCAGCAGCGACCTGGTCTTCGGGATGGAGGTGGTCTCACAGACCCAGACCGACCCCGGGATCCCCGAGACCGTCTTCACCGAGTCGCGCGAGGAGTGGGTCGAGCTGTTCAACCGCTCGGCGTCACCGGTCGACCTGGGGGGCTGGTCGCTCGGCGGCGGCATCGGCTTCACCTTCCCGGCCGGAACCACGCTAGCCGGCGGCGGGTACCTGGTGGTGGCGGACGACCTCGCCGCCTTCGCCGCCGCCCACCCCGGCGTCGCCGCCACCGGCGAATATTCCGGCGGGCTGGGCAACAGTTCGGATGAGATCGTCCTACTCGACGCCAGGGGCAACCCGGCCGACCACGTGCGCTACTTCGACGGCGGACGCTGGGACAGCGGCGCCGACGGGTACGGCCCCAGCTTGGAGCTCATCGACCCCTCCGCCGACAACTCTCGCGGCGAGGCCTGGAGGGCGAGCGACGAGGCCGCCAAGTCCACCTGGAGAACCTACAGCTACCGCGCCCTCGCCGACAGCCCGGTGCCGGGCGACCCGACCCTCTGGCAGGAGTTTGCCCTCGGCCTGCTCCACGGCGAAGGGGAGATACTGATCGACGACGTCAGCGTCGTCCAAGACCCCGACGGTGCAGCGACCCAGCGGATCCAGAACGGAACCTTCGCCGGCGGTTCGAGCGCGAGCTGGCGGCTGCTCGGCAACCACCAGCGCAGCTTCGTCGAGAACGGCGCCCTCCGCCTGGTCGCCAGCGGCGCCTGCGAATACCAGGGCAACCAGATCGAAACCACCTTCGGGGGCGGCGCGTCGGTTGTAAACGGGGCCGATTACGAGATCTCCTTCCGCGCCCGCTGGCTCTCCGGCTCGTCCCACCTCAACACCAGGCTCTATTTCAACCGCGCCGCCGGGACGATTGAGATCGACGTGCCGGGCAGCAACGGCACCCCCGGCGCGGCCAACAGCCGCCTCGTCGCCAACACCGGCCCGACCTTCGGCAGTCTGACACACTCGCCGCTGCTGCCAAACGGCGGCCAGGCGGTGACCATCACGGCCTCGCCCTCGGACCCCCAGGGGGTAACCTCCGCCACCCTACACTACCGCACCGACAGCGGCACCTGGGCAACGGCGGCGATGGCGGTGGGCGGCGACGGCAGCTACTCGGCGACGGTCCCGGGCCAGGGCGCCGGCACGGTCGTGCAGTTCTACGTCAGCGCCACCGACGGGCTCGGCGCCACCACCACCATGCCGGCCGCCGGGCCGGCCTCACGCGCCCTGTTCGAGGTGAACGACGGCGTCACCGGAGGCGGCGCTGTCCACGACCTGCGCGCGATCATGCTGACCGCCGACTCCGACCACCTGCACCTGAGCACCAACAGCCTCTCCAACGAGCTCCTCGGCGCGACCGTCCTCTACCAGGGGGAGGCGTTCTACGACGCGGGCATCCGCCTCAAGGGCAGCTTCGTCGGCCGCGACGCGGCGCGGGTGGGCTTCAACATCAAGTTCAACCCCGACCAGCTGTTCCGCGGGATCCACGACAAGGTCGCCGTCGACCGCTCCACCCACGGCAACCTCGGGGTGGATGAGATCCTCATCAAACACGTCGCCGTCCGCGCCGGCGACATCCCCGGGATGTACGACGACCTCGTCCAATTCATCGCCCCGCGCAGCGCGCACAACCGCCGCGCGCTGCTGCGCATCGCCGGCTTCGACGACATCTACCTGGACTCGCAGTTCGAGAACGGGAGCGACGGCACCGTCTACGAGTACGAGGTCTACCGCTGGGCGACCACCACCGTCGATGGCAACCCGGAGAGCCTCAAGCGCGCCGGCGGGCTCCATCACCCGAACGGTTTCCTCAACATCCCCTTCGGCGACCTCGGCGAAGAGAAGGAGGACTACCGCTGGCACTGCCTGATCACCTCCAACCGGCGCCGCGACGATTATGGGGCGGTGGTCCCCTTCCTGCAGGCCTTCAGCAGCAGCGGCAGCGCGCTCGAGGCGGCGGCGCCCGGCGTCATGGACGTCGATTCGGTGCTGCGCACCCTGGCCTACCAGACGCTCGTCGGCCCTGGCGACTGCACCTATACCGGCGGCGCCGACCACAACTTCCGGCTCTATGCCCGCCCGGACGGCAAGGTGATGTACCTGCCCTGGGACTGGGACTCGGCCTTCCAGCGCTCGACGGGCGCGCCGCTGGTCGGGGGCGGACGGCTGGCCAACTTGGTCAACCGCCCGGCCCACCTGCGGATCTACCACGGCCACCTCAAGGACATCATCGAGAAGGCCTTCAACACCACCTACATGTCTACCTGGACCAGCCACTACGGCGCCCTGGGCGGGCAGAACTTCTCCGGCCGCCTGAGCTACATCGGCGCCCGCGCCAGCTTCGTGCTCGGCCAGCTACCCGCCGCGATCCCCTTCACCATTACCTCCAACGGCGGCAACGACTTCTCCGTCTCGACCCCGACGGCGACCCTGGTCGGCGACGGCTGGATCGACGTCGCCGAGATCCGGACCTCGGCGACCGGCGCCCCACTCGCCGTCACCTGGACCGACTCCGACAGCTGGTCGCTCACCCTGCCGCTCTCGATCGGCGCCAACCCGATCACCCTGCTCGCCTTCGACCGCGACGGGAACCAGGTCGGGGGCGACCTCATCACCGTGACGAACACCGGTCCGGCGGAGGCGGCGACCGCCTCCACCTTGGCGATCTCCGAGATCATGTACCACCCCGCGTCCGGCGGGGTGGAGTTCGTCGAACTCATGAACATCGGGGCGAACCGCATCGACCTGACCGGGGTGCGCTTCGGCGACGGGATCGACTTCTCCTTCGCCGCAGCGACCGCCCTCGACCCCGGCGGGAGGCTGGTGCTGACGGAGAACACCGCCGCGTTCGCGGCCGTCTACGGCACCGGGATCGGGGTCGCCGGCGAGTTCCAGAACGCGACGCGCCTGAGCAACGCCGGCGAGCGGATCCTCCTCCTCGCCGGCGACGGTTCGACGATCCGCGATTTCACCTACGACGATCGCCTCCCCTGGCCCACCGCCCCCGACGGCGGAGGACCGAGCCTGGTGCTGATCGACCCCGGTGCGAACCCCGACCACTCCCTGCCGGCCAGCTGGCGCTCGAGCGCGGCCCCGGGTGGCAACCCCGGCGCCAGCGACGCCACCGCCTTCTCAGGCACCGCCGGGGCGGACATCGACACCAACGGCGTCGACGATCTCCTCGACTACGCCCTCGGCCACGGACCGGGCGACACCGGCGGCCTGCCGGCGGTCTCGTTCGCCGGAGCGCTCCTCAGCGTCTCCTACACCCAAAACCTCGCCGCCGACGACGCCTCTCTCGCCGCCTCCTGGTCCACCGACCTCGTCACCTGGAGCCCGCTCGGCGACAGCTTCGATCTGGCCGCCCTCGACCCCGCCGGCCCCGGCCGCCAGACGGTGACCTTCGTCTCCGACCCAAGCCGTTTCGTCCCCGGACCGCGCTTTTTCGTCCGGCTGGAAGTGCAGCGTTAAGCGTCCGCTCCGCGCTGGTTGGGGAGTATTGGATTGCCGATCTATCACTTCGATGTTCCCGTTCCCCCGGATGCCCCAATCAGTCCTCCAGCGAGCCGCCATCTACCTGTCTGCAGGCATCGCCCTGCCCTGCGTCGCCGCCTCCCCCTCCCCGAGCTACAACCGCGACGTCCGGCCGATCCTCTCCGCCAACTGCTTCGCCTGCCACGGCGCCGACGCCGCCCACCGGCAGGGGGGGCTGCGCCTGGACACCGAGGAGGGGGCGCGGAGCAAGACGGAGAGCGGCGCGGTGGCGATCTCCCCGGGCGCCCCCGGCGCCAGCGCGGTGTGGAAGCGCATCACGAGCACGGACCCGGACGAGGTCATGCCACCGCCGGAATCTCATAAGACCCTGACCGCCAAACAGAAGGGGACGCTGCGCCGGTGGATCGAGGTCGGCGCAAAGTACGAGCCCCACTGGGCCTTCACCCCACCGCGGCGCGACCCGCTACCGGCGGGCGCCGGCAATCCCGTCGATTTCTTCATCCACAAGAAACTCCGGGGAGCCGGCTTGGAACCCGCCCCCGAGGCAGACCGCGCGATCCTCCTGCGCCGCCTGTCGCTCGACCTCACCGGGCTCCCGCCGAGCCTCGAAGAGCTCGACGCCTTCCTGGCCGACCGCGCGCCCGGCGCCTACGGGCGGCAGGTCGACCGCCTGCTCTCCTCGCCACGCTTCGGCGAACACATGGCGAGCGCCTGGCTCGACCTCTCCCGCTACAGCGACAGCAACGGCTACCTGCACGACGTCATGCGCACCGGCTGGCCGTGGCGCGACTGGGTCATCGACGCCTTCAACAAGGACATGCCCTTCGACCAGTTCGCCGTCGAGCAGATCGCCGGCGACCTCCTGCCCGGGGCGACGGAGACGCAGGTCCTCGCCACCGCCTTTATGCGCAACCACCCCATCACCGACGAGGGGGGGACGATCGGCGCCGAGTACCTCAACGAGTACGCCTCCGACCGCGTGGAGACCGTGGGCACCGTCTTCATGGGGCTCACCTTCAACTGCTGCCGCTGCCACGACCACAAGTTCGACCCGCTCCCGCAGTCCGACTTCTACAGCCTGCTCGCCTACTTCAACTCCATCACCGAACGCCACCACGAAAACGACGGCTCCCCGGCCTACCCGCCGCTGATCGAGGTCGCCTCGCCGCTGGCCCCCGATAAGGGGAAGGCGAAGGTGATGATCATGCAGGAGGCGGCGAAGCCCAAACCGACCTTCGTCCTGAGCCGCGGCGCCTACGACCAGCCGGACAAGGAGCGCCCCGTGACCCGCCGCCCGCCGGAGCTCTTCGGCGCCCCGCCCGAGGGGGAGCCGGCAAACCGCCTCGGGCTGGCGCGCTGGATCGTCTCCGAGCGCAACCCGCTCATCGCCCGGGTGGCCGTGAACCGCCTCTGGCAGGGCATCTTCGGGACTGGCCTCAGCAACACCGTCGATGACTTCGGCCTGCAGGGCGAGTACCCGAGCCACCCCGAGCTGCTCGACTACCTCGCGGTCGAATTCCGCGACGGCCCGGCCAGCGGCGGCGGGCGGGCGTGGAGCACCAAACATATCCTGCGCCTCATCGTCACCAGCGAAACCTACCGGCAGTCGTCCGACGTCCGCACCGAGCTGGCCGCGGCCGACCCCGACAACCGCCTGCTCGGCTATTTCCCGAGGCGGCGCCTCAGCGCCGAGCAGATGCGCGACACCGCGCTGTTCATCTCCGGCCTGCTCGAGGAGCAAATGGGCGGGCCGCCGGTGAAACCCTACCAGCCCGAGGGCCTGTGGAAGGAGAAGGCCAACCAGCCAAACTCTCCGACCGGGCACTACGTGCGCGGCAAGGGGTCCGACCTCTATCGCCGCAGCATCTACACCTTCCACAAGCGCACCAGCCCCCCGCCCCTGATGACCATCTTCGACGCCCCCGACCGCACCGGCTGCAGCGCCAGGCGATACCACACCAACACCCCGCTCGGCGTGCTCGTCACCATCAACAGCGAGCAGTTCCTCGAATGCGCCAGGGTTCTCGCCACGCGCACCCTCAAGGGCGGCGGGACGACGGACGAACGATTGACCCAGCTCTTCCGCCGCACCACCTCCCGGAACCCGTCGGCAAAGGATCTCAAGACCCTGCGAGACGGGCTCGAAACCCTGAAGGGGCGGTATTCGGCAACGCCTGACGACGCGGCCAAGCTGCTCGAGCAGGGGGACGCCCCGATACCCGAGGGGGTCGACCGGGCGGAGCTCGCCGCGTGGACGATCGTCGCCAGCACCGTGCTGAACCTGGACGAGGCTCTCGTCCGCAACTGAGAGAACACCCATGGACCCGCTGTACGACAGCCTCTTCGACATCAACCGCCGCGGCCTCCTCAAAGGCGCCGGCGCCGGCGGCCTCGGCCTGCTCGGCGGCCCGGCCCTCGGCCAGCTGCTCGCCGCCGACAGCGGGGGCCCGACCGGAGTACCCCACTTCGCCCCCAAGGCCAAGCGCGTCATCTACCTCTTCCAGGAGGGGGCGCCATCGCAGCTCGACACTTTCGATCACAAGCCCGGCCTCGCCGAGTTCTACGACAAGGACCTCCCGCCGTCGGTGCGCGGCTCGCAGCGCCTGACCGGCATGACCTCGGGGCAGGCGCGGCTGCCTGTAGCCCCGTCGATCTTCGACTTCACCACCCACCCCAACCTCCAGGGCGGCCTGCCGGTCTCCGACCTGCTGCGCCACACCGGCGAGATGGCCGGGGAGATCTGTGTGATCAAATCGATGCTCACCGAGCAGATCAACCACGGCCCGGGGGTGACCTTCATGCAGACCGGCCACCAGATCCCCGGCCGCCCCTCGATGGGCGCCTGGCTCTCCTACGGGCTCGGCAGCGCGAACCGCGACCTGCCGTCGTTCGTCGTCATGATCAGCAAGGGCCGCGGCCAGATGCAGGCGCTGTTCTCCCACCTCTGGGGAGCCGGTTTCCTGCCGGGCGAGCACCAGGGCGTCCAGTTCCGCGCCGGCAAGAACCCGGTCCTCTTCCTCAACGACCCCGAAGGCATGCGCCGCTCCGACCGGCGCAAGATGCTCGACATGCTCGCCGAGATCAACGGCAGGCAGGCCGAGACCAACGGCGACGCCGAGGTGATCGCGCGCATCGCCCAGTATGAGATGGCCTACCGCATGCAGGCCAGCGTCCCAGAGCTCACCGACTTCTCCGACGAGCCCGAGGCGACTCTGGAGATGTACGGGCCGGACGTCCGCAAGCCCGGCAGCTATGCCTTCAACTGCCTGATGGCGCGCCGCATGGCCGAACGCGACGTGCGCTTCATCCAGCTCTACCACCGCGGCTGGGACCACCACAACAGCGTCACCCGGGACCTGCCGCTGCAGTGCCAGGACGTCGACCAGCCGCAGGCGGCCCTGCTGAAGGACCTCAAACAGCGCGGCCTCCTCGACGAGACGCTCGTCGTCTGGGGCGGCGAGTTCGGCCGCACGGTCTACTGCCAGGGCAACCTGAGCCCGAAGCAGTACGGCCGCGACCACCACCCGCGCTGCTTCAGCGTCTGGCTGGCCGGCGGCGGCATCCAGCCGGGGATCTCCTACGGCGAGACCTGCGAGTTCTCCTACAACATCGCGCGCGACCCCGTCACCGCCCACGACCTGCACGCGACGGTCCTGCACTGCCTCGGCATCGACCACGAGCGGCTCACCTACCACTCCAGCGGGCTCGACTTCAAACTCACCGGCGTCGAGGCCGCCAGCCCCATCGCGGAGATCCTGGCGTAGCGCAGCCGCCCTCCATACGTCGTATCGAGAGCTAGCCACGAGCGTGAGCGAGTGGGAAGCCGGCCCCGGTCGACTCGCTCGCGCCCGTCGCCACCCCCAGGATCGAGACGAGACGTGGTGCCACCTGGAGAGAAAGACACCCGACCCTCGAGGGCCGGGTGTCTCCTAGAACGAGCTGGAGATTGTCCCCAACCTCCTTTGGAGAGCTCGAACGTTTACCTTACTTCTCTCTAGCCAAATGTGACGTTGCCGCTTCCGCTGATCGGGATGTTGTCGAAGGCCGTGTCGTCGCCGACGTCGTTACCCCAGCCGTCAAGAAGCTCCAACCCGGTGAGGGAGGCGCAACATCCGACAAGCTGGGGCGAGCCGGACGCGTCGGGGTTCGCCCCCCCGGCGTCCACAGCCCACGCCGACAGCTGTCCCGGACACCGATGCGCTGCTGGAGGTGTTGAGATTGCCCATCCGCCTCTATATGCCGACGGCCCCAAAACCGTTAACAGGGCCGGGGACGTCCCTGGTTGAACAACATCAACCGGGACATCAGCAACCCCCGGTGGGCAGATCGCAGATGGCGCTTCCACCGGCCCGGCACCGCGACCCCAGCTCCGCAGTCTCGCCGCCAGCAGTGCCAGTCTCCCCCCCGCGCCGTCGTCCGGCGCGACCCCCACCCGCGGGCGCGCCGGACACCTCCGGGTCGGGCTGTTAACGCCTAGGGCACATCCGGCATATCTAGGTGGATGAGTAGGCGATCCCAGGCATCCCAGGAGTTCGTCAGCCTCCTGACGAACCACCAGGAGCTCCTGCGTTCGTACATCATCTCCCAGATGCCCGGCAGCCCCGATGTCCGGGATGTCTTACAAGAGGTGAATATCGTCCTCTGGGAGAAGATGGGCAATTTCAAGCTCGGCACCAATTTCGGAGCCTGGGCCTGTACTGTAGCCCACTACAAGGTTCTCGACCATCGCAAGAAGAAAGCCAAGCAAGACGGGCTGCTGGTGTTCAACAACCGCCTGAGCAGCGCGATCGCGGACGAGGCGGAGCCGCGGGAGCCGGAGGAGCTAGAGGCCAAACGGACCGCGTTGGACGAATGTTTCGAGAAGCTGACCCCCAAGGAGCAGGAACTACTGGCGGCCCGCTACGACTCCCCCACAGGCGACATGGGGCGTGTCTGTATCGAGACCGGGCGCACCCGCGCATCCCTCAGGGTGAGCCTCTGCCGGTTGAGGGCGACGCTGCGCCGGTGCATAGAGAAGAAACTCGAGGGGGAAGGGGTGGCCCATGGATCCTGAGGCGTTCGAGGCGGCCCTGTCACAGCTCCTCGACGGGGACATCTCCGCCGAGGGGTTTCACGAGCTGGAAAGCTTCCTGGAGGGTTCCGCCGAGGCGCGCGCCCGCTTCATGGAATGCGTCGATGTCCACAACGTACTCGACCTGAAGCTCGCGCGCGGTCAGGCACTGCACCCCGAGACCTCGAGCATCATCCCGATGGATCGCATCATCGCCCGGCAGAAACGTCGCACCCTCCGGCGTGCGATGGTCGCCGCGGCGGCTGTCGTGGTCTGTACGCTGGGGGCCTCGATGCTGATCACCCTCCGGGGTGCTCCGCTGGTCCGGTTCAAAGTCAGCCCGGGATCCGAGTTTGTCCTCACCCACGCCCCGCCGGATGGCGAGGGCGCCCCCGAGGGGCGCGAGCTGGCTACCGGCTCGAGGGTGAAGCTTCTCTCCGGCGCAATGGAGCTGGACTTCAG
>JANQMB010000010.1 GCA_028280355.1 Verrucomicrobiales bacterium
CTTCGGGACGATGCGGCCGGTCACCAACCTGCACCTGCCGCAGTTCGCCGACCCGGCCGACCCGGGGTACCGGCCCGACGGCGAACTCTTCGAGATCATCACCATCGGCCGCGGCCGCATGGGGGCCTACGGGGGCGCCCTGAGGGCCGCCGACCGCTGGGCGATCATCGCCTACCTGCGCGCCCTGCAAGCGGCGGCCAAGGCGGGGGCCGGGGCCGAAGCGGGGGGCGGAGGCGCCGCCGCGCCCGCCGACGCGCCGGCGAACTAACCGTACCCTTACCAATTCCACCAACGAACCGAACCATGAGCGACCACGGTGCAGCCCTCGACTCCCTGCCCCCCGAAGGCGAGAGGGTCGAGGTCTCGAAGTTCTCCAAGATCATCTCGATCGCGGCGGTGGTCGGCGGGATCGGGGTGGCGGTCAGCCTCTGCATCTTCCTCTTCGGCGGCGACTCCGACCTGAGGAAGTCGTTCTCCTACTCCTGGCTGTTCGCCTGCTACTTCTTCTTCACCATCGCCCTCGGCGGGCTGTTCTGGACCCTCCTCCACCACGCCTCGAACTCGGGCTGGGGGGTCGCGGTGCGGCGGGTGATGGAGCACCTCGCGAACATGCTGCCGTTCGCCTTCCTGTTCTTCATCCCGATCATCTTCCTGCGCGGGCCGCGCGAGTCGCTCTACGAGTGGATGCACCTGCTCAGCATCGGCTCGGACGACGCCCTGCTGAAGATGAAGGAGCCCTACCTGACCATGGGCTTCTTCTTCGTGCGCATCTTCTTCTACGCGATCGCCCTCTGCGGCATCGCGCGCCTGCTGCGCCACTGGTCGGTCAGCCAGGACGCGACCGGCGACGTCCGGCCGACCTTCCTCGCCCGCCGCTTCAGCTGCGGCTTCATCCCGATCTTCGCCATCGCGGCCACCTTCATGGCCTTCGACCTGCTGATGGGCCTCGACTACACGTGGTTCTCGACGATGTGGGGGGTGTACATCTTCGCCGGCTCGGCGCTCGCCTCGATGGCGGTCATCATCCTCACCGTCACCGCGCTGCGCCACCACGGGTACCTCAAGGGGGTCGTGTCGAAGGAGCACTACCACATCATGGGCAAGCTGATGTTCGCCTTCACCGTGTTCTGGGCGTACATCTCCTTCAGCCAGTTCTTCCTCTACTGGTACGCGAAGATCACCGAGGAGACGAAGTTCTACGTGCTGCGCAACACCGAGGGCTGGCATTTCCTCAGCCTGTTCCTGGTGTTCGGCCACTTCGTGGTGCCTTTCGTGTTCCTGCTCCGCCAGGGGGCCAAGAAGGACATGCGCCAGATCTGCGCCGCCGCGGTCTGGGTGCTGTTCGTCCACATGCTGGATCTCTACTGGATCGTCATCCCGGAGCGCGGCCCCTCGATCACCGCGGGCGCCGACCTCGTCATGCCCGGCGCCTTCCTGCTCGACATCGTCGCCTTCGTGGCGGTCGGCGCCAGCATGCTCTACCTGTTCCTGCGCTCGATCGGGAGCTACAGTATCTACCCGGCGCGCGACCCGCGCCTGCTCGAATCCGCCCGCCTGCTCAACTGACCCACGGATACTGGCCCCCCGATCGCTGATTCACCGAAATGGATCCCACAACCGACAGCTCGCCGCTCAAGCGCTTCTGCACCTTCTGGCTGGGGCTAGCGACCTTCGTGGCGTTCGGCCTGCTGGCGATGTTGAGCTACATGGCCTCGGGCGGCGACTCCGACCCCGCATACGACGCCCGCGCGGCGGAGCGGATCGACATCCGCGACCGCGCCCTGCAGGCGCAGGCGGACAAGCTCGCCTCGGCACCGGTCGACCCCACCTCGGCGGCGGCAGCGCTGTATGACAAGAAGACCGCCGCGACCACGAAGCCGGCGCCGGGGACGAAGGCCTTCGAGGAGTGGATGGCCGCCCAGGCCGCCGCGGCCGCCGCCGGCGGGGAGGGCGACGGCGGCACCGGGGATGGCGGGGAGGGCGACGGCGAGCCGGAGCCGACCCAGGAGGTGGTCAAACTGAAGATCGAGGCGCTCCCCGGCGGGGTGATGAAGTTCAAGCAGGTCGAGCTCAGCGTCAAAGCCGGGGCGGCCGTCGAGCTCACCCTGGTCAACCCGGACGTCCTGCAACACAACTTCCTGCTCCTGAACCCCGGCACCCTGGAGAAGGTGGGGGCGCTGGCCGACGCCATGCTCATCGACCCGGAGGCGATGAAGAAACAGTATATCCCGGACTCCGACGACATCCTCGCCAGCACGAAACTGGTCAACCCGGCGGCCTCCGAGACGATCGAGTTCACCGCCCCCTCGAAGCCCGGCGACTACCCCTACATCTGCACCTTCCCCGGCCACTGGCGCCTGATGAACGGGGTGCTGAAAGTGACCCCGTAGCCCGCCCGGACGAAGAGCGAATTCACCGACCGCAATGCCCGAAGACAAACCCGCCGACGAAGACGTCCTGCTCCGCGCCGCCATCGACCGCTCGGTGCGCCTCCCGGTGCTGTTCTTCTTCACCAGCGCCGCCGCCTGGCTGGCGGTGTCGGTGGTGCTCGGCTTCGTGCAGTCGATGAAGCTCCACTCGCCGGACTTCCTCGACGTCCCCTGGCTCTACTTCCTCCACTACGGCCGCTCCAACCCGGCCTTCATGGGCGCGCTGGTCTACGGCTGGGCGATGCAGGCCGGCATCGGCGTGTGTATCTGGCTGATGGCCCGCCTGTGCAGGGCCGAGGTCAAGAACCCGATCACCCTCATCGTCGCCGGCCACTTCTGGAACCTCGGCGTGCTGCTCGGCGTCTTCGGCATCTTCGCCGGCTACGGCACCTCGATGGAGTGGCTGGCCTTCCCGAAGGCGGTCTGGCCGATCCTGCTGGTCGCCTACTCGCTGGTGGTGGTCTGGCTGTTCACCATGTTCCACCGCCGCGGCCCGGGGGAGGTCTACGTCTCGGTGCTCTACATCCTCGGCGCCTGCCTCTGGTTCCCCTGGGTCTACCTGACCGCCAACGTCTTCATCCATGTCCTGCCGGGTTCCGGGGTCGCCAAGGCGGCCACCAACGCCTGGTTCCTGGGCTCGATGACCTACCTGGTGCTGGCGCCGATGGCGTTGGCCTCCGCCTACTATTTCATCCCCAAGATCCTCGGCCGCCCGGTCTACTCCTCCTACCTGAGCACCCTCGGTTTCTGGGGGCTGGCGATCGTCGGCGGCTGGACGGGGGTGCAGAAGTTCATGGGCGGTCCGCTGCCGGCCTGGATGCCGGCGGTCTCCGGCGCGGCGGTGATCTTCGCGCTGATCCCGGTGCTGGCCATCGCGGTCAACCACCACATGACCACCCTCGGCAAACACGACGCCATCGGCACCAGCCCGACCATGCGCTTCACCGCCGTCGGCGCCGCGGCCTTCACCTTCTTCTGCATCTTCGCCGCGGCCAACGCCTTCTACGGGCTCGGCAAGTTCACCCAGATCAGCCAGACCACCATGGCCTTCCAGCTGCTGGCGGTCTACGGCTTCTTCTCGATGTGCATGTTCGGCGCCATCTACTTCATCGTGCCGCGCCTGGTCGGCTGCGAGTGGGTGAGCGGCCGCCGCATCCGCTTCCACTTCTGGTTCTCGACCTACGGGATGATCGCGCTGGTGGTGCTCCACTTCTTCGGCGGCGTCTGGCAGTCGCACAGCTACGCGATGTTCGACGTCCCGTTGGAGAACGCCGTCAGCGCCGGGCGCCCGTATGCGATCGGTTCGTCGGTCGCCTGGGCCTTCATCATCGTCTCCAACGTCATGTTCCTCTACCACCTCAGCCTGATGGTGTTCCGCCTCGGGCGTAAGGGGGACGAACCCGCAATGATCGGCCACGCGCACCACGCCTAGTCCGCGCACCCATGACCTCGCTCCGCCAATTCGTCCTCTGCCTCGCCGCCACGTTCTTCGTGCCGTGGCTGTGCCTGGTCGTCATCCCGCACGCCGAGATGAAGGCGGGGCCGGCCGAGACCTGGACGGACGAGGACCTCGGCAAGACCTACAGCTACCCGGCCGGCACGCCGAACATCTTCCGCCGCGGCCAGGCGGTCTACGCCGCCGAGGGCTGCGCCTCCTGCCACACGCAGATGATCCGCCCGACCTACCTCGGCTTCGAGTCGTGGCGGCCGGGCTTCGGCAAGGAGGGCACGATCGAGAAGCCGGTGCGCACCCGCGAGACGCTCCCCGGGGACTATGCGGGGGAACGCTTCGCCTACCTCGGCGTGCAGCGCATCGGCCCCGACCTCGCCAACGGCGGATACCGCCACGACGAGGCCTGGCACCACGTCCACCTCTACGCCCCCCGGTCGGTGCGCAAGTTCTCGACCATGCCCTCTTTCCGCCACCTCTACATCAAGCGCAAGGTCCGCGGCCAGCGGTCCGCGGAGGCGCTGCCGCTGCACGGGGAGTTCGACCCCGGCGAGGGGTATGAGGTCGTGCCGACCGAGGCCGCGCGGGCGCTGGTCGGCTATCTGATGACCCTGAAGAAGGACGCCCCGCTGCCGCCGGCAGGGGATGATGCCCCCGAGGGGGACGGCGACGCAGAGGAGGGGTAGAGCATAAAGCGTATCGACCGATGAGCGAAGAGCCCGACAACCACGACTACGAGCACAAGGCGAGCGTCCGCGAGCACGGCTCGGTGCGCCGTGAGAAGGAGGACCCCAAGGCCGGGCTCGAGCCGATCACCCTGTCGCTTTTCACCACCTGCGCGGCGGTGCTGATCGTCGGCGGCGCCTACGTCGGCGCCAAGAGCGGCGGTTTCGATTTCGGCAGGGTCACCACCTACGGCCCCGAGGGCGCGGAGAGCCCGCCGGGTCTCCCGGGCGCCGTCGAGGAGCTCGGCGAACACGAGAAATACCTGCTCGCCGGCGAGCAGGTCTACAAGGCCGTCTGCAACGGCTGCCACCAGGTCACCGGTGGCGGGCAGGGGCAGATCCCGCCGCTGGTCGACTCCGAGTGGGTCGACGAGGGCACCGAGCGCCTCGCCCAGATCGTCCTCAACGGCATGCGCGGCCCGATCACCGTCAACGGCGCCTCGTACGGCGCCCAGGAGATGCCCGCCCAGAAGGGCTCGCTCAGCGATGACCAGGTCGCCAAGGTGATGACCTACGTCCGGCACCGCTTCGGCGGCATCACCGACTCCGTCGTCACCAAAGAGATGGCGGCCGAGGCCCGCGAGCGCCACGGCGCGCAGGCCGCGGTCAACACCGTCGCCTCGCTCGCCCCCGCCGACGCCATGTTGCCCGGCGACCAGCCCGAGTGGATGAACCCGGAGCCCGCCGCGGGCGAAGGAGAGGGAGGGGGCGACGAGGGGTCCGCGGCGGCCCCGGAACCCGGAACGTAGACCAGAGCCCAGCAAACTTCGACCCGCGACCTTCCCATGGCAGGAGCAACCACAGCAGACGCCGACCTCCACCACGGCGACCACGACGACCACCACCACGAACTCCCGTGGTGGAAGAAGTGGGTGTTCTCCACCGACCACAAGGTCATCGGCTACCAGTACGGGATCACCGCGCTGATCTTCCTGTTCATCGGGTTCTACCTGATGATGGTGATGCGCTGGAGCATCGCCCACCCGGACAAGGAGCTGCCCGGCATCCTGCAGGCCTTCCTGAACAAGAGCTGGCTCAACGAGGAGGGGCAGGTCACCGGCGACCTCTACAACATGTTCGGCGCCATGCACGGCACCATCATGGTGTTCCTGGGCATCGTGCCGCTCGCCTTCGGCGCCTTCGGCAACTTCGTCACCCCGCTGCAGATCGGCGCCCCGGACATGGCCTTCCCGCGCCTCAACATGGCGAGCTACTGGGCCTATTTCGCCGGCGGCCTGATCATGCTGGCCAGCTTCTTCCTGCCCTCCGGGGCCGCCGAGGCAGGCTGGACGATGTATTCGCCCTTCGCCACCACCGCGCAGGTCGACGAGCCGAACCTGTGGTTCACAGGCCAGACGTTCTGGCTGTTCGGGATGGTGATGCTGATCACCTCCTCGCTGCTCGGCGCCGTCAACTTCATCACCACCATCATCAACCTGCGCTGCCGCGGGATGACCTGGATGCGCCTGCCGTTCTTCGTCTGGGCGATGCTGGTCACCGGCTTCCTGCTGCTGTTGGCCTTCCCGCCGCTCGAGGTGGCGGCGCTGATGCAGCTCATGGACCGCATGACGGGGGCCAGCTTCTTCATCCCCACCGGCCTCAACTTCACCGGCGCCGGCACCGCCGACGCCGGGGTCATGGCGGTCTCGGGCGGCGGCTCGCCGCTGCTCTACCAGCACCTGTTCTGGTTCCTCGCCCACCCGGAGGTCTACGTGCTCATCCTGCCGGCCATCGCCATCGTCGGCGAGATCATCCCCAACAACATCCGCAAGCCGATCTGGGGTTACAAGTCGATGGTCTACGCGGTCATGGTGCTGGGCTTCCTGTCCTTCATCGTCTGGGCGCACCACATGTACCTCACCGGCATGGGCAACGTGGTGAGCACCTTCTTCCAGGCGACCACGGTGATCATCTCGATCCCCTCGGTCATCCTGCTGACCTGCCTGTTCATCTCGCTGTGGGGCGGCTCGATCCGCTTCACCGTGCCGATGCTGTGGGCGCTGGCCTTCCTGCCGATGTTCGGCTTCGGCGGCCTCACCGGCCTGCCGCTGGCCTTCAACCTCATCGACCTGCACCTGCACGACACCTACTACGTCATCGGCCACTTCCACTACATCGTCGCCCCGGGCACGATCTTCGGCCTCTTCGCCGGCATCTACTACTGGTTCCCGAAGGCCACCGGGCGCATGATGGGCAACAAGCTCGGCCACCTGCACTTCTGGCCCTCCCTGGTCGCCATGAACGGCATCTTCCTGCCGATGTTCATCCAGGGGATGGCCGGGTTCCACCGCCGCTGGTACGACGGCGGCGCGAACTTCGACGAGATCACCAGCCGCGTCCTGTTCCACGAGGGCTCGCTCTGGGCGAACCTCTTCAACAAGGGCGAGACGATCACCATGCTGCACCTCAACGAGGTGATGACCTTCTTCGTCTGGGTGCTGGCGATCGCGCAGGCGCCGTTCATCTTCAACTTCTTCTGGAGCCTGTTCAAAGGGCGCCCCGCGGAGGACGACAACCCCTGGCGCGCCACCACCCTGGAGTGGGCGGCGCCCAACCGCCCCGGCCACGGCAACTTCCTCGAGGAGCCGGTCGTCTACCGCGGCCCGTACGAATACAGCGTGCCCGGCCACGAGGACGATTTCACCCCGCAGTTCGAGCGGGGTTCCGACGGGGTGATCCTCGGCGAGGAGGAGCCGCCAGACGCAGCCGACAAGGGCGGCCACTAGCCCCATAGATTTCCTACAAAGCCACCGCAGAGGATGCAGATTCCCTACGAAGTCAAACCCCGGCCAGACACCGGCCTCTGGAACGCGAAGATCGGCATCTGGCTGTTCCTCGCCTCCGAGGTCATGCTGTTCGGCGGCCTGTTTTCCGGCTACGTTTTCCTGCGCCTCGGGTCGGCGGGAGAGCCGGACTACTTCTGGCCGCACGGCGAGCTCAGCGTCCCCTTCGGTTTCGTCAACACGATCATCCTCATCCTCTCGTCGGTGTTCGTCGTGGTCGCCTGGCTGCAGCTCAAGCTGCGCGACTACAAGAAGTTCCAGCTCTGGATGGGGCTCGTCGTGCTCTGTGCGGCGGTGTTCCTGGTCAACAAGGGCTTCGAGTACAGCGCGAAGTTCAAGCACTACGGCATCAAGCTCTCCGACAACTCCATCGTCCACGGCCACGGGATCGACGACACGATCCGTTACGAGGGGATCACCGAGGTGAACATCGACGTCATCCGCTTCAACGGCGAGTTCCTCGACAGGATCGTCGGCGAGAAGCCGAAGTTCCGGCAGGTCAAGGGGGGGGAGCCGGTCGGCGAACCGTTCGACCTCTCGGTGCGCTCGGTCGGGAAGCTAGCGTCCGAGATCGACGCCGCGCGCCGCGCCGAGGTCGAGGCCGCCGGCGGCAAGTGGTACCCGGCCAAGGGGGTCAGGCAGCTATCGTTCGTCGCCGAGCGGGCCTTCTCCATCGAGATCTCGCGGGGCGACCTGCGCCAGCAGATGCCGGACGCCGCGAAGTTCAAAGACCAGTCGTTGCTCAAGGGCGATATCTCCGCCGAGACGCCCGGCCTGAAGCTGGCCGAGCTCGACAAGATCGACCTGCGGGCCACCGACGCGGACGACCCGATCGACTCGCTGGTCTGGGGGTTCCTCGACGAGCACGGCCACGACGGGCACGCCAAGGAGCATTTCGTGGAGCACCGCGAGCGCCTCGAGCAGGAGGCGGCGGAGAAGGGGCACGAGGCGGACTTCAGCAAGGTCTTCAGCCAGGACGTCGAGCACAGCAAGGAGTACCACGCCTCCATCGTCGTCCCCTGGGAGCACGTGCGGCTCTACTCGAACTTCACCCCCAAGTGGAACACCTACTACGCCATCTACTTCACGTTGACCGGCCTGCACGGCCTGCACGTCCTGCTCGGTGCCGTGGTGTTGTTCTACTTCGGGTTCATGAGCAAGAAGCTCTACGAGAAAGACCCCGAACACCTCGCCAACCGGGTCGAGGTCGGCGGCCTGTTCTGGCACTTCGTCGACCTGGTCTGGATCTTCCTGTTCCCCATCCTCTACCTGATGTAGCCGCCCTCCGGGCGGCGGGGATCGGAGATCGTAGATCGAAGATCGGCCCGCCGCGCGGCGCCAACAAGCCCTAGACCCGAATCCCGAACTCCGAAAGATGGCCGATACCCCCGAAGAGATCCGCAAGCACCTCAAGGCCTACTGGAAGGTCGGGGGCGCCCTGCTCATCTGCACCTTCCTGACCGTCGTGGTCGCGGAGATCACCCCGAGCATCACCATCGGCCTGGCGATCGCCGCGTTCAAGGCGGGCCTGGTGGCGATGATCTTCATGCACCTCAACTCCGAGAAGCCGATGATCTACAAGATCATGGGCTACACCTTCTTCTTCTTCCTCGGCCTCATGTTCCTCACCATCCTCGCGCTCTACGACCCCCTCGTGAGCCGCGGCTAGCCCACCGGGATGTCCCTGAAGAAATTCCATATCGTGTTCATCAGCCTGGCGACCCTCTGCTTCGCCGGCTTCGGCCTGTGGTGCCTCCTCCTCCAGGGGGGTGGGGGCGCCGCGTTCGTCGCCGCCGGGGGGGCGAGCCTCGCCCTCGCTGGCGCCACCGCGGTCTACGGGACCTGGTTCTACCGTAACAAACTCCACTCGCCCGACGGGGCGCCCGCCGACCGATGATCCCCCAAGGTATAGACAGCGTCGCCACGCTGCTCGCCTGCGCGACCTGCACCGCGGACCGCGGGTCGGCGACGAATATCGCCTCCACGGCGGCGATCGGGTTCATGCTGCTGCTGCTCGTCGTCGTCCTCGGCGGTATCATCAGGTTCATGCGCTACCTGTCCCGCTGCGAGCGCCGCGGCATCGCTGGGGGGCCGAACCCGTAGAGATCGAGTTTTTCCCACCACCCTGCCAATCCCGTCCCTATCCCTGACCCGCCATGCACTACCTCGGCCTCCTGAACGAAATGATCGGCCTCCCGGAGCTCGCCTCCGAGCACGGCAGCATGGTCGATCACATGTTGGAGATGGTGCACTGGTTGATCGCCGTGCTGCTGGTCGGCTGGTCGTGTTTCTTCGTCTACTGCCTGTTCCGCTTCCGCAAGGGGCGCAACGCTTCCGCCAGCTACGCCGGGGTGCGCAGCCACGCCTCGCACCACATCGAGATCGGGGTGGTGCTCGTCGAGGCGATCCTCCTGCTCGGTTTCGCCTTCCCGCTCTGGGGGCAACGCGCTTCGGAATACCCCACCGGCCCCGATGTCGTGCGGGTGCGGGCGGTCGGCGAGCAGTTCAAGTGGACCATGCACTACCCCGGCCCGGACGGGAAGTTCGGCCTGGTCGACCCCTACCTGATGAGCGGTGACAACCCGCTGGGGATCGACCGGGAGGACCCCAACTCGGCGGACGACTTCGTGTTCACCGAGCTGGTGCTGCCGAAGGACCGCGAGTGTATCGTCACCGTCACCTCCAAGGACGTCATCCACAACCTCCACCTGCTGCCCATGCGCATGGCCCAGGACGCCATCCCGGGGACGGTCGCCGACATGTGGTTCAGGCCGACCAAGACCGGGCGCTGGCAGACGATCTGCGGCCAGCTCTGCGGCGCTGGACACGCGCAGATGGTGGGCTTCATGGAGGTGATGAGCGGCGAGGACTTCGACGCCTGGTACAAGGACAACACCCCCGCCGCAGCCGCGGACGAGGAGGCCTCCCCCCCGGCAGGGGGGACCGGGGGCGACCCGGAGGCCGGCGCCTAGAGGGGTGACCGCCCCCGGGCGGGCCGGGCGACCCGCTTGGCAGCCCGCCCCCCTTGCGGCATAGTCCAACCTGGTGGCCAGGATGAGCAGAAGCGCTTCGATCGACGCAGAGCCCGCGGCGGCGGCCCCCGCCTTCACCCGCGAGGACCTGATGGCCCTGACCAAGGCCAGGCTCAGCATGCTGGTGATCATCACCACCCTGGTCGGATACTGGCTCGCGGCCAAGACCGTCGGCGCGGGGGTCGGTTGGGAGCGGCTGGTGCACACCGCCATCGGCAGCGCGCTCGCCGCCTGCGCGGCCTCCGTATTCAACCAGCTGATGGAGATCGACATCGACGCCAGGATGGCGCGCACCGCCGGCCGCCCGCTGCCGGCGAGGAAGCTCCCGCCCGGCGCCGCCTTCGCCATCGGCTGGGTGCTGGCGGCGCTCGGGATCGTCCACCTCGGCGTCATGGTGAACGCCGCCGCCTCCGCCGTCGCCGCCGCGACCATCCTGATCTACGTCTTCGTCTACACCCCGCTGAAACGCCGCTCGAGCCTCAACACCCTGGTGGGCGCGGTCGCAGGTGCGCTGCCGCCGCTGATCGGCTGGTTCGGGGCGGGGGGCGAGTTCGGGGTCGAGGCCTGCTTCCTGTTCGGCCTGCTCTTCTTCTGGCAGCTGCCGCATTTCGTCGCCATCAACTGGATGTACCGCGAGGAGTACGAGGGGGCGGGTTTCGTCATGTGGTCGAACGGCGACGAGGGCGGTCGCCGCACCGCGTCCCTGGCGCTGGTGTTCAGCCTCGCCCTCACCGCGTTGACCGCGCTGCCCGCCGTCTACGGATTCGCGCGGGTCTGGGCGGCGGTGCCCCTGCTGGCGCTCGGCCTGGCGATGGTCTGGCTGGCGGTCAGGTTCTCCCGCCAGCGCACCCGCCCCGCCGCCCGCAGGTTGTTCCTGTTCACCCTGCTCTACCTGCCCGCCGCCCTCGGCATCCTGATCGTCGGTTGGGGATAGAGTTTTCGAGTTTTCAGTGTTCAGTTTTCAGCAAGACGCTGGCGCGGAACACGATCCCCTCTTGCTGAACACTGAAAACTGAACACTAGCAAACGTATGCCAAAACGCCGGATCAACCCGTGGAGCGTGTGGGCGCTGGTCGCCATCATGCTCGGGGGGTTGTTGGTGTACTACAACTGGCTGAAGACGGTCGAGGAGCAGATGAAGTCCGGCAGGCCGGCGAGGATGCGGCCGATCGCAGCCACCAGCGAGACCGACCACCGCGGCGACAGACCGGTGCTCTTCAACAAGGACGGCAAGCTCTACCTGGTCGGGTACTTCTACACCGGCGACCGCGAGCAGGCCGCATCGGTGTGCCGCCGGATGGAGGCGATGCGCGCGCCGTTCGCGGCGACCGGCAAGGTGTTCCTGGTCGGGGTGACCATGGCGCCGGCCGAGGAGACGGGGGAGGTGCTGGCGGCCTTCGCCGAGGCGAACGGCTTCACCGGGGACGAGTGGATATTCATCAGCGGCAACGAGGAGCGGATACGGAACTACATGAACAAGGAGTTCCGCTACCGGGGCCGGAGGAGCTCCCCGGCGGAGCTGGAGGAGCACGGGCTCGTCTACGAGCCCGAACTGGGGATCACCCTCGTGGATGGGGACTCCTGGGCGCGCGGCGTCTACTGGGCCGTCCGGCCGGTCGGGGAACAGAAGTGGGACGCGCGTTCCGAGCATGACATCCGCTACATCCTCACCGAGGAGATGGGGCTCGAGCTGCCCGGGGCGGGGGGCGAGGACGAAAACGATAGCGACGACGACAATGCCTAAAGAAGCGAAGTTGATATATCTGATGGCCGCGGTGGCCCTCCTCCTGGTCGGGGGGTACATCGCCGTCTGGAAGCTGAGCGCGCCCGGCGTCCGCGGGGGCAAGAGCGATGTCCAGGTCGAGCGCCATGTCGACCGCGACATCGAGCTGTTGGACGCCGACGGGGAGACGCGGCACTTCACCGACCTGGCGGGCAAGGTCTGGCTGGTCAGCCACGTGTTCACCCGCTGCCCGGGGCAGTGCGCGGGGATCTGCGCCGCCCTCGACGAACTGCGCGGCGAGCTGGCGGCGGGTGACGACCTGCACCTGGTCTCTGTCAGCCTCGACCCCGCCCACGACGACCCCGCGCAGCTGAAGGCCTTCGCCGACAAGCACGGGTTGGCCGACCCGAACTGGTGGTTTGTCACCGGGGAGCCGGGGCCGCTGAACCGGTATATGAGGGAGGTCTTCATGCTCGCCGCTCAGGAGATCCCGGAGGAGAAGCGCAGCAGCGCGGGCGACCTCTTCGCCCACGAGCCGCGGGTGGTTTTGGTCGACCGCGAGCTGAACATGCGCGGCTGGTTCTACCCCTTCGAGCCGAAGAGCAAGGAGGCGCTGCGCAGGGAGATCGAGGCGGCGCTCGCCGCGGGTAAGGGAGGGGGGGGCAGGTGACGATCTCCGACCTGCCGGCGCTCAACGCGACGCTCAACAGCTGCGCCACCGTCTTCCTGGTTGCAGGGCTGGTGTTTATCAAGCGTGGCCAGAAGCGCGCGCACATCGCCTGCATGGCCACGGCGCTGCTGATCTCGGTCGCCTTCCTAACCTCTTACACGATCTATCACTACGGCACGGAGGCGGTGACCAAGTTCACCCACCCGGGTTGGCCTAAGGCGGTCTACCTGTCCATCCTGTTCACCCACATCCCGCTGGCGGCGCTGACCGTGCCGCTCGTGCTGATGACCGTCATCCCCGCCCTGCGGCGCCGCTTCGACCGCCACAAGCGGGTGGCGCGCTGGATCTACCCGGTATGGCTCTACGTTTCGGTCACCGGCGTGCTCGTCTACCTGATGCTCTACCGGTGGTTCCCCCCTGGCGCCGCCGGGGGCTGATGGCGCCGCTGCGGGCGGCCCCCCTTGCGGCGGCTGTGGGGGGCTGGGGGAAATCGTTTTGGTAATCGCCCCAAACCGGCATACGCTATCCGCCATGCCGTCCCTGCCCCCCATCGCGCTCGCCGTCGCGCTCCTTTTTTCGATGGCGCCGGCCGCCGAGGGCGCGCTCGTCTTCGACAAGAAGGTGGCGGAGATCGACGCCGCCCCGGAGGACGAGGAGCTTCTCGTGAAGTTCCCTTTCAAAAACTCGGGCGACAAGGTGGTCGCGGTGAAGAAGGTCGATTTCGCCTGCTCCTGCTTGAGCGCGGAGACGGACAAGGGCAGCTACGCCCCCGGGGAGGAGGGGGTCGTCGAGGCGATCTTCAAGTTGGGCAGTTTCACCGGCGTGCAGCGCAAGAGCATCACGGTGACCTCCAGGGCTGAGGGGGAGGCGGAGGACCGTCGCGAGGGGCTGGTGGTTCAGGTGAGCATCCCGGACGTGATCACCATCGAACCGCAGCTGATGCAGTGGGCAGTGGGCTCCGAGCCCGAACCGCAGACCTTCACGCTCAAGGTCCCGCACCCGGACCCGATCAACATCAAGGGCGTCGTCTGCTCGCGGGAGGGGTTCGAGGTCGAGCTGGTGGAGAAGCGGCCGGGGAGGGAGTACGAGATCCGGCTCACCCCGGGGTCGACGGCCAAGGCGATGTTGGGCGTCCTCAAGATCGAGACCGACTGCAGCATCGCCAAGCACCGCCGCAAGCTGGCGTTCTTCAGCGTCGCGCGGAAGAGGAAGTCGAAGTCGTGAGGGCGGTCGCGCTCCAGCTCGTGGCGATCGCGGCGCTCGCCGCCGCCGGCGCCATCGCGGTCTACGCCTGGCACCCCGAGAGGCCGCCGCTGTACTTCAACCCGCACGAGTTGAAGGAGGGCGAGGTCGACCTGGCGCAGGCCCAGGAGTGGGCGGCCGCCGGCGAACTGGTCTGGGTCGACGCCCGGCCGCGCAAGCAGTACGAGGCCGGCCATGTCGATGGCGCCATCCTCCTGAACGAGCGCGACGACTTTAACGCCCTGCTGATGGATGTCTGGGACGACCTGCAGAACAGCGCCGACAAGTATTTCGTCATCTACTGTGGCCTGGCGAGTTGCAAGTCTAGCGAGCGGGTCGCACAGCTCCTGCGCGACCTGAGTTTCCCCGAGGTCTACGTCCTCAACGGCGGCGTCGAGACCCTGCGCAGGGGGGGGCTCCTCAAGTGAAGGCGGGGAAAAAGGAGGGGCGGCTTCTAGCCGCCCTTTGAGGGCGTTCGGGAGCCTCGAGGTGGGCGGCTAGAAGCCGCCCCCTCCTTTACTGGGTGGCCCGCCAGTTGTCCTGGACGATCTCGACGACCTCGATGAACTGCTGCCCCTCCTTGGTGCGGATCCACTTCAGCTTGAGGATCGGGAAGTACATGTGGTCCCACTCGAACTTCCCGTTGGCGACCTCGGCCAGCGGCGAGGCGCGGTCGATGAAGGCGTAGCCTTCGTACCCGGGGATCGGCGGCTGGATGCGCAGGCAGATCTTCGAGCCGAGGTCGGGGACGTCGGTGCGGAAGTAGTGGGCGCGCTCGACGATGCAGTGGAAGCTCTCCGGCTGGTGCTGGTAGATCTTGATAAACTTGCCGAGGGAGTTGTCGTGGAACTGGACAAACGACACCCAGTCGACCCTGAGGCCGGTGTTGGTCTCTTCGACAGAGACCGGGAAGCCCGCCTCCTGCCCGCCCGTCGTGATCTGGAAGATGTGGAACTCGCGGTCGCTGTCGGGCACCGTGCTGCTGAGCTTGAACTCGACGTTCTCGCTGGCGACCTCGAGGGGGTGCTTCTCGTAGTAGGCCTTCATCTTCGCCTTCACCTTGCCGGGCGTCTGCACGTAGCGCAGCCGCTCTTCGACAGAGTTGGCGGCGAGGAAGGCGTCGAGGATCTCCCGCGCGCCCTCTGCCCCCAGTTTTTCAGGCACCGGTGGCGCCGGTTCCGGGATCTCCGGGTCGACGACCGGTCCGGGA
>JANQMB010000057.1 GCA_028280355.1 Verrucomicrobiales bacterium
CGCGATCGCCGGCGCGGTGTCGCGCTTGGCGGGCTCGGCAACGATGTTCTCCCGCGGCAAGCGGTCGCCGAGAACCTCCCGCACCGCCCCCTCCTGCTCGGCGTTGGTGAGCACCAGGATGTTCTCCGGCGGCAGCACGCCGTCCAGGCGGCCGATCGTCGCCTCCAGCAAGGTCCCGCCACCGAACAGGTCCAGCAGCTGCTTCGGCGTCGCCCGGCGCGACAGCGGCCAGAAACGCTCGCCGGAACCGCCGGCCAAGATGAGGGCATATCGCTTCGACATACGGATATCCTAGCGGTCGCCGGGTGGCGCCCAGGCGTGCTCCGGGGCCAGCTCGCGCGCCCGTTCGACGGGGATCGGCTCGAGGAGGAAGCGGCGGCTGTAGCGCCCGCGGTTGTGCTCGCGGCAACAGGGGTAGCAGGCCGACTCCCGGCTCAGCTTCCGGACGCGCGGGACGACGATGCCACAGTGGCGGCACTGGTAGGCGTACTTGCGCCGCACCGGGCGGCGGGCGAGCGGCAGGTTGTGGCAGCGCTGCCCGCCAGGGATGCCGAGCTCGGTGCAGGCGCGTCGCCACTCCGAACCGTGCGGCTGGATCCGGCGGCCGCCGGCGCGGTGGTGGGCGACCAGGTGGGCCAGCTCGTGCAACAGCGTGCGCCGCGGCTCCTCCGGCGCGAATCGCTCCAGGCGCGGGTTCAGGTCGATGCGCGACGAACCGTGGTGGGCGAGGCCGGCGGTGGTGATCAGCCGCGTGTTCCAGAACACCTCGACCCGAGCGGCCAGCGCCGCCAGGCCGAGCTCGCCCACCAGCGAACGGCCCAGGGCGGTGAGCCCGGAATCGAGCGACAGGCCACCCCCGGGCGAAGTCCGCGGCGCGGGGGCGGGCGGCAAAGTGACGTCGAACAGCGTGTCCGAGGGCTCCGGAACCGGGCGGCGGCGACGGGGCGGGCGCGGCCGCCTCTCGTCAGGGCGCCGCTCGACGAGGCCGGGGAGCTCGAAGCTCAGCTGGCGGAACTCCGGCACCCTCAGCCTCCCCGCGGGACCCCCCCACCCCCGGACGACCGCCGGTGGGCGGCCTTGTCTTTGATGTCGTGCTCGACCTCGGACAGCGCCACCAGGGAGTCGGCCCCGATGCTCTGCATGATGAAGGCGTTGGCGCCGATCGTGCTGCGCGCCCCGATGGTCGTCTCGCCCCCGAGGATCGTCGCGCCCGGGTAGACCGTCACCCCGTCCTCGACGTTCGGGTGGCGCTTGTTGCCCTTGATCGGGTTCCCCTCGGCGTCCTTCGGGAAGCTGCGCGCGCCGAGCGTGACGCCGTGGTAGAGCTTGACGTTGCTGCCGATCACGCAGGTCTCCCCGACCACCACCCCGGTGCCGTGGTCGATGAAGAAGTAGGGGCCGATCTGCGCGCCCGGGTGGATGTCGATGCCGGTCTTCGAGTGCGCCCACTCGGTCATCATGCGCGGGATCAGCGGCAGGCCCTCCTCGTACAGCACGTGCGCCATGCGCTGGACGGCGATCGCCTCCAGGCACGGGTAGGCGAGGATGATCTCCTCGAAACTCTTCGCCGCCGGGTCGCCGTCGTACGCCGCCTCCACGTCGGTGCGCAACACCCGGCGCAACTCCGGGAGCCGCTTCAAGAAATCGCACACCAGCTTCTGCGCCCGCCCCGGCCCGTCCTCCCCGGTCACGCCCATCAGCCGCAGGCTGCGCGTCACCTCCTTCTTCAACGCCGCGATCACCCTGGAGACGCGGCTGGTGGTCTCCAGGTCGAGCTCCGCCGAAGCCACCGCCTCCTCGTCCAGGAAACCCGGGAACGCCAGCCGCAACAGGTCCTCGCACACCGCGCCGATCGCCGGCTTCGACGGCAGGTTCGAGCAGTCGATACGGTTGATCCCACCGACCTCCCCATAGGAGTCGAGCAGCTCGTCGACGATCTCGCGCACTTCGCAGTCCATCCAGGCTCCGCCAATGAAGCGACGGATGTCTCGGCTGCCAAGTAGAATTCGTAAGGATTACCGATAATCTGCAAAAGTTAACTATTTGCCTGGAGCCCCCGCCCCCTTGGATCCAGACCGCTCACAGCCCTGGCCGGAGCGAGCATTGACACCCAGCCGCTTCCCTCTTAACTGTGCCAAGCTTTCTACCTCTATGAGCATCCGCCCGCTTCCCTGCGCCGTTTTGGCACTCGTCCCCGCCCTCTTCGGCGGAGCCTGTAAGACCACCGAACCGGCGTCCCCCACCGAGGTCACGAACTCCAAATACTACCTCCTCGACCTGGAGAAGAACCTCGAGACACCGGATCCGATGCTGCAGTTCGAGCGGCGCCAGCACCTCCACGGCGCGATCACCCGCGCCGAGCAGAAGGAGCGCGAGGGCCACTACTACGTCTTCTGGTGGAAGGACAAGGAACGCACCCCGGCGGTGGTGCAGCTCGAATACCGGCAGGCCAACACCGGCTCCCAGGTCAAGGTCAAGGAGGTCGCCGTCGACAGGGTCCGGCGCAACAACAAGACCCGCTTCCAGATCACCGGGGAGGAGTACCATATCGACGGCGAAGTCACCTCGTGGCGCGTCTCCGTCCTGCGCGACGGGCAGGTGGTCGCCTCCGACCAGTCCTACCTCTGGTAGACCCGCCGGCAGGCCGGCTGCGATGCCGCCCGCGCATGGGGAAAATCTGCCCAGATACGGGCGATTCCCCTTGCCTAACCGTGTCCTAGGGGTTTGTTGTTTTCACCACCCGTGACCCCGCCACGCACGTGAAATCGGCCGCCCCCATCTTTGTCGGACAGCTCCCTGACGGGGTCGTCTGGATCCGCGTCGAGGGCAAGGGGTCGTTCCAGAACAGCCCCGAGCTGAAGGACTACGTCGGCTGTATGGTCAAACGCGGCTCGACGCATTTCGTGGTCGACCTGGAGAACTGCCCGGTCATGGACTCGACCTTCATGGGCACCCTGGTCGGCATCGCGGGGAAACTCGGCGAGGCCGGCGGCGCGCAGCTCGAGGTGGTCAACGCCAACGCCCGCAACATCCAGCTGATCTGCAGCCTCGGGCTCGACCACGTGTTCTCGCTCGACACCGACAACAGCTCGTGGCCGGAGGTGAGGCGGGAGATCTCCGCGAAGCTCGGGTCCAGCCAGGAGCTCCAGCACGTCGAGCTCGACAAACGCAAGAACACAGAACACGTCCTCGAGGCCCACCGGCAGCTGGCCGGCGCCGACAGCGGCAACGTGCCGCGCTTCCGCGACGTGATCGAGTTCCTCGAGAAGGAGCTACAGGGGACCGGCCAGGCCTGAGGGGGAGCGCGGTGAAGTTTTCCGGAGACCATCACCACACCCATCTTGCCTGGACGATCTAGAGCGACCCTCGGAAGGAGGGCGACGAGGAGATGATGGTCGCCGTCTCCGCGTGCCTCGCGGTCGCCCTAGTCGCCCTGGTCGCCGCCCTGTTCGTCCTGCGCTCCCAGGCCGACGTCAGCGGGCGGCTGCGGCGTCAGCGCGACGCCATCGAGACCGAGGAGCACCGCATGTTCGACTTCCTGCACGGCCTCAGCGAAGCCCTGTCGGGAGACGCCGCCACCGAGCGCGCCTCGCTCCACCGCACCATCGTGCGCGGCGCCGCCATGGTCGTCGACGCCCACGGCTCGGCCATCTACCTCCTCGACAAGGCGGGCGAACGCCTCGTCCCCCAATACCAGAGCGAGGCCTGCCCGCCGCTCATCCCGGTCCCGCCCCACATCGCCAAACAGGCGAAGAAGACCCCCACCACCCTGGACAGCTACCGGCGCCTCACCAGCGTCGGCCGCGACTGGGGCCCGTTCGGGGAAGCCCTCAAGACGGGGCGGCTGCTGCGGGTCGATAACCTCGGGGCCCACCCCTCCTTCGAGCGCGCCGACCCCGCCATCCACCGCGGGGTCTCCGCCATGATCGCGCCGCTCATCTACGGCAACAAACAGCTCGGCGTGCTCGCCGTGGCCAACGCCTCGCTCGCCGAACGCTTCACCGAGAACGACTTCGACGTCTTCCGCTCGGTCGCCGAGCAGTCCGCCTTCACGCTGGGCAACGCCATCGTGCACACCGAGGCCGCCGAGAAACGCCGCCTCGACCAGGAGCTCAGCACCGCCAGCGAGGTGCAGCGCATCCTGCTCCCGGAGAAGGCCCCGGAGCTGGAGGGGTTCCGCATCGCCGGCGCCAACGTCCCCGCCAAGACGGTCAGCGGCGACTACTTCGACTACTTCGACATCGGCGACGGGCGCCTCGGGGTGGTGATCGCCGACGTCTCCGGCAAGGGCGTGCCCGCCTCCCTCATCACCGCCATGTGCCGCAGCGTCGTCCGCGCCAGCGCCGGGGCGGGCGACTCGGGCTCGCCCGCCGCCATCCTCGCCAGCGCGAACCAGCAGCTCTTCCCCGACATCCGGGAGGACATGTTCATCAGCCTCGCCTTCGCCATCCTCCATGCCGGCGACGGCGTGGTGCGGCTCGCGCGCGCCGGCCACGACCCGCCGCTCCACTACAGCGCCGACGGCAACACCGTCTTCCCCGTCGAGAGCCCGGGCATCGCCATCGGCATCGACGCCGGCGACGTTTTCACCAAGGCCACCCGCGACCACGACCTCGAGCTGGCCACCGGGGACATCCTGCTGTTCTACACCGATGGGGTGAACGAGGCCACCGACCCGCGCGGCGAGGAGTTCGGCCTCGACCGGCTGCACGCCGCCCTCGTCAGCGCCGCCCCGAAGGGCGCCGAGGCCGTCGTCGCCAGCATCCTCCACGCCGTCGAACGCTTCGCCGGCACCGTCGCCCAGAACGACGACATCACCCTCATCGCGGTCGAAAAACGCTGAGCGCGGCGCCCCGCTGACCCCGATTTCTTTTCGGAGATTTCCCGGCGAGACGCGCTATAATGCGCGCCCCCGCGCTATCGTGCGGGTCTACCCAGCGCTACGATGCGCTCCCCAGAACGCACTGCGACAACGATGAGCCAGCGATGAGCCAGCAAGCACAAAGCGAATCCGACCCCGCCGCCGAGACCCCCGAGGAGGCCGCCGGGACAGACATCGAGCCCGGCCCCGGAGATGCCGCGGAGGCGCAACCCGAGGGCGGGGAGACCGCGGGAGCCGGCCCCCTGGAGACGGCGCTCGGCGAGGCCGCCCGCTGGAAGGATCTCGCCGCCCGCGCCCAGGCCGAGCTCGACAACTACCGCAAACGCATGACCCGCGACAAGGCCGACGCCATCAAGTTCGCCAACGCCGGGCTGCTCGAAGACCTCCTACCGGTCATCGACAACTTCCAGATGGGGCTCGACGCCGCCAAGGCAGACGGCGAGGACTCCATCATCGCGCGCGGGATGGAGATGGTCCAGAAGCAGCTGGGGGAGTTCCTGGCCGCCCAGGGCGTGGTCGAGGTACAGGCCATCGGCGAGGCCTTCGACCCCAACTTGCACGAGGCCATCTCGCAGGAACACAGCGACGAGGTCCCCGAGGGCCACGTCGTCGGCATCCTGCGGCGCGGCTTCCGCCTCAAGGACCGCCTGCTCCGGGCCGCCAACGTCACCGTCTCCAAAGGCCCGGCCCCCGCAGGGGACGGCGGGCAGTAGAGAGAAACGGCGCCGGCCCCACAGGGACCCCACCCGGCTCGGCCACCCCCACCTCACCCATGTCAAAACGCGACTACTACGAAGTCCTGGGAGTCACCAAGACCGCGACCACCGTCGAGATCAAGAAGGCTTACCGCAAGGCCGCGGTCGAACACCACCCCGACAAGAACCCGGACGACCCGGAGGCGGAGGAGCGTTTCAAGGAGGCCGGCGAGGCCTACGAGATCCTCAGCGACGAGGAGAAGCGCGCCGCCTACGACCGCTTCGGCCACGCGGCCTTCTCCGGCGGGGCCGGGCCGCGCACGCACGACCCCTTCGACATCTTCCGCGAGGTCTTCGGCGGCGGGGGCGGCGGCGGCATCTTCGAAGGCCTGTTCGGCGGCGGCGGCCGGCGCGGGGGCGACAACCGCGGGGCCGACCTGCGCTACGACCTACAAATCACCCTCGAGGAGGCCGCGACGGGCACCGAGAAGGAGCTCGAGCTCGAGAAGGCGGCGATCTGCAAGGCCTGCGACGGGACCGGGTCGACCGCCGAGAGCGGGCAGACGACCTGCCCCACCTGCGGTGGCCACGGCCAGGTGATCTCCTCGCGCGGCTTCTTCCAGGTGCAGCAGACCTGCCCCGAGTGCCGCGGTAGCGGCCAGATCATCAAAGACCCCTGCAAGGTCTGCGGCGGCGACGGCCGCGTCGAGGAGCTGAGCCGCATCAAGCTCAAGATCCCGGCCGGCATCGCGCACGGCTCGCGGATCCGCTCCACCGGCAACGGCGAGGCGGGCCGCCGCGGCGGCGGGGCGGGCGACCTCTACGTCGTCGTCCACGTCAAGGAGCACGACGTCTTCGAACGCGACGAGAACGACCTGTTCTGCGAGGTGCCTATCGCCTTCGCCACCGCCGCGCTGGGGGGCGAGCTCGAGGTCCCCACGCTGGAGGGCAGGTCGTCGATCAAGATCCCCCCCGGCACCCAGGACGGCACGGTCTTCCGGCTGCGCGACCGCGGCGTCCAGTTCCTCAACTCGCAGCGCAAGGGCGACCTGATGGTCCAGGTCCAGGTCGAGGTCCCGACCCGCCTCAACAAGGAACAGCGCGAGAAGCTACAGGACTTCGCCAGCTCCATCGGCGAGAAGAACTCCCCCCTGCACGAGAGCTTCTTCGAGAAGGCGAAACGGTTCTTCAAGTAAGTTTGCTAGTTTTCAGTGTTCAGTTTTCAGCAAGACGCAAGCGGCGGTGGGAGACTCTTGCTGAACACTGAAAACTGAACACTAACACACTCTCTCCCCGATGCCCCGATTCTACATCCCGCCCGAAGCCTGGGACCCGGAGGCGCTGACGCTCTCCGAGGCCGAGTCCCACCATTGCCTGAACGTCCTGCGCCTCGGGCGGGGGGACCGGGTGACGGCCTTCGACGGCCGCGGCTCGGAGGTCGCGACGACGATCGCCGACGACGCCCGGGGCGCGGTCAGGTTGGCCCCCGCCCCGGCGGTCCGCTCCCCGGAGATCGCCGCCCGCATCGCGCTCGGGCAAGCGGTACCGAAGGGCAAGAACATGGACCTGATCATCGAGAAGGCCACAGAGCTCGGGGTCTCCGAGATCCACCCGCTGCTCTCCGAGCGGACAGTGATCAAGCTGGATGGGGAGGAGCGTGAGAAGAGGCGCGCCAAGTGGCAGGCGCGCGCCGTCGAGGCCTGCAAACAGTCCGGCCAGAACTACCTGCCGGCCGTCTCCGCACCGCAGACCACCGAACAGTTCTTCGCCGCCGGGCGCCCCGCGTACGACCTGCTGCTCGTCGCCTCCCTGCGGCCGGGCTCGCGCCACCTCAAGGACATCCTCGCCGAACACGGGGCGGAGGCCGGCGGCCGGCCGGCGTCAGCCCTCATCCTGATCGGCCCCGAGGGGGACTACACCCCGAACGAGATCAACACCGCCCAAGGGGCGGGCTGCCTGCCGATGACCCTCGGCCCCATCGTGCTGCGCACCGAGACCGCCGCCCTCTACTCGCTCAGCGTCCTCGCCTACGAGTTGCTCTAGCGCGGCAAAGCCGCGCGGATATAGAAGTTGGGATATTGGAGATGGGGGAAGTCAGTGCGGCGCAGCCGCATCCCCCTAGACCCCATCTTCTATCTCCTATCTTCGCGCGGCTCCGCCGCGCTACTTGGGCACCACCCAGACGTTGCGGAACCGCACCGGGTTGCCGTGGTCCTGGAAATACACCGGCCCGGGCTCCGGCCCCTCCTTCATCGGAGCCGCGGTGGTGGCGTGGTCACACACCGTCTTGTCGTGGATCAGCACCCCGTTGTGGTGGATGGTCACATGGGCGTCCTTCACCTTCTTGCCGTCCTTGAACCTGGCCGCGGTGAAGTCGAAGTCGTAGGTCTGCCACTGCAGCGGCGGGTAGCACATGTTGACCAGCGGGGCTTTCGTCGAGTAGATGCCGCCGCACTCGTTGTGCTCCCCCTCCAGCCCGAAGGAGTCGAGGATCTGTACCTCGTAGCGGCCGTGGGCATAGAAGCCGCTGTTACCGCGCCCCTGGCCGCGCGCCTTCGGCTTGTAGGGGGTGCGGAACTCGAGGTGGATCTTGAAGTCGCCGAAGGTCTGCTTGCTGGTGCAGCCCTCCATCAGCAGGCCGTCCTCGGTCACCCGCCCACCTTTCCAGAGGTCGGCGCCATGCCTCTTGCCGTCGAACAGCACGACCGCGCCCAACGGCGGCCTGGCGCCCAGGGTCGGGCTCTCGCGCACCACGCGCTCGAGCGAGCCGATCTCCTTGTCGCCCTCGCGGACGGTCATCTTGCCGTCCTTGATGGTCACCGTCATGCCGCGCTCGCACTTGAGGGTCGTCACACCATCGACGGTGGCGCCCGTCCCTTTGATGCGGTTCTCCTTGTTGCCGTCCCAGCCGTCGCCGGGCAGGCCGCCGGGGTAGCCGACGAGGTCGAACTTGCCGTCGCCGAGCGCGATCACCTGCCCGCCGGCCTTGTCGCCCTCGACGGTCCCGACGTATTCTCCCTGGATCGCATAGTCGGCATCGACCTTCGCCGGGTCGGTATAGACCCCGCCCTTGCCGGGCGCGGCGAGCGGGAAGCTGATCGATAGGCTGGAAAACAGGAGGGTGGCTGCGAAAGTCGTGCTTTTCATGGATAGGGTCTTGGCTTTTGATAAACGCCGAGGATTCAACGAAGCTCAACACCAACTTTCAATGCAAATCCGCCCCCCCCACCTCGCCGCACTCCTCGCCGCCTCCGCGCTCACCCAGCCCGCGACGGCGGCGCCGGCGGTCAAATTCGTTCCTGCGTTCCCGAACCTGACGATAAAGAAACCGGTCTGGACCGCTCCGATCCCCGGCACCGACACCGAGCTGTTGCTCGCCCAGGGCGGCGTCATCTACGAGCTGCCCGAGGACCGGGGGGCGGAGGAGGCGAAGGTCTGGCTCGACTTCACCGACCGCGTGCAGATCGACAAGGACTTCGAGGAGGGCCTGCTCGGTCTCGCCTTCCATCCGAAATACGCCTCGAACGGCAAGTTCTACCTCTACTACTCCCGCCAGAACCCCAAGCGCTCGATCCTCTCCGAGCTCGTCGCCAGGGACCACAAGCCCGACCCCAGCAGCGAGCGGGTGCTGCTAGAGATCGCCCAGCCCTACTGGAACCACGACTCCGGCCTGCCGACCTTCGGCCCCGACGGCTACCTCTACGTCTCCACCGGCGACGGCGGCAAGGCCAACGACCCGCTGATGACCTCGCAGAACCTCTTCTCGCTCCTCGGCAAGATCCTGCGCATCGACGTCGACGGCCGCTCTGGCGACCTCCCCTACGGGATCCCGGAGGACAACCCATTCGTCGGCAAACCTGGCGCCCGCGCCGAGATCTGGGCTTACGGCCTGCGCAACCCGTGGGGGCTCCACTTCGACAAGGGCGGACGCCTGTGGTGCGCCGATGTCGGGCAGGCGCTCTGGGAGGAGATCGACCTCATCGAGAAGGGCGGCAACTACGGCTGGAGCTACCGCGAGGGCGCACACGACTTCGAGCTGAGCCGCAACCCACCGCTGGTCACCGAGGGCAAAGATGCGGTGAAGCTGATCGACCCGGTGCACGAATACAGCCACGCCGACGGCATCAGCATCACCGGTGGCGTCGTCTACGATGGCGAGGCCTTCCCCCGGCTGAAGGGCCACTACATCTACGGCGACTGGGGTTCCGGTTACGTGTGGGGTCTAAAGGTCGACGGGGAGGGCAAGAAGGTCGCCAACGTGATCTTGCGCCAGCGCAACCGGACCGACGCGAAGCAGGGGCGCAGTTTCCAACCCACCGCCTTCGCCACCCGCCCGGACGGCGAACTGTGGATCCTCAGCTGGGACGGCAAGATCTACGAGATGGAGTAGCCGCCTGCGGCGGCGGATATCGGAGATAGAAGATGGGATATAGGGAAATGCGGCTCCGCCGCACTTTTATACCCTATCTTCTATATCCTATATACCATCTCCGCCGCCGCAGGCGGATTCACCACGGCCATAGCGTCCACACCGTGGAGTCGTCCATCTCCCGCCAGCGCGGGTTGCGGGTGAGCTCCTCGAACTGCCGCGCCCAGTCGCGGATGGCCACCTTGGCGTGCCCGTAGGGCCGGAAGTCGCGCAGGGTCCAGAGGGTCATCTTGTCGTGTTCGCGGTCGGCGAACTGTAACAGCAGCCAGCCGCCGGCGGTGTCGCGCAGCTGCCCCTCGATGGCGATGCTGCCCTTGGTGAACATCCCCGCCACCCCGGAGGCCGGCGTGGCCACCCCGGCGATGCCGGTGATCGGCCCGGCCAGCGCCGACCCCACCTTGCGTACGACGTTGCCGGAGGTGCTGGTGGGGTCGAGCTCCACCAGCGACAGCCGCAAGGTCACGCTGTCAGCAGTCGGCTCCGACACCACCACGTAACGCGGGTCCGCCGATTCCAGGAAGGCGGCGACGAACTCCGCCTGGATCTCCTCGGCGATCTCCGCCACCGGGCGCTGCCGCTTCCAGCGCCGGTGCTGCCCGGCCGCCAGGGACTGGCTGATCGGCCTCAGGTAGCGCGTCTCCACCGGCGCGATGTAGATCTCAGTCCGCCCCGCCGAAACCTCGCGCTGCTCCTGCGGCGCCGCCGTCCAGGTGATCAGGAAGGGCCCGTCGCCGTCCATGTCCTTCATGTTCTCGAAGTCCTCGAGAAAAGGGGTCATGACCGCCGGCTCCGCATCCACGGCATCCCGCACCGTCTTGCAAGAGACACAGCACAGTCCCGCAAGGACCAGCCAAGCACACAAACCGCGCATCGCGCCAATCGTAGACCTCGTCATTCCCTAGACATTAGACATTCGTCCTTAGTCATTTCCCTTCCCCCAGCCACGCCCGCAGGCCGGCCAGCGCCCTCCCGCGGTGGCTCATCGCGTTCTTCGTCGCCGCCGGCAGCTCGCCGAAGGTCGCGCACTCGCCCTCGGGGATGAACAGCGGGTCGTATCCGAAACCGCCCTCCCCTTTCTCCCCGTTGGCGATCACCCCCTCCACCGCTCCATCGAAGGTCGCCACCTCGTCCCCGCCGCGCGCCAGGACCAGCACGCAGCGGAAGCGCGCCGACCTCCCCTTGCCCCGCGCGCCGACGGCCGCCAGCTCCTCGAGCAGCTTCGCCCGGTTGCTCGCGTCCGTCGCCCCCTCGCCCGAGTAGCGTGCCGAGTAGACCCCGGGCGCGCCCCCCAGCGCGTCGACCTCCAGACCCGAGTCGTCCGCCAAAACCCAGACGCGGTCGCCCAAGGCCGCCGACGCCCCGAGCGCCTTCAGGCGCGCGTTGGCGAGGAAGGTCGTCCCGGTCTCCGCGATCTCCCCCACCTCCGGATAAGCGCGCAGATCCTCGACCTGCTGCACCAGATCGCCCAGCACGACAGCGATCTCCGCCGTCTTGTGCGCGTTCCCGGTCGCCACCACCAGATGCTCCAAGTCCATCAGCAATTACTTCTGTAAATTCCGTGAATTCCGTCTAAAGAACCCCCCACCTACAACCTCATGTCCGAACGCCGCAAGCAATACCCCTTCGACGAGCTCGAACCGCGCTGGCAGGAGCACTGGGACACCCACAAGACCTTCCGCGCCCCGAACCCCGGCGAGGTCGACTTCGACCCGGAGAAACCGAAGTTCTACGCGCTCGACATGTTCCCCTACCCCAGCGGCCAGGGCCTGCACGTCGGCCACCCGGAGGGGTACACCGCCACCGACATCGTCTCGCGATACAAGCGCAAGCGGGGCTTCAACGTCCTGCACCCGATGGGCTGGGACGCCTTCGGCCTGCCCGCCGAACAGTATGCGATCAAGACCGGCCAGCACCCGCGGGTCACCACCGAGGGCAACGTCGCCCGCTTCACCGAACAGCTGAAGCGCATCGGCTTCTCCTACGATTGGGACCGCGAGGTCAACACCACTGACCCCGGATACTTCCGCTGGACGCAGTGGATCTTTCTCAAGCTCTACAACTCCTACTTCGACTGCAAAGACAAGGCCGCGCGCCCCGTCGAGCAGCTCCTCGAGCGGCGCAAGGCCGAGCACCCGGAGGAGAGCGAGGTCGAGCGCGCCGCCTTCATCGACTCCCGCCGCCTGGCCTACGTCGCCGAGGTGCCGGTCAACTGGTGCCCGGAGCTGGGCACCGTCCTCGCCAACGAGGAGGTGGTCGACGGCAAGTCCGAGGTCGGCGGCTTCCCGGTCGAGCGCAAGCCGATGCGCCAGTGGATGCTGCGCATCACCGCGTACGGCGACCGCCTGATCGACGAGCTCGAGCCGCTCGACTGGCCGGAGGGCATCAAGGCGCTGCAGCGCAACTGGATCGGCCGCAGCGAGGGCGCCGACGTGCGCTTCGAGCTGCCCGGCAGCGGCAGGAGGATCTGCGTCTTCACCACCCGCCCCGACACCCTGTTCGGCGCCACCTACATGGTGCTGGCGCCCGAGCACGAGCTGGTCGACGAGGTCACCACCTCCGACCACGCCGAGGCCGTGGCCGCCTACCGCGAGGAGGTGGCCGGCAAGTCCGACCTCGAGCGCACCGACCTCGCCAAGGACAAGACCGGCGTCTTCACCGGCGGCTACGCCGTCAACCCGGTCAACGGCGAGGACGTGCCGATCTGGATCGCCGACTACGTCCTCATGTCCTACGGCACCGGCGCCATCATGGCCGTGCCGGCGCACGACGAGCGCGACTACGAGTTCGCCAAGAAATACGACATCGAGATCAAACAGGTCGTGCGCCCGGTCAACGCGCAGGAGCACGATGAGGACGACGAGGACGACGAGGTGCCCTGCTTCTCCGGCCACGGGGTGGCGGTGAACTCGCCGCTCATCGACGGGCTGGAGACCCCAGAGGCCAAGTCGGCGATGACCGACTGGCTGGAGAAGAACGGCTTCGGCCGCCGCGCCATCAACTTCAAGCTGCGCGACTGGCTGTTCAGCCGCCAGCGGTACTGGGGCGAGCCCTTCCCCATCGCCTGGGACGCCGAGGGCGGCCACCACGCGCTGCCCGAGGAACAGCTGCCGGTCGAGCCGCCCGAGATCGACGACTTCCAACCCACCGGCACCGCCGACCCGCCGCTGTCCAAGGCCGCCGACTGGGTGCGGCTCGACGACGGCAGCCTGCGCGAGACCAACACCATGCCACAGTGGGCCGGCTCCTGCTGGTACTACCTGCGATACTGCGACCCGAACAACGCCGAGCGCTTCATCTCCGAGGAGGCCGACGGGTACTGGATGAACGTCGACCTCTACGTCGGCGGCACCGAGCACGCCGTCCTGCACCTGCTCTACTCCCGCTTCTGGCACAAGGTCCTCAACGACCTCGGATACGTCTCCACCAAGGAGCCCTTCCAGAAGCTGGTGAACCAGGGCATGATCCTCGGCGAGGACGGCCAGAAGATGTCCAAGAGCCGCGGCAACGTCGTCAACCCCGACGACGTCATCGACCAGTACGGCGCCGACTCGCTGCGCCTCTACGAGATGTTCATGGGGCCGCTCGAGCAGGTCAAACCCTGGAGCATGAAGGGTGTCGAGGGCGTGCACCGCTTCCTCGCCCGCGTCTGGCGCCTGTTCATGGAGACCGACCAGGCCGGCGAGTGGCGGCTCAGCCCCAAGCTGGCCGATATCGAGCCCGACAAGAAGCAGCTCAAGGTCCTGCACGAGACCATCAAGAAGGTCGGCGGCGACATCGAGACATTGGACTTCAACACCGCCATCGCCCAGATGATGGTGTTCACCAACGAACTCACCGGCGCCGAGCAGCGCCCCGCCTCCGCCCTGGCGACCTTCCTCCACCTGCTCAACCCCTTCGCCCCGCACATCAGCGAGGAACTCAACAAGCAGCTCGCCGCCGCCTTCCCCGACACCGTCCCCGCCGCCGAGCTCGCCGGCAGCGACTGGCCCGAGTTCGACGAGGCGCACCTGGTCGAAGACGAGATCGAGATGGTCGTGCAGGTCAACGGCAAGAAGCGCGACATGCTGACGGTCGCCAAGGACGCCCCCGAAGAGGAGGTCAAGGCCGCCGCCCAGTCCCTCGACAACGTCAAGCCCTTCACCGACGGCCAGACCGTCCGCAAGGTCATCGTCGTGCCGGGCAAGCTGGTGAATATCGTGGCGAACTGATCTCTCCAACCCCCGAACTATCGCGGATGGCGTTGGCCCACCGGATGGTTCTTCCAAACAGCATCCCCGGAGAGTCTGGGCACCTCTCTTTCGGGAAGGTTGTCGATTTCAAAGAACGGCCAAAGCTCGAACCGACACAGCCTCGCGACAACGTTCGAAGGAAACGATTCGATCCGGTTGTTTAGATCCCGCACGTTGGCATTGTGATAGCGGCGTGCCGTCTGTATCCGGTTCTCCGTATTCGCCAGCTCGCCCTGGAGTTTCAGAAACTGCATGTCGGTCTTCAGACGAGGATAGCTCTCGACCAGAGCCAACAGGTTACCTAGCCGCGAGACCAGATAGCTTTCGTCGTTCGCGATATCCGCAAGTTCGGTGTGATCGCGCACCGCCCGGGCACGTGCTGCGACCACCGCTTCCAACGTGCCACGCTCGTGGGCGGCATAGGCACGAACCACCTCCACCAGATTTGGGATCAGTTCGTGACGCCGCTTCAACTCCGTATCGATCCCCGACCACGATTCGTCACAATGGTTTCTCGAGCGCACGAGACCGTTGTGGATCCCCATAGACCAAAGCAACAGGAGCCCAACGAAGGCGCCACCGATCAGAATCACACTCAAGTAGTCCATTTTACTAGTAAATCGCCATCCGTGCGTGCTCGGGGATCGAGTTCAGAAACTCGATCCCGAGATTGGAGAACCGCTCGAACTGGGGCACATCCCAGCGGATCGGGACAAGCACCACCAACATGGACGGGGTACACTCGAGATAGACCGCCGGGTTGGCGAGAAGGAGCTCCATCGTCTGATAGTTGATGGCGTCATAAGCCCAGCGCCGGTCATCGCAGCTGACGAAAAATTTCTCGCTGAACTCAGCTGACTCGAAGTTGATGTCGCCGTGCCCGACCGCCGAAGCTATCCGGTCGCCCACCATCTCCTCCCTCACAACGAGGTTCCTGAGAAGGAAGGAGGGAGAGAAAGAGACGAACGAAAAGTCGGGGTCACCCTCGTTGACACCCCCGAGGGCACTCCTCTCTTTCTCAGCATAGAAATAGTCTCCTCCCATGAACCGGTAACCGCCGAGCGTACCCCACATCATGTTTTCTACCCGCCCTCCACCATAGCGACGGAAACATTTCGGTCCGAGCCGGAAGGACGAGGTATGATGGTCCCCAGCTGAGTATCGGATCCCCTGCTGCGACGCCCAATAGGCCAACGCGTCACCCCGTGGAACCCGCCTCTCAACACGATGCAGGGCGTTTGAGATAACCCCTAGCAGCAGTAGCCCAACCACCAGAGAGACGAGGAGCCAGGCAATCATCGCGTAGCACACATACTCGCTGATCCGATATCGTCCCCGTCGAAACCCCCGCTGCCCACGGACCTGCACCGCCGTCCAAAGTTGCTGTCCCGGTGGAAATTGCCCTGCGCCATCATCGCTGACGCCGTTAGCCTACCTCTCGCTAGTAGGTTCACGCGATTACAACTTCCTACGATTGTTGGAACGACTATGGCTCCCCACAGTACCCCCAAAACGAACCCTTATCCCTTCGATAGATTTCTTCTTGCAATACAGACAAGTCTGTCTATTCTGTCCCCATGAGCACCGCCCGCCAGAGCATCCTCGACACCGCCGCCCGGCTGTTCGCCGAGCGGGGGTACGAGCTGGTGGGGATCAACGAGATCATCGAGAAATCCGGAGTCGCCAAGGCGACCTTCTACGCCCAGTTCCGCAGCAAGGAGCGGCTCTGCGCCGAGTGGATGCGCGCCACCGCCGCCCGGTCGGCGGACGAATACCGGAGGATCCTCGAGGATCCGGCACCCCCCGTGAAGAAGGTCGCCCGCAAGTTCGACAGCCTGCGGGGCTACGTCGGCGAGTGCGATTACCGCGGCTGCCCCTTCTCCATCACCGCCTCGATGCTGGACGCGGGCAGCGAGGTGCGCCAGGTGATCGCCGAATACAAGGCCGCCGCCCGCTCCTTCTGGCAGGCGCTGGCGCTCCAGGTCTGCGGCGACGCCAAGGCCGCCAAGCTCCAGGGCGACGGCCTTTTCCTGCTCTTCTCCGGCGCCGTGACCGAGGCGCAGAACGCCCGCGAACTCTGGCCCGTGCAGTCCGCCAAACGCCTCGCCCTACAGCTCTGCGAAGTCCCCCAACCCGCCTAAAAAAATTTTCCCCAGGAATAGACAGACTTGTCTGTTCTCCCATCTACGGAACACCGAACCACCCGAACTGAAAACCCGAATACAACCATGAACATCCAACTCCAGACCATCGACAGCGCCCCCGCCGCAAGCCGCCCCCTGCTCCAGGGAGCCCAGAAGGCGCTCGGCTTCGTGCCGAACCTCTATGCGGCCTTCGCCAACTCGCCCGCCGTCCTCAAGGCGTACGGGCAGCTGAGCGCGGCGCTCGGTGAGACCTCGCTCGACGCGGCCGAGCAGGCGGTCGTCACCATCGCCGCCAGCGTCGACAACGACTGCCACTACTGCGTGGCCGCCCACACCACCATCGGCCAGATGGGGAGGGTCGACCCCGCGGTGCTCGACGCCCTGCGCGACGACCGGCCGATCGCCGACCCGAAACTCGAGGCGCTGCGCACCTTTACCAAAGCGGTGGTCAACGGGCGCGGCCACCTGACCGCCGAGCAGCAGGATGCCTTCCTCGCCGCCGGCTACACGGCCGCCCAGGCGCTCGAGGTGATCCTCGGCGTCACCCTGAAGACCCTCAGCAACTACACCAACCACCTCGCCGCCACGCCGCTCGACGAGGCCTTCGCCGCCAACGCCTGGACAGGGGCGGCGGGCTCGAACCCGGCCGCGACGGCGACGGCAGCCTGACGCAAACAGACAATCGCCACCCGCCAACCACCAGGGCGGGGCGGGATCTCCCGATCCACCGCCGACCGACGGAGACCCGCCCCGCCCGCAGCCCCGAGAGAAACACCATGAACACCCCCACCGCCAACGACCCCGTCAGCCTACAGCGCGCCTCCGAGATCCTCGAGGAGGCCGTCCGCCAACAGCACCCCGAATGGGTCACCGCCGACGGCGAATGCCCGACCTGCCACGCCTACGGGCACGCCCTCGTCGACCACTTCACCGCCATCGCCGACCCCAGCGACTGATCACCCCCAGAAATCCACGAACCATGAACACGATATCGATCCGATCCTACCACCAGCGCCACCCCCAGGTGACCGCGGTGCCCTCGCTCAGCCAGTCGGGCGGCCTCTCCGCCGTCCTCCGGCGCATCGACCAGAAGCAGCTGCGCCGCGAGCGGCGGCGCGCCCTGCTGCGGAAGGCCGTCGCCTGGACCACCCGCCGCGCCGCCGCGCTCGGCCACAACCTGCGACGACTGCTCGCCTCCCGCCCCTCGACGGCGGGGAACCTATTCCACCCGCGCTCCTCCTGATCCCCGGATCGGAGGGGGGCATCGACAACACCAAACCCGACAAAGCCATGAAAACGGAACAACTCGACAAGACCAACTTCGACACCACCATCGCCAACCCCGACAAGCCGGTGCTGGTCGACTTCTACGCCGACTGGTGCGGCCCCTGCAAGATGCTCGGGCCGGTGATCGACGAGATCGCCGAGGAGCAGGACGGCGAGGCGGTGGTCGCCAAGCTGAACATCGACGAGGCCCCCGAGATCGCGTCGCGATACGGCATCACCAGCATCCCGGCGCTGGTCGTCTTCAAGGGCGGCGAGCCGGTGGTGAGCTCGCGCGGCGTGCAGTCGAAGGACTCGATCACCAAGCTGATCGCAGGCGCAGCCTGACCATCGGCGCCACCTGATCGACCGACCCGAACCCGCAGAAGCCATGGCCGACAAGTTCTTCGAGCTCGCCTTCACGCCCTCCGTGCTGGAGGCGCAGGAACGATATTTCGGCCGCACCTACGAAATGCCGGAGCCGGGGGGCGACACGCCCCTCGGCCCGGCGGAGGCGGCCTTCATCGCCTCCCGGGACAGCTTCTACATCGCCAGCACCGGGGAGACCGGCTGGCCATACGTGCAGCACCGCGGCGGACCGGCCGGCTTCTGCCGCGTGCTCTCGCCGAACGAGATCGCCTTCGCCGACTACCGCGGCAACCGGCAGATGGTCAGCACCGGCAACCTGGCCGCGAACGACAAGGTCTGCCTGTTCCTCATGGACTACCCAGACCGCCGCCGCCTGAAGATCCTCGGCCGCGCCGAAGTGCTTGACGCCCGGGAGCATCCCGAGCTGGTCGCCGAGGTCGCCGGCCCCGAGAACGCCGGGGTCACCGAACGGCTTTTCCGCATCCGGGTCGTCACCTATGATTGGAACTGTCCCAAATACATCACCCCGCGCTATACCGAAGCCGAGATCGCGGAGATGTCCGCATCGGCAACCTGACGTCCCATTACCCACCGTGAACGCCCACGATCTGATCCTCCCCTCCCTCGCCGCCGACGCCCTGGGTCTGGGGCCGCACTGGATCTACAACCAGAGCAAGATCAACCGCCTCTACCCAGACGGCCTCCGGCGCTACGATGCCCCGAAATCGGAGTATCACCCCGGGAAGGCGGCGGGCGACTTCACCCATTACGGCGATCAGACCCTGGCGCTGTTGCGGAGCGTCGCGCTGCGCGGCAGCTTCGACCGGGCGGGCTGGGTCGAAGACTGGTCGCGTTTCTGGTCGGGCGACACGCCCGCCTATCGCGATGCGGCGACCCAGGACACCCTGGAGAACCTCGCCCGCGGCGTGGCGGAACCTTCCGGGAGCGACGACCTCGCCGGCGCCTCACGCATCGCCCCTATCCTCGCCGCGCTGAAGGAGGCACCCCTCGAAGAGCGGATCGCCGCGGCGCGGGAGCAGACCGCGCTCACCCACGGCGACGCGGCGGTGGTCGACGCCGCCGAGTTCTTCACCCGCGCCGCCGATGCCGCGGCGGGCGGGGATCCGATCGAAGCCTCCCTGGAGCGCGCCGCCGCGGCTGGATACGAGACGCTCGACCCGACCGCCGCCCTCGTGGCGGCGCGGGCACAGCTCGACGCCGAACCCCAAGCCGCCGGGGTCGCGCTCGGCCTCACTTGTCACACCCACGAGGCCTTCCCGCTCACCCTCTACTTCCTGCTCAGGTATCCGGGACAACCCGTCGAAGCCCTGGTGGCGAACGCGATGGCCGGCGGCGATTCGTCGGCGCGCGGGATGCTGCTCGGGCTCGTCTTCGGCGCCGCCTCCGGCAGCGCCTGGATCCCCCCAGCCTGGCGCGACGAGCTGAGAGCCGGGGCTGAGCTCGAAGCCCTGCTCCAGTTGCTCGAACCCGAACCGAAACGGCTCCCCCAACATCTGCAGATCCCCCACCCCGACGGCCATCTTCTCGACGGGGTGCTCGACCTTCCCGCGGGGCCGCCGAAGGCCTTCGCCCTCTACGCCCACTGCTTCACCTGCGGCAAGAACCTGCGCGGCGCCACCCGGCTGTCACGGCTGCTGGCCGCCTCCGGGATCGCCACCCTGCGCTTCGACTTCACCGGCCTGGGCGAGAGCGAGGGCGACTTCGCCGACACCAGCTTCCTCTCCAACGTCGCCGAGCTGAGGGTCGCGGCCGACTGGATGCGCGAGAACCACCGGGCGCCGACCCTGCTCATCGGCCACAGCCTCGGCGGTGCGGCGGTGTTGGCGGCAGCGCGCGGGATCCCCGAGTGCCAGGGCGTGGCGACCATCGGCGCCCCCTCCGACCCGGCGCACGTCACCCACCTTTTCGAGGGCAGCCTCGACGACATCCGCCGCGACGGCAGCGCCAAGGTGAGGCTGGCAGGCAGGGAGCTCACCATCGGCAAGACCTTCCTCGACGACCTCGAGGGGCTCGAACACGATGGCGCCATCGCCGGGCTCGGCCGCGACCTCCTCATCCTCCATAGCCCCACCGACGAGATCGTCTCGGTCGACCACGCGCGGCGCATCTACGAGGCCGCCAAACACCCCAAGAGCTTCCACTCCCTCGCCGGCGCCGACCACCTGCTCACCGAACCCGCACAGGCCGACTACGCCGCCGGGGTCATCACCGCCTGGGCGGCGCGGTTCGCCGGCGGGGGGTGAGGGCGATGGTGGCAGATCGAGGGAAGCCGCCACTGATCCCGCGATGGCGGAGGGCCACCCGCGTTGCAAACGGCAATCGGCCTGTCTATGGTCACCGACCCGATGGCGACTTCGGTACCATTCTCCAGCGACGACTTCCTGTTCGGCCTCGGCCAGATTCAGGGGCTGGCGAAGCCCGCCGCCGACGGGACGGGGATCGAGATCCAATGGCAGGCGAAGGGCCGCTTGGCCAAAATCCTCCGGTCGAAGATACGGACGCGCACCATTCCCCTCGCCGATATCGAAGGGGTGACGTTCAAGAGAGGCATGGTCGGGGGGAAACTGCTGATCTGCACCCGCGACCTCCGGGCGGCCGAGGGGATACCGGGCGCCGATAGCAACACGGTGACCCTGTCTATCCAGCGCAGGGACCGCAAAGACGCCGAATCCTTCGCCGGAGAACTCAGCCTCCTCCTGTCCGAGCGGGACCTCGAGAAGGCCGCCACCGCCGCCGGGCTCCCGCTGCCCGAAACCCCGTCCTGATCGCGCCTGTCGCCGGGCCACCTCCGAGATCGCGACCCTGCGCGATTCGTGAACCCAGAGTAGGCCGACGCAGCAAGCGGAGGGGCGGCATCCTGCCGCCCTATCGGTAGCGGCGGCATCTCCCTCCCGAGGGCGGCAGGATGCCGCCCCTCCCCCGTTTTGCCCCCGCCGGAGCAGGCGCCGCGCACCTACCCCGTGATCGTAAACCCCTTCACCCCCTCCAGTTCCGCGACCGCGATCTCCTCCTCCTCGACCTCGAGGATGTGGTGGGCGAGGTTCGATTCCTCCCGGATGTCGGTCAGGAAATCGGCGACCTCGTCGGGTTCGCCCACCACACAGAGCTCGACGCGACCGTCGGCGAGGTTGCGCACCGTGCCGGTCACCTCGTACCCCATCGCCACCTGCTTGGTGCCGAAACGGAAGCCGACGCCCTGCACGCGGCCGGAGTAGTGGATGCGTCTGGCGATCATATCGTCTAGTCGAGCAGCTTTTCGTTGAAGTCCACCTCCCCTTTTGCCACGGGCCACACACGCCCCACGACAATTCGATCACCATCGATCGTATAGACGATCTTCCATCGCCGGAAAACGAGTCTCCTCCATCCGCCGCACTCCGCTAGCGGCGGCCCTAGCTCCGGATGCTCCAGCAAAACCTGAGCCCGTTCGTAGACCCCCTCCGCCAACTGGGCGGCTAGCTCGGGATCACGACGCGCCGCAAACCGGTAGATCGAGAGAATATCTGACGAGGCGCTCTCGGTCCAAATCAACTCTGTCGCCATGAGTCGATCCGAGCCCGCATCTCCCCATCGGAGATCACTCGCCCCTCTTCGATGTCTCTCTCCGCCACGCGAACCCCGGCCAAGAAGGCGATCTCCTCGGAGATGTCTCTGAAGTCGGCGTCCTCCGGCAACCGCGCGATCGCCGCTAGCGATAACTCCTTCGCACTCATAGGGAACACTATATCAACGATCGCGACTCATCAACCGGCTCCTCCCGGCGCCTCCTCGAACTTCTCCCACAGCGCCTCGCCGAACGCCCTGTCGCCGGCATCGACCACCCCCACCTGATCGTCGCCGATCTTGCGCACCAGGATCGCGCGTCCCCCGCCCTCTGCCCAGCCGTCCCCCTCGCCGAACACCACCCCGCGGCGGAAGGCCAGGGCCTTCCGGATCGCCCGGTAGAACTCGTCGGCCTCCTTTTCATCCACCCACTTGCTACGCCAGTAGACGTGGTCGTCGCCGGCCTCCGCCCCCTCGGCCGGGTAGACCAGGTAACGGTCGCCCGCCCAGCCGGCCGCCGCCCTCGAACCGTCGCGGTTGGAGAAATGGTCGATCCCCTTCGACACCAGCTCGGGCATGTCGAGGACGTCGGGCTGGCCGAGCTCGCTCATGCGCTGGAGGAAGTTGCTCTGGTTGAGCATCAGCGCCGTGCCCAGCTCGCCGGCAACGTTATTCCAGATCGGCTCGGAGCCGCCGACCGCCAGCCCGTCGATCGGCCACCGGAAGGCCTCCGGCTCGAGCTTGTCGTCGCCGAGGTAGAGCTCGGGGTGGAGGACCTCCGCGGTGCTGCCCGGCGGCTCGGCGACGGCGTGCCCGACGGCCGCCCAGCGCCCCTCCTCATGCAGTTTCTGGCAGAACCGGTCGCCCAGCGCGAAGGGGAACAGGTAGTATTCGCGCAGGAAGGCGGGGATGCGCTGGAACTGTTCGCGGGTCATCTTGGTCGGGCTCTGCAGCAGCTCGTCCGACGCGGCGGCGTCGTCCTGTAGCTGGAAGCGGATCTTCACCAGGCTGGAGTCGCCGACCGCCGCCGACCAGAGCGCCAGGCGCGCGTCGTCGTTGTGCTCCCACTGGCCGAGCGCGTCCCAGAGCCCGAAATGCTGGTCCTGGATGGCGCGCACCACCTCGAGGGCGAGCGCCGTCCGGTCGTGCACGCTCCTGGTCGTCCCCTCCTCGTTGAACAAGACGGTGTTGTCCCCGGCGTAGAGCGCCGCGCCCAGCTGGCCCTCGAGCAGGTCGAGCATGCGCGCCCGCACGTCGGTCCCGGGGGAGACGAAACCCATCGCCGCGTAGGCGCGCGACTGCGCCTCCGCCTCCGCCTCGGCCTCCACCACCAGGCCAGGCCGCTCCGCGAGGGCGGTACGCATCCCGTCGGGGTCGACGGAGCGGTATCCCACCGGCCCGGTCAGGGGCAGCTCGCGGATGGCCACCGTCAGGGTCTCGGTGCGCTCGCGCAGGTCGATCTCCTCGTCGCTCCAGTCCCTGCCGCTCTCACCGCGCGCCCCGCCGGCCTCGAGCGAGGCCAGCCGCGACTCGAGCCGGTCGCGGGCGCGCAGCAGCTCGGCGGTGGTGTCCTTCTCGAGAGTCAGCCGCCTGCCCAGCTCGCGCACCTCGTCCTCCAGGCGCGCCTTCTCGTCGTTCGCCTCGTCGAGCTTCTCCAGCAGCGACCCGACGTCTTTGTCGGCCTGCCGCTGCACCTTGGAGATCTCCACGTCCAACTTCCGCCGCGCCGAATTGCGCTCGTTCACGCCCCAGAAGATCCCCACCGCGGCCATCCCCATGGCCAGCAGGATCGAGAGCAGGGCCGCGGAGGAATTCATGGGGGAGTTTGCTGATGTTCTGTGAGGCGTGGCCACCACGCCCGCCGCCCCGCACCCTACCCTATCCGCTAGCTCCGGCGGCGGAAGATCCGGAACCTCCGTTTGCGCTCCGGTTTCTCGGACGCCGACGAGGGCCGACGCGCGCCCCGGTCGGGCGCCGCCGCCCCACGCGTGCCGGGATAGTGCACCGCACCCCCGCTGAGGCGCACGCTGGAACCATCGCCCGAGCGCACCACCGAACCGCTGCCCCCAGCGTGGGCGTGGGTGGAGGTCGTGCTCATCTCGCCCGGGTCGTCGAGGGCGACCAGCTCGCCGATCGGCCGCCCGTCCGAGTAGGTCGCACAGAAGGGCTTCGATTTCCCGAAGCGGTCGTACTGGTAGATCAGCCGCCTCACGATGCGCCCCTGCGCGTTGTAGACCCGCTCCTCCTGCGCCTTGCCGGCGCCGTCGTAGATGAACTCGCTGATGAACAACAGGGTACCCTGGCCGTCGTAGACCCGCCCCTTGCGCTCGCGGCCGAACTCGTCGAGGGCGAACTCGCTGCGCATCACCAGCGTACCGTTCCTCTGCTTGGTCTCGCGCACCAGCGTGCGCGTGTCGCTGTCGCGCCGGGTGGTCGTATAGGTGCCGTCCTTGTGCACGACGGTGCGCGAGGTCTGGTCGGCGTCATCTCCCGCGTAGCCCGTCGCGCCGGGGCGCGCCTGGGAGAGCACGGGGGCGACGCAGAGCAACGCGCCGGTGAGGGCGATCATTTTCATCGGTTGAGGGGGGGGGAGTCCGGCCAGAGGGTAGGGCATGCCGCCCGCCCCGGCAAGACCCAATACCCAGCAGACCGGCCCCTGGCGGATCGGGGGCACCAGCCACGACCTCTCCCACCGCGGCATGGTGATGGGGATCGTCAACCTCACCCCGGACTCGTTCTCCGACGGCGGCCAGTTCATCTCTGCGGGGGCCGCCGCGAAGAGGGCGCTCGAGCTGGAGTCGGAGGGGGCGCAGATCATCGATTTCGGCGGCGAGTCGACCCGGCCGGGAGCCGCCGCCGTGGCCGCCGCCGAGGAGCGCCGCCGCGTCGTGCCGGCGGTCGAACGCTTCGCCGCCCTGCGCGCGCCGGACACGCTGATCTCGGCCGACACCTCGAAACCCGACGTCGCGGCCGCCGCGCTGGCCGCCGGGGCAGACATCTTGAACGACGTGACCGGCTTCACCAACCCCGCCATGCGGGCGGCCGCCGCGACCTCAGGCTGCGGCCTCGTCCTGATGCACATGCAGGGCGACCCGCGAACCATGCAGGAGGCGCCGAGATACCGCGATGTCGTCGCCGAGGTGCGGGGCTTCTTCGAGCGGCAGCTCGCCGCATGCCGGGCGGACGGCATCGACCTGGAGCGCGTCGCCCTCGACCCCGGCATCGGCTTCGGCAAGACCCCCGAACACAACCTCGCCCTGCTGCGCGGCCTGCCGGACCTCCGTGTCGCCGGGCGCCCGCTGCTGGTCGGCGTCTCTCGCAAATCGTTCATCGGGAAGATCCTCGGCACCGACGACATCGCCGCCCGCGACTGGCCGACCGTCGCCCTGACCTCATACAGCCGCGAGCGCGGCGCGGAGATCCACCGCGTCCACGACGCCCGCCCCAACGTCGAGGCCCTGCGGATGACGGAGGCGATCCTCTCCGCCCCCGCGCCGGCCGCGGCGCCCTGATCCCCCTCCCAAAAAGGTGGATTGTGGGCTATATTGCCCGCGAGCGATTTGAACGAACTCCTCCAGGCCGCAGCGGCACACTGGCGCACCGCCCTCGAGATCCTGATGATCTCCGTGGCGATGTACTTCTTCGTGCGCCGCTTCAGCTCCGCCAACTGGGCCCGCCTCCTGGTCATCCTCAGCGCGCTCGCCCTGATCATCGTGCTGGTCTCCTACGCGCTCGACCTGGAGGTCATCCGCTGGCTGGTCGCAGCCGGCTCGTTCTTCTTCATCATGGCGCTGCTGATCGGGTTCCAGCCCGAGCTGCGGCGAGCGCTCGCCGATCTCGGCAACCGCGGCTTCCTGTTCTTCTCCGAGGGCAAGAACCGCGACTTCCCCGACCGCCTGGTCGACGCGGTGCGCCAGCTGCGCGCCAAGCGATACGGCGCGCTGTTCGCCGTCGAGCGCGGCATCGAACTCAAACCCCACCTCGAGACCGGGGTGGACATCGACGCGCAGTTCTCGACCGAGCTCGTCCTCACCATCTTCCACCCGAAGACCGCCCTGCACGACGGCGGCATGATCCTGCGCGAGGGGCGCGTGGTCGGCGCCGGCTGCCTGTTCCCGGTCAGCCAGCGCGAGCTCGCCGACCGCAGCATCGGCCTGCGCCACCGCGCCGGGCTCGGCCTCACCGAGGAGTCCGACGCGGTCACCGTCATCATCTCCGAGGAAACCGGGGCGATCTCCCTCGCCCACGATGGAGAGCTGGAGCGGGACCTGGAGCCCGAACGGTTCCGCAAGCGCCTGCTCGAGCTGCTCGAGGTCGACGACGAGCGGGCCGGCGACCCCGAACCGGCCGCCAGCCCCTCCGACCCGCCGCGCCCGAGGCAGAAGGGCAAAAACAACAAGTCCTCCGACACCACG
>JANQMB010000065.1 GCA_028280355.1 Verrucomicrobiales bacterium
GATGAAGAACTCTTGGGTGCGGGTGTCGGCGTAGTTGAACAGCAGCTCGCAGGCCGCCGGCTCCCCGTCGCGCCCGGCGCGCCCGGCCTCCTGGTAGTAGGCCTCGACGCTGCCGGGGATGTCAAAGTGGACCACGAAGCGCACGTCGGGGCGGTCGATGCCCATCCCGAAGGCGTTGGTGGCGACGGCGATGTCGCTCCGCTTCGAGATGAACCTCTCCTGCGCCGCCTCGCGGTCCTCGTCTGACATGCCACCGTGGTAGGCGACGGCCGAACAACCCCAGGAGGCCATGGTCTCGGCCACCTCCTCGACGCGCTTGCGGGTGGCGCAGTAGACGATGCCGGTCTTGTGGTTCTCGACCACGGCGCGGATGCGCCGGTATTTGTGGTCGCGCTTCTCGCAGTGGGTGACCTTGAGGGAGAGGTTGGGGCGGGCGAAGCCGCTGACGCATTCGAAGGGATCGCGCAGCGCCAGGTGCTGCAGGATGTCGGCGCGGACCTCGGGCGTGGCGGTAGCGGTGAAGGCGGCGGTCTGCGGCTTGCCGATCGCTTCGATGGCGTCGCCGAGCCGCAGGTAGTCGGGCCGGAAATCGTGCCCCCACTGCGACAGGCAGTGCGCCTCGTCGACCGCGAACAGGGCGATGTCGATCTGCTTGAGCGCCTCGGTAAAGGAGCGCGAGCGGAAGCGCTCCGGGGCGATGTAGACCAGCTTGAACGCGCCCTCCCGCATGCCGGCGATGTGCTCGCGCTGCGCCTCGGGCGACAGGGTGCTGTTGATCATCGCCGCCGGGATGCCCCGCTCGACCAGGGCGTCGACCTGGTCCTTCATCAGCGCGATCAGCGGCGAGACCACGATGGTGACCCCGTCCATCACCATGGCGGGGAGCTGGTAGCAGAGCGACTTGCCGCCGCCGGTCGGCATTACCGCCAGCGCATCGCGCCCGGCCAGGATCGCCGACACCACGTCCTGCTGCCCGTCGAGGAAGGCTCGGTGCCCGAAATGCCTCTCCAGCGCCTCGACGGGGTCATGGGTGCTCGCTTCCACGGTAGCCATGCCCATCGGTATAGCACGGATGAACAGTAATGGGAAGGGGGGAGTTTTGGTGGGGTGGAGAAGGGGATTGGGGCTGCTCTGTGACGCGCAGGGGGAGGGATCTCCGGCCGCCCGATTTCGCCGAAAACAATCCTTCCGGGAACTCGGCGACGGTGTTAATCTCGCCCGGTGAGAGTGTCTTGGGGAGGTGTGTGCGGCCGGGTTCCTTTTTCCCCTTATTATACGACTTTCCTGTATAGTGATTAAAATGCCAAGTCGTATAGCAATTCTATAGTGTTTAGAAAGCATCCATACCCATGCCCGAACTCACCTCTGAAGATCTCTCTTTTATTCTCGAATCTCTTGGTTATTCAAAATTGAGATTCGAATCGACAGAGTACCCGACTTACGAGCTAAAGCAGCGACAGATGCAACGCGTCGAGAGTGTCATAGCGAAAATCCGTCAGCTGAAATCCGAAAAGTAGCGATCATTTCACAGGCGACTAGTACAGTAGATATCCTATAGCGGTATATGGCCAGCGTTCTCAAGCGATCATGAGCATCATGCCCGAACTGTCGATGAGGTGTGTTTGACCACCATAGGCTCCATCATTTGGCGTGCCAACGACGATCCACAAGTGCTAGTTCGCGACGGGGATATAAAGGACGTTATTTAGATGACTGTAGGCGATCGGCGGTATATTTCCTCCTACAGGAATGAGCTTGGCCGGATAGAGGTTCGTGAAGGCAATACGCGAGGATTTGTGACCGCCTATTTCGCAAAATCCAACTCAGCCGCAGAGGTTGAGGAGCCCTTCTTCGGACTCCAATCAAGACACTGCTTTCCCACGAAAAATAACAAGTCGTCGCAGATCAACGCGCTGCACCGCTGCGAGCCGACAGCCCGATGAGCATTCAGATCCTAAGCCTGCGTTCGGAGTGCGCCCTCTACGGCGCGTGATTGGGATCAAACGTTCGCCGAACAACTAGTCAATATTCTACGATGGATGAAAAGCTCGTCACTGCGGATGTAAGAGAGGTGATGACCCGAGCGGAGTTTCTTAAGACACGTAGCCGAGCGAAACTCTTTCTCTGGGTGTTTTGGGTGATGATGGTGCTTCAGTTCGCACTCGGACTTTTTGCCACGGACGAACAGTTTGACCGGAATTTGAGGACAGCGCGCATTATCTTGCTGATCGCGCAAGTGTTCTGCGCTTCGTATGTTGTGCGAACCAAAACTCAGCTCTTCAAGGACTCCGAGAAGGCATTTAAGCTCGCTCGCTATCGAGAACAGAATCTCAATGCCTAGCAAGGCGATATGGCAAGCCTCTAGCCCTCGGGGAAGTGAGAAATCACCCGCTGAGGCGGATTTCCTCTGATGTTGTCCTGGAGAATAGATGGCGGCTCCGCAGGCCATCATTGAAACAATGGGGTTTGGTCTCTAAATGGATAACACGAAATAGCTACCAACGGGATGCCCGATGCGAGTCGAGATCCTCATGTTGATTCAACCATCAACATTGAATTCGGAGTGGGCCGTCAGGCAGCCTGTGGAAGTGATCGGACGTTCGACTAAGAGTCGAGGATATGACCCGAGGCGCTTCAAGAGCGCCTGAAGAAGGTCGGCGAGACGTTTGCCCGCCGATCTTCCAACGAATCAGTTGTTACTCGCGGAGTGATGCTACCACGGCACAAGCCCATCACTCGATAGCTTGATCGAGTCGTCGCATCCACCGGCCACTTCAAATTTTTTCGGCTTGGTTGCGCCTACGACCTCGATGCCTTTAGACCCAGTGATTCCGGCAAGCGGAAGGGTGAGTGCGAAAGGTTTTATTGCTCTTAGACAGAAAGGACTAGGCAGGCACCCGACGACCTCAATTCCCCAATACTCAGGGCATTTGATGTATATTCTCGGCATCAACTCGACGTTCATGTTTAGACATGGCGCCTCTCCAGAAACGAATAGATAATAGGTACCATTAACTATGCCCGGCCGCACTTCTGCGTCGGTGAAATCGACTAGACGGCAAGCTGACTCAGCGGATGGAGCTGGATTTCCTATGAATTTCTCTATGCTCATTGTTTTTCTGTTTCGTTATGGTTTTTCACGCGCGAATACTGCGGATCAGCGGAAGTAACCAGCCAACGGCATACAGAAACTCTTCACCCTCCATTCCATGAATTCGCAATTCCCCCAAGAAAGCCTCCATTTAGACTCCAAAGGACTACGCCTGCTAATTCAACAGACACTTAAACCGTTGTCAAGCTAATAGGTGGATTGACGCCGACTTAGCGGTGCCGTTGCTCATATTCAGATAATTATTCTAGCCGCTTCGGCGATTTTCGGGTTCGTCCGGAGGAAGCTCGGGAGTTGCACAGGGCACTGGACGAGGACGACTGAGATGCTGTACAGCGGATGCGTATGGCTAGTTCGATTAACGATTTTGAATTGAAAGCTCGTTACCAGGTTTGGCGTGTGTTAGTTCCGGAATCTTATCAATAGATGATGCGGTGGTTGGCCAAGAACTGGATCTTGTTGATTATCTACTCAACCTTCGCTATTTCCGGCGGACTCTACCTCCGTGGGGTGACGAAGTATCGGAGCGTTGATACTTGGCCTTGGGTGGGGGCTGAGATCCTCCACGTCGGTGGCGCGCGCGATTCCGTTCCCACCCAGACAATGTTTGGCTTGGGTAGTACCACCATCGACTCAAGAGTTGTCGAGTTTCGGTATTCGGTCGAGGGGCAGTCCTACCGGAGCAAGATGGCGACGCCCGACGGTGGGGGCTTGCCCCTGAATCCACTCGGTCGACCGTGGAGGGCGTTCTACGATCCCTCGTCTCCGGAAGTTGCTGTGCTAGCACCGGTTCCATTCCGGGGGACTGGCTTTATCGTTACGGCTGCTTTCTCAGGAGTGTTTGTCGCACTACACCTTTGGTTTGCGGTGCCCGGCTCCTTCAGACGAGAGCCGAAGGCCGAATGACGCACAGCTCAGAGTTCTTCGACCGCTGTCTCTGAGTAACCCGACAGGGCTTCGTGGCCGTTCCAAGCTTTTCTCTAGAGACTATTCGCGCTTGAACGTACAAACTAATCCGATGGTAGACTCCGCAGACATCTTTCAACAGCTCGACCTCTATCGGATTCGCTCCAACCAGATCGAGACCCGGTCGAAGCTCCGAAAGGGCGAGAACGAGGTTGATGCGCTTAGAGACCAGATCGACAAGATGGCGCTCATCAACCAGGCGCTCTATGACCTGCTGAAGAAGCACGTCGGGATCACTGATGAGGAGCTCCGCCGGAAGGTGAGGGAGCTCGATGTCAGCGATGGGGTAGAGGACGGCAGGCTCCGGAGCGAGCCGCTCGAATGTCCCAAGTGTGGGGCTGTCGTCACCGCGGGGGCGCTGAAGTGCTATTCCTGTGGGGCCACGATCGCGCCGAGCCGGCCGTTCAATGCTTAATTGGTGTCGGTGGCTGGTCTTTTGGGGTCGCGGATGGTGCAAGGTGACGCTGCATGCCAGGGGCGGGAGCCAGCCCTCTATCGCTCGCAAGCGAGCTTCCTACAAGAAGGTCACCCCTGTAGGAAGCTCGCTTGCGAGCGATCTGGGTGGCTTCCGGATTGCTGAGGTCGCTGTCCTGACCGATTCCGCGTCGTCGTTGAGGCGCGGGCGGCGGATCCATCGGGCGGCGGACTCATCGAGTCCGCCCTACCAGTCCGCCCTACGGCGATTGGCGGGGTAGGGCGCTGTCGATGACAGCGCCGCCGGCTTCACGCACGGTCGTCCCAATGGACGATGATTGAGCCGCATGGCGCGGCGATCCTTCAATGCCCACCTGCCCTCGGTCTTCCTGCCAGCTCCGTGTTGACCAACCTACGATGGCGTCGACACCGTCACCCTGTAGAACCGCACGCTGGTCGTCGCGGCGGCGGGCAGGGGCCAGGCGAGGGTGACCCCGGCGCCGGTCGCCGATGGGATCTCGGTGGCGCTTCCCCCGACCGCCTGCCAGGTGGCGAGGTCGTCACTGTATTCGAGCGCATAGGTGACGCCGACCACCGAGGCGGGGGGCGTGAAGGTCAGCACTTCCTGCCCCGAGATCCACCGCACCTCCAGTGGCGCTGCCGGGGACACCGCCGAATCGACCCCGAAGGCGTACGCCTCGAGGTTTGCCAGGCCGGTGTCGAGGAAGGGTGCGGTCTCGGAGCCTGTCGCCCCGATCCCGAGCCGCGTCGCCCAGTCGACGTATCCCTCGACCACCGAGATCGCCTTCGGCGTGCTGCGCCCCTGGCCGTCGTCGGAGGAGACGGCGAGTTCGTAGAGGCCGGCGGTGGCCGTTCCGGCTGCCGCGATCTGCAGCCGGGGGGCCTGTGTCCCGGTGAGCCCGCCGCCGTCGCTCAGGGCGATGCCGTCCCGGTACCATTGGAAGCTGGGGTTCCGACCCCAGGCGATCGCGGCCAGGTCGGTCGTCTCCCCAGACACCAGGCTCAGCGTCTCGGTTTTCTCGATACGGTCGTCACCCACGAACACCTCGGCCGCGACCTGGGGGGGGTGGATGCGGAACCGGACTCCGTATTGGGCCGTCCCGGCAGGGGAGGAGGCGGCGACTTGGGCGGCGAAGACGCCCGCCTGCGTCGGCGTGCCGCCCACGTCCCCGGTGGCGGCGTCGATCGAGAGGCCAGGTGGCAAGTTGAAGCCGGCGTAGGTGGCGCCGGGGAGGGCGTCGGTGGTGAAGCTGCAGGAGAGCGGGTAGCCCTCGGCGCCGGGCACGATAGGGACGCCCACCAGCGGGGTCTGTTGGGGACAGAATCGATATCCCTCTGTCCAGGGGACGACATCCCAGCCGAGGGTTTGGAGGGCGGGGTCGATGAGCACGGAAAACGCCCGGCTCGCCGTTCCGGCGGAGGTCTGGATCTCGACTGTGATCGGGTGGCTGCCCGCCGGCCAGTCGGTGATGCTCAAGCTGGGTTCGCCCGCGCCGGCTGTGTAGGCGCCCGGCGCGCCGGTGACCGTCATGCCCAGGTAGTCGCCGACGGTCTCGACCGCGAGGGGCAGGGCGCCGCTCGGGGCTGCGATGAGGTCGCCCGAGAGGAAGGTCGCTGCCGGATCGGTGGAGGAGTGGACGATGATCTGCGAGGAGCGGGGCGAACTCGGCCCGCCGGAGTCCTCTGTCCAGAACCAGACCGGCGTCGTTCCGGGGTCGGTCGGGTTTCCTGTCAGGGCGCCGCTGGCGGGATCGAGGCTAAGGCCTCGCGGGAGGTTGGCGGCGTGGATGGTGGCGCCGGAGGGGACGGGCAGAGTTTCCGAGAAGGCACTGCCCTGCCTGGCGTGGAAAGTCGCTGCGACGTTGGGATAGCTGGCGGCGGTCGATGGGTCGATCACCAGGAGGTATTGGATCGCCCGACCAAACCCGGCGGCGTTGCGGCCGGTGAGCTCGACTTTGAACAGGCCGATCTCGGTGACCGTTCCGGAGTAGCGGCCGCTGGGGATCGCCATGCTCAAACCTGGGGGTAACCCGACTGAGGAGAGGCGTTCGGTCGGGCCGGACCAGGATTGGCCGAGTTGGGTGCTGCCGGTATGGTTGAAGTCTTTGTGGACCACCCGCAGCGCTGTGTGGTCGGATGGTGCGGCGAGACCATAGCTGCTCTGCAGGGCGGGGAGCCCGTCGCGGCTGACCGTCGGTGGGAGCACGTAGTGCTCGCGGATGATCATCCTGCCGGGCTCGCCTGCCCCACTTGTCCAGAATGTGGTCTGGAAGTTCCCGCGTTCGAGGAGGCGGCCGGAGACGACGCCGGTTGTGGGATCCAGGCTGAGCCCCTCGGGCAAGGCGAGGGCGCCGATGTGGTCGAAGCTGGGTTCGGGGTTGGGCACGACGGTGTAGGAGACGCTGTCGCCGACCGTGGCGGAGAGGGGATCCATGTAGTCAAAGCCCTGCAGATTGAACTCAGCTGTCGGATCTTGGATCCAAAAGAGGGTCTCGAAGTTCCTCCGCGCGCCCTGCTGGATGACCGTCATGGTCGTTTTTAGTGCGGTGGAGGTGAGCACGTTGCCGGACAGGGTCGCCGTCGTTGGATCGAAACTGAGCCCGGGGGGGAGGGCGGCGAAGGAGATCTGGTCGGCGGATGAGGCGGCCAGCGCGTTGCTGACATGCCATACGTAAGGCCCCCGGATAAGGAATCGAAAAACCAGGATATCCTTGACCCGGCCGAGCCGCAGCTCGCGCTGGTGGAAGTCGAGGGTCAGCGGCGTCGAGCGCCCATCGGCGTTCTCCGCCCAAACCTTCGCCTGCCACTCGCCGGCGCCGCCGTGGATGCCCTCCGGTTCCCGGATCGCCAGGGTGCCGGAGATCAGACCGGTATCCGGGTCGATGGCGAAGCCGGGCGGCAGATCGACGGCACGGAAACGGACGCCCCCGCCGGTCGCGCCGAGGGGCACCTCAAACGGGCGCAGGATCGGTGTCTGCAGGGTGCCCGAAAAGGGGCTGCCGTCGGCCCAGGTAACCACCGGTGGGGCGGCCGCCGCCAGGCCGCCGAGGAACAACGAGAAAACGCCTAGCCGAACGAGCATCACAATCCAACCCAAGGAGTCCGCATGGGAATTGTGACAATAATAGAAAACACTCTCGCCTCAAGGTGAAATGTTTTTAAATCTTAAGGGTTTCGGGTCTCGCCGTGATGGGTGTTGTGTCCATTGGCGTGCTGGGTGGCGACCGATGCATCGACCGCTCTCAGTCCCCACCTCGGATCGCCGAGATCCTCCCTGTGACCCATTCGGCGTCCTTGTCGAGCTCGTGTTCCGCGTAGAAGGCGCCGAGGGCGCCGTAGCGTTTCACCACGTCGAAGCCGATGCTCGAGTGCAGCTTCCGCAGGCAGGACGGGCAGAGGTGCATCGACTGCGAATCGCTCTCGGCGAGGTTGTTCGAACCGTTCATGGTGCAATCGAAGTAGATGCAGTGGCGGATGCCGAACATGTGTCCGGTCTCGTGGGCGAGCACTTTGCAGCTGCGGGCGAGCATCAGGTTGCGCCATCCCGGCGGCCGGCGGCCGTCGAAGAAAGCGGGGTCGTGGCGGGCGAAGCTGAACACGCCGACGCGGTGGCGCAGGCTGGCCTGGCCGAAGACGTAGTTCCACTTCTCGTCCGGGTAGAGGTCGGTCATGGTGATCGCCAGCATGCAGTAGGCGTCGTCCGGCAACGACCTCCGGAGCAGGGCGAGGATGTCGGTGGTGAGCAACTGTAGCTTGCGGCCGTTCAACCGGTTCTTCGCGGGCAGCTCGGCGAGCGGGATCGGCGGGGTGAAGCGGACCTCCATCTGGAAGAAGGCCTTGGTGTAATCCCTGAGTTTGTTCAGGGACGGGGCGAACCCCTCGGGGAAGAGGCCGATCGGTTGCAGGTAGATCCGGTTTCGGGTCTCGTCCGGCCGGTTGCGCCGCACCCGCATGAACTCGGCGAAGGTTTGTCCCGGCTCCGGGTGGTTGGCGAGCCAGTCGCCGGCGCCGGGTTCGGCGATGGCGCCCGACGAGCCGTCGTCAGTGAAGGCCTTCCGCAGGGCGGGGGGGAGTTTGGTGGTGTCGCCGATGGCGCGGTCCCGGTCGCCGGCGTCCGGTATTTCGAAATCGGCCTCGGAGCGGGGCAGCACCGCGAACAGGGCGAGCAACACCACCGCGGCGGTGACGAGCATGAAGGGTGGGGGGAGCTTCATATCGGTATAACGAGTGGGATCGGGATGCCTTATACGGATCTGGTCAGTAATGGTGGGGGGCTATGGTTGGGAGGGGTGCTGCTGTGGGCGCAGGTTGGCCGCGGCGGACTCGTCGAGTCCGCCCTACCCGGTGGATGTTGCTGGTGGACGCTGGTAGGGCGCTGTCGATGACAGCGCCGCCGGCCTCTGCTACCGTCGTCCGGATGGATGGTGTGGACTGCGGGGGGCGGGATAGCGACTTTCCGCGACGCAAGCGCTTGCGGCATGGTGTCCTCGATTGGGTTCGCGATGATGCCGTATATTTTATCACCGTCTGTGCAAGGAGGAGGGGAAGGAACACGCTCGCCGTGTCCAGGATCGCGAGTGCGGTGCGCGAGGCCACGCGGTTCCGGCGTGATCGGGGCATATGGTGGCCGTATCTCCTGGTCTTGATGCCCGATCACCTGCACATGTTGGTGAGTTTTCCGCCGGAGGGGTCGATGTCGAAGACGGTCGCCGACTGGAAACGTTGGTTGGCCGTTCGCGCCGGCGTCGGATGGCAGGAGGGGTTCTTCGACCATCGCCTACGGGTCGAAGAGAGCTTCGAAGAAAAAGCGCACTATCTTCGGACGAACCCGGTGCGCGCCGGGCTGGTGAACGATGGGGAGGTGTGGCCGTATCTTTGGGACGAGGATGGGTTGTGAGGGGTGTTTAGGAGGGCGTATCCGCGGGGCAGGGGGGCGCCCGCGGCGGACTCATCGAGTCCGCCCTACCTGGTGGCCGTTGGGTAGCGCAGCTACACCAGGTCGACGATCGAACCGAACTCGGGGTCGGCGAGGCGGCGGTAGGTGCGGATGGCGAAGCGGTCGGTCATCTTGGCCAGGGTGTCGCAGATCACCCGCGCTCCGGCCGCCTCGTCGCCCCGCACGGCGGCGAGCGCGGCCTCGGTCTCCTCGGGCAGCAGGCGCAGCGGCCGCCTGCGGCCGCCGAGGTAGTTGTCGGCGAAGATCGAGAACAGCTCGCCGAGCACGCGGTCGGCCTTGTGGTCGAGTTGCTGCAGCTGCGGCGAGCGGAACACCAGGTCGAGCGAGATGCGCTTGTAGAGTTTCGACTCGGCGGCGAGCTCCGGGGCGACGGCGATCCGGTACCGGTAGCGCGCGGTCTCGGCGGCCATGAAGTTGTCCGGCGCCTCGGCGACCTCCGCGGCGGCGATGAAGTCGCCGACCCGGCGCCCCATCAGCGGCTCGACCCGGCGGCGGCGGATGGCGCGGCAGAGGGTCTCGATGTGCTCCGCCTCCGCTTGATCGACGCCGTTCGCCTCCGCCCAGCGCTCGAGGTTCTCGAGGTTGATGAAGCCGGCGTTGGCGCCGTCGACGATGTCGTTCAGCGAGTAGGCGGTGTCGTCGGCCCAGTCCATGACCTGGCACTCGACCGATTTGAACCCGTTGCGTTCCTCACCGGGTTCGAGCTCTGAGAGGAAGGCGTCCGAGCCGAAGGCGAACTCGAGCTGGGCGCGCTGGTCGTCGTATACGAAGTGGTTGTCGGCCTCCGGCTGTTCGGAGAACAGCGTCTTGTATTTGAGCGTGGCGTCGAGGAAGGCGCGCGTCGGGGCCATGCCGCGGTCGCCGTAGATGGTCTGGGTCAGCAGCCGCAGGGTCTGCGCGTTGCCCTCGAAACCGCCCCTCTCGCGCATCAGTTCGTGCAGCACGCGCTCGCCGGCGTGGCCGAAGGGCGGGTGGCCGAGGTCGTGCGACAGGCAGGCGGCCTCGACCAGGTCGGGGTCGATGTGGTGTCCCTCCTCCAGCAGGTCGCTGGTCGCCTTCAGCCTGGCGCAGATCGAGCGCCCGATCTGGGCGACCTCGAGCGAGTGGGTGAGGCGGGTGCGGTAGAAGTCGTATTCGCCGGAGAGGAAGACCTGGGTCTTGTTCTGCAGGCGGCGGAAGGCAGAGGTGTAGAGGATGCGGTCGCGGTCGATCTGGAAGGGCGTGCGGTAGTCCTCTGGCCGCGAGCCGCCGTCGCCGGAGAGCGGGGTGGTGTCGAAGGCGTTGTAGAAGGAGTTGGGCACGGGGTGGTGCGGCGCGGTTGGTTTTTTAGACGGAATCGCCGGAATTGACAGAACTTTTCTGGATGCGCCCGCGCGCCGCCGGGGCCGGTCTCCGCGTCGCCTCCGTCCCGACGGCCCCGGCGCGGCCCGCCGTCTTGGCCGCTACAGTTCGAGGAAGTTTTTGAGCAGTTTTTTGCCCTCGCCGGTGAGGATGGACTCGGGGTGGAACTGCACGCCGTGGATCGGGTGCTCCCGGTGTCGCAGCCCCATGATCTCGCGCTCTTCGGTCTCGGCCTCGGCGGTGATCTCCAGGCAGTCGGGCACCGAGTCGCGGCGCACCACCAGAGAGTGGTAGCGGGTGGCCTCGAAGGGGCTGTCGATCCCGGCGAACACGCCCTTCCCGTCGTGGCTGACCATCGAAGTCTTACCGTGCATGAGCTTCTCCGCGCGCACCACCTCGCCGCCGAACACCTGGCCGATCGACTGGTGGCCGAGGCAGACCCCCAGCAGCGGCACCGACGGGCCGAACTCGCGCACCACCTCGCAGCTGATGCCGGCGTCGTCCGGGGTGCAGGGGCCCGGGGAGATGCAGATCTTCGACGGGGCGAGGGCGCGGATCTCGTCGAGCCCGACGGCGTCGTTGCGGCGGACTTCCATGCTCGCCCCGAGCTCGCCGAAATACTGGACGAGGTTGTAGGTGAACGAGTCGTAGTTGTCGATGACGAGCAGCATGGGCAGCGACGCTGGGCCATCCGCGGGCAAATATCAAGCGCCACAGGGGTCCCCGATGGCGATGGGGATCCGGAGAATTCCCCCCCCGGTGGGATTCTTATTCTTCTCCACCCGACACGGGCGTGCTATCTTTTTAAAATATTTACCCGAGACACCTAAAGACAATGGCGAGACCTGTCGGCGATGAACTGACCAGACAACCGATTGCGATCAGCCGCCCGAAGGGGGGCTGGTTCGCTCGAATATGGAGCGAGCGGTCGAGCCGCGGCGGCGAGCCGGCGGCGGCCGGCGCGGGGGGGGGCTCGGCGGAGAAGATCCGGCTTGGCCGAAGCGAGCCGTTCACCCTTTGGGCCTCGCCGTCTTCCGGGGCGGTTGGCGGAGAGGCAGGCGCGGCAGCCCAGGGGGCACCGGCGGCGATCCCGGCCATCCCATCGCGCGCCTTCACCCTGTGGACTCAGGGCGAGGGCGCCCGACAGGGTTCCGCGATGTCGTTCCCGCCCTCGAAGGCCTTTAGCCTCTGGATCGGCTCCAACGTTGTCCCAGCGGAGACCCCTGCGGTGGCGCCCCTGCCGGAGGCGGTGTTCGAGGAGGGGGAGGACACCCCAGCGTCGGGCGAGTTGCTCAAGCTGCCGGACTCGCAGGCGTTCACGCTGTGGACCACCGCCGAGGCTCTCGCGGCGAGCCCCGCCCCGTCGGCGACGGCTCCCCCAGGTCCGATTTCGATCACCGAGTCCAAGGCCTTCACCCTCTGGTCGAGGACCCCGCAACCCACCGCGGTGGTGTCGGGCGGATCGCGTGCGTTCACGCTCTGGACCACCGGGGCGCCGGATGGGGAGGGGGATGCGTCCGCGCCCGCGCCAGCGGACGGTGGGGCGGGGGGCGATGTCGAGCTGCCCGAGGTCTGGCGGGGGGACAGCGGCCGTCCCGCCAAGACTGGTATCGGGTCGCTGGTGGTGTTGGCGGTCGCCCTGCTGTTGTTGCTGGTCGCGCTGTTTGTCCTGGTCGCGCGGAGCAAGAAGGTCGGCGAGCTGGAGAAGCGCGTCGGGGTGCTATCGGGGGAGAAGCGCGAGCTCAAGACGGAGAACGTCGGGCTGGTGACCTCCCTACAGCAGGAGCGCGCCAAGCTGGCCGAGGTCGGGCGCGAACTGGAGGCGGCCAAGGTGGCCGGCGACGCCCTCACCACCGAGCGCGACGGCCTGCGCGAGATGATGGTCGAGAAGGAGATGGCTTACACGAAGAAGGTCGAGGCGCTGACCGCCGAGGCGAACGACCTGGGGGAGAAGCTGGCGGGCGCCGAGAAGGCCCGCGACGAGGTCGCAGCCAAGCTGGCCGCCGGCGAGAAAGAGCTGGCGAAGTTGGCCGGCGAGAAGGCGGCGGTGGAGAAGGAGATGGCCGCGCAGGGGACGAAGCTGGCCCAGGCCGAGCAACGTGCGACCATCCTCGCGGACAAGCTGAAGGGCGCCGAGAAGAAACTTGGCGCCACCGAGAAGGAGGCCGCGGAGGTCGGGGAGAAGCTGGCCGCCGCGGAGAAGAAGGTCGGCGACCTGGAGAAGGAGAACGCGATGCTGCGGGCGAAGCTCGCCGAGCTCGAGGGATCTGACGACGGCGAGGGCGAGCCCGCCCCGGATGGCGACATGCCGTCGGAGGGCGAGGGCGAGGGTGAGGGCGATGGGGGCACGCCCGAAGAAGGGGAGGGGGACTCCGAGGGCGACGGGCAGGAGCCACCGCCAGAGGAGAAGGACAAGGGCCCGATTAGGGTCTAGGGCGGGTTCGAAAACCCTCGCGGCGCCATCGGCGTCGGGCGCCGTATGGTTATTCCTTCACCAGTTTCACCTGCTGGATGTCCATCACGGCACCGGCCTTTTTGCTCACCGGGCGGACCTCGAGCCGCGAGGGACCGGCGCTGGCGATCTCGAACGTGCCGACCTCGCGCTCCCTCCAGTTCTGGAAGCCGCCGGTGTCCTCGACCGTGAACTCGACCCTCTGTTCGCCGAGCAATACCGCAGCGACACTGCCGCCCTGCCCCCTCCCGCAGCCCTGCGTCACCAGGATCCGGTAGCGGCCGGGGAGGCTCGCGGCGAAGTCCCACGACGCCCAGTCGGCGGGGTCGGACCAGAAACCGAGGCAGTTCTTCCGCGCCGCGGGTTCGTAGCGCAGCCGCGTGCCGTGGACCGTCGCATCGCGCGCGTGCAGGGTGATCGTCTCGCCGCTCTGGGCGATCGCCCCGCCCTCCGGGGCGGGTTCGAACAGCACCGCCTTGAGGTTCATCACGGCGCCCCCGGTCTTCGATTTCGGGGTCACGCTGAGGCGGTGCTCGCCCGCGCTGGCGAGATAGAGCCGGCCGAGGTCGACGGTGGTGTAGCGGTACCAACTGCCGGTCGCCGGCAGCTCGGCCCGCAGGGTCTCGCCGCCGATCGCGATTTCGACCACCGAGCGGCCGTCCGCCAGCGAGTAGGTCAGGGAGACCTGATAGCGGCCCCAGCGGCTGGCCTTGTAGGGCCACCCGACGGTGTCGCCGAGGTCGTTCCAGAAGCCGATGCGGTGGTTGCCGGGGTGGGTCTCGAGCTTGGCGCGGTCGCCGGCCACCTCCGCGTCGAGCGCCGAGAAGACGATGCGCCCGTCCGCCCGCTGCCCCGAACCCTCCGCCAGCTCGAGGCGCAGCTCGCCGCCGGCCCCGGCGCCGGGCTCGAGGGCGACCTCGGTGGCGTCCTCGTTGAAGCGGAAGGGGAGCGGTTCCCCGGCGAGCCTGGCGGCGGCGATGTTGGGGAACGGCGCCGGCAGGCGGAGCCCGTCCGCCCCTTCCCTCGGCGGGATCTCACAGACGAAAACCCCGGGGTGGTCGCCCAGCGCCGAGAGGGGCCCCCACGCCGGCTGGGGGATCTCCTGGGCGCCGGTGGTGAGACAGGGGAGCCAGGCGGTAACAATGGAGGTGCGAAATACCGTAACGTAGCGGCGCATCCCGGCATTATCTCTTGTATCCGATGGAGGGCAAACCCTCACCTCCCCCCCGTCGGGCGAGGCCCGTCGGCCCCCGACCGCTAGACCAGACAGCTACCGTCTCCCTGATGATTCGAACGATCCTCACCCTCTCGATGTTCGCTGGCGCGGCCGCCCCCGCCGCTGGCGAGAGCCTGTTCAACGGAAAAGACCTCACCGGCTGGGAGGGCGACCCTGCGCTGTGGCGCGTCGAGGGCGGGCGCATCGTCGGCGAGACCACCGGGGAGAAGAAGATTGGCGCTAACACTTTCCTCATCTGGAAGGGGGGCGAGGTCGGCGATTTCGAGCTCACCGTGAAGGGGAGGGTCATCGGCAAGAACAACTCCGGTATCCAGTATCGCTCCAAGGTGCTCGACCCTGGGAAGTGGGTCGTCGGCGGCTACCAGATGGACATGCACCCCGACCCGAAATATTTCGGGATGTTGTACGAGGAGAGGGG
>JANQMB010000099.1 GCA_028280355.1 Verrucomicrobiales bacterium
CGGCGGCGGACGACACGTCGACCCCCAGCACGCGGAGGCAGACCTCGATGAGGCGACGAACGGACGCGGAGTCCTCGATGACCAGCACATGTTGTTCCACGTTGGGGTTATCGGGACGAACGCTTCGCGACTTCAGCACTTGTTTGCGGGTTACGCGTCCCCACAGCAGCCGCCCCCGACGTAGCCTTGGGGCATCACCCGTCCCACTGCCGGTCAGGAGGCCACGTGTTCCCCGCATACCGCCCCGAGCCGTACTCGGACTTCTCGGAACCCGCGAACAAAGCCGCCTATCGGGCGGCGACCGCGGCGTCTGGGGCACCGGGGGCGAAGGGGCGGGCGCTGGCGAGGAACTCCTCGGGCCCGAGGGCGGCGATGTACTGGCCGTTGAGCCATTCGCACTTCTCGAGGTCGAACTTGGCGTTGCTGCGGTTGAGGTGTTCGAAGTCGAACAGCCCGACGATCTCCGCGATGGCCATCTTCTCGCGGTCGTCCTTCGGCGACCAGCCGAGCAGCGCCAGGTAGTTGCGGACGGCCTCCGGGAGGAAACCGGCCTCCTGGTACCACTTGAGACCGGCGCCGCGGTCCCGCTTGCTCATCTTCGAGCCGTCCTTGTTCAGGATCAGCGGGATGTGGGCGAACACGGGGGGCGTCGCCCCGAGGGCCTCGAAGAGGGCGACGTGCTTCGGGGTGTTGGGGAGGTGGTCCTCGCCCCGCAGGACGTGGGTGATGCCCATCTCGAGGTCGTCGACGACGTTGACGAAGTGGAACAGGAACGAGCCGTCCGGGCGGCGGATGATGAGGTCGGGGTTGGCTTCGACCTCGACCCCGGCCTCCTTGTCCCACGCCCGGGAGCCGGCCTGGACCAGGTTGACCGACTGTGTGCCACAGATGCGATCGTCGACGGTGATGTCGGTGTCGGGGACGCGGAAACGGATCGCGCCCCCGTCGTCGTAGACCCTCCCGGCCGCGTCGAGGGCGTCGAGGTGGCGCTGGTAGATCCCGGTGCGCTCGCTCTGCAGGTAGGGGCCGCGGTCGCCTCCGGCGCCCGGCCCCTCGTCCCAGTCGACCCCCAGCCAGCGCAGGCCGTCGACGATGGCGGCGCGGGCCTCCTCGGTGTTCCTGTCCGCGTCGGTATCCTCGATCCGCAGCACGAACTGGCCGCCGTTGTTGCGGGCGAACAGCCAGTTGAACAGCGCCGTGCGCGCCCCGCCGACGTGGAGGTACCCGGTCGGCGACGGCGCGAAGCGGGTGCGGACGGTCTCGGGCTCCGGCATGGTCGGGGCAACGATGGGAGAGGGTGGCTGGGACGTCAAAGGGAGAGAGTTTTAAGTTTTCAGTTTTAGGTTTTAGGACATAGCCTGTGCCGCATGTTCCGGATGAAGTTGCATTGGCAGATCCTGATCGCGCTGGCGCTCGGCGTGTTGGCGGGCGGGGTCACGCAGGCCCTGCTGGGGGACGAGGCCGGGGGCTCGTGGTGGGTGGCGCTCTACCGTTTCTTGGGGAGCACGGTGTTCATCGGTCTGCTGAAGATGATCATCGTGCCGCTGATCTTCTCCTCCATCGTGACGGGGATCGCGGGGTTGCACAACGTCGAGGGCTTCGGGCGGCTGGGGCTGAAGACCCTGGGCTACTACGTGACGAGCAGCGCGCTGGCCATCCTGATCGGGCTGGCGGTGGTGAACGTGATGAAGCCGGGCCTGGTGGACGGCGGGCCGAACCCGAAGGTGGCCGAGTTCATCGAGGAGAACCGGGAGAAGTTCGAGGAGGAAGCCGAGGGCCGGACCGCGGCCGGGGTGGCGCAGGAGTCCGGGGGGCACCCGCTCGGGGTGGTCGGCGACCTGGTGGAACGGATGATCCCCAGCAACGTGTTCAAGGCGGCGTCCGACAACGGGGCGATGCTGTCGCTGATCTTCGTCAGCCTGCTCACCGCCTTCGGCCTGATCGCCATCGACGGCTACGGGAAGGAGGCCCTGGTGAGCGCGATCGGCGGGCTGAACGACCTGATGATCAAGGTGACGGGGTGGATCATGAAGCTGGCGCCGCTGGGGGTGTTCGGGCTGATGGCCTATACCATCGCGCAGACCGGGCCGTCGTTCCTGCTGTCCATGCTGAAGTACATGGTCACGGTGCTGGTCGCGCTCGGACTCCACTTCTTCGTGGCGCTGCCGTTGCTGCTGGTGCTGGTCGGCAAGGTCAACCCCCTCCGGCACTACCGGGCGATGAGGGACGCGCTGCTGACCTCCTTCTCGACCGCGTCCTCGTCGGCGACCCTGCCGGTGACGATGCGCTGCCTGCAGGACAAGGCGGGGGTCTCCAAGCGGACGTCGAGTTTCGTGCTGCCGCTCGGCGCCACGGTGAACATGGACGGCACGGCGCTATACGAGTGCGTCGCAGTGCTGTTCGTGGCGCAGGTGATGGGGGCGGCGCTGGGTTTCGGCGAGCAACTGTCGGTGGTGGTGCTCGCCCTGCTGACGAGCGTCGGCGTCGCGGGCGTGCCCTCGGCGAGCCTGGTGGCGATCGTCATCATCATCCAGAACGTCGCCGAGGGCCAGGCTTGGGGCGGCGGGGCGATGGCGGCGGTCGGGGCGATCTACGCCGTCGACCGGATCCTCGACATGTGCCGCACGAGCGTGAACATCTTCAGCGACTCCTGCGGCGCGGTGATCATCGCCAAGAGCGAGGGGGAGGAGGTATTGAGTGATCAGTGATCAGTGATCAGTGGGCAGTGGGCAGTGGGCAGTGGGCAGTGGGCAGTGGGCGTAGTCATTAGTCATTAGACATTCGTCATTGCGCCGCCGCTGTTGCCGCTTCGAAACGGAAAAAGCTGTCTGCCGTCTTCTCGGTCTCCGCAGCGAGTTCGGCGGCGCCCGTTCCGCGCAGCGCGGCGATGAACTCGGCGGTGTCGCGGCTATGGGCGGGCTCACAGCGCCCGCCGCGGTGGGGGACGGGGGCGAGGTAGGGGGCGTCGGTCTCGACCATGAAGCTCCCGCTGCTGGCCGCGGCGGCGCAGGCCTGCATCTGCCCGGCGCTCTTGTAGGTGACGATGCCGGTGAAGGAGATCAGGTGCCCGAGCTCCACCAGGGGGTGGGCGGCCTCCCAGCCGTGGGTGAAGCAGTGGAACACGGCGCGCAGCTTGCCGTGGAACGGTTCGATGAGGCGGAGGATGTCCGGCCAGCAGCGGTTGCCGCGGTCGCGCTGGTGGACGACGACGTTGAGCCCCAGCTCGGCGGCGAGCCCGAGCTGGGCGGTGAAGAACTCGGCCTGCCTGCGATGGTAGTCGCCCTCCGACCAGCCCTCCGGGGCGGGGTGGAAGTAGTCGAGCCCGATCTCGCCGATGGCGACGACCTTGGGGCGCCCGGCGAGCTCCCGGATCTGCGCCAGCCAGTCGTCGGTTTCGATCTCGGTCACCGAGCAGGGGTGGACCCCGACCGCCGCGTAGACGGGGGGGTGCTCCCTGGCGAGTTCGACGCAGCGCGGGCCGTCTTCGAGGTCCGTGCCGATCGTCACCATGCGGGCGACCCCGGCCTCGGTGGCGCGCCCGACCACCTCCCCGACATCGCCCCGGAACTGCCCCGAACAGAGGTGGCAGTGGGAGTCCGTGATGGGCGGCGGTTCCTCCGGTCGGGGCATGCGGTGTTCCAGGCGGCCAGGTGACCGGGCCTCACCACTGCACCAGCGTGCTCGCCCAGGTGAGCCCGGCGCCGAAGGCGACCAGCACGACGTGGTCGCCGGCCTTGATGGAGCCGGTCTTGTTCGCCTCGTCGAGCGCGATGGCGACGGCGGCGGCGGAGGTGTTGCCGTACCGGTCGAGGTTGATGAAGGTCTTCTCGGGCGGGATGCCCATGCGCTCGGTGATGGCCTCGATGATCCGCTTGTTGGCCTGGTGGGGGATGAGCATGTCGACGTCCGACGCGCCGAGCCCCGCCTGCTGCAGCGCGTCCTCGACCGCCCGGCGCATGGCGTTGACGGCGTACTTGTAGACCTCCCGGCCCTGCATGCGGATGGTGTTGAGTTTCTGGTCGGCGTTGTCGGGGGTGATCGGGCAGGCGGAGCCGCCGCCGGGGACGTGGAGGATGTCGGTCTGTCGGCCGTCGCTGCCGAGCGAGGACGAGAGGATCTTGCGGCCGGCACCGCCGTTGTCGTCCCGCCGCAGGACGGCGGCGCCGGCGCCGTCGCCGAACAGGACGCAGGTGTTCCGGTCCTCCCAGTCCACCATGCTGCTGAGCTTCTCGGCGCCGATGACCAGGGCGGTCTTGCGGTTGCCGGTGTTGATGAAGTGCCGGCTGATCTGCATCGCGTAGAGGAAACCCGAACACGCGGCGGAGACGTCGAAGCACATGGCGTTGGTGGCGCCGAGGTTCTTCTGCACGTAACAGGCGGTGGCCGGGAAGAAGGCGTCGGGCGAGATGGTGGCGACGATGATCAGGTCGATCTCGCCCGGCTCGATCCCGGCGTCCGCCATCGCCCGCTTCCCGGCCTCGGTGGCGAGGTCGCTGGTGCTCTGCCCGTCGGCCGCGATGCGGCGCTCGCGGATGCCGGTGCGGCTGGTGATCCACTCGTCGGAGGTGTCGACCATGCCCTCGAGGTCGGCGTTGCTCAGGACCTTCTCGGGGACGTAGCTGCCGGTGCCGGCGATGGTCACCGTGCACTCGATGGTGGCGTCGGGGTCAGACATGGGCGGGCTCCTGCTGGGCCGGCGTGGCCTTGGCGATCTCCTCGATGATGTGGGGGCCGACCCTGTGGGAGACGGACTCCGCGGCGACGCGGATGGCGTTCTTTACCGCCAGGGAGGAGCTGCCGCCGTGGGCGATGATGCAGATGCCGTTGGTCCCGAGCAGCGGGCTGCCGCCGTATTCCTCGTAGCTGCAGCGGGACATCGCCGCCTTGAAGGCGGGTTTGACCAGGGCGCCGCCGATCTTGCGGAGCGGGGTCTTGAGCATCTCCTGTTTGACCCACTTGGTCAGCGCCTTGGCGGTCGCCTCGCAGCTCTTGAGGACGACGTTGCCGGTGAAACCGTCGCAGACGACGACGTCGAGCTTGGTCTCGAACAGGTCGTGGCCCTCGATGTTGCCGATGAAGTTGAGGTCGCTGTCCTTGAGCAGAGCGAACACCTCGCGGGTGAAGTCGGTGCCCTTGCCGTCCTCGGTGCCGACGGACATGAGGCCGACCCGCGGCGACTCCCTGCCGAGCACGTGCCGGGCATAGACCGAGCCCATGATGCCGTATTGCAGGAGGTGGGTGGCCTTGGCCTCGGGGTTCGCCCCGGCGTCGACGAGGTTGCAGAGGCCGTGCTCGTTGGGGATGGGCGAGGCGATGCCGGCGCGCTCGACCCCCGGGAGGTTGCGCAGCTTGATGGTGGCGGCGGCGACGGAGGCGCCGGTGTTGCCGGCGCTGACCACGGCCTGGCAGGTGCCGTCTTTGACCAGCCCGGTGGCGACGCTGATGGAGGAGTCCTTCTTGCGCCGGATCGCCTTGGCGGGCGACTCGTGCATGTCGACGACCTCGGTGGCCGGCACGATCTCGATCTTGGCCGAGGTGGCGGACTGGGCGTCGATCTCGGCTTTGACGGCGGCCTCGTCGCCGACCAGGTAGAGCTTGTCCAGGTCGGGTAGCGTCTCGACCGCCAGCTTGGCGCCTCCGATGTTGGTCGCCGGGGCGTGGTCGCCGCCCATGGCATCGAGTGCGATTCTCATCGTGTGCTAGTGATCGCGGGGGCGCGGGCACGGCGCCGCGGGCGCGTGGCAACCCTTAGCGTGGTGGGTTCGGCGCGTCAAAGCCGAATTGGGGCACCCCCTTTTCAGATAGGATGTGGGTCGGTGGAATGTGAACCCTAGGACGTAAAAATGCCACCCGCACTACTCGCGTGGGTGGCATCGTCTCTGGCCGCAGCAGGGGGAGATCCCCCTCCGCGGTGCCTAGAACGCGTCGATATTGAGCACCTGCCGGTTGCGGTAGTAGCCACACGAGGGGCAGGCGATGTGGGACGGGGTGGTGCTGCCACACTCCGGGCACTTGTTAAGCTTCGGCGCGCGCCAGCGGTTCGCTCCGCGGCGCATGCGGGACTTCATCTTCGAGGTGCGGCTTTTCGGGACGGCCATGGCGGTGGGCGGGTCGGTTAGTCGAGTTTCAAGTTGTCTAGGGCCCCCCAGGTATCGGGGCCATCGTCTTCGTCCTGCTCTGGGTCGAGCGGTCGGAAGCTGTCATCGGTGCTGAAGTCCCCGCTGGCAGGGCATTCCCTGCGGGCCTGTGGGTCTCCAGAACCGTCCTCGTCGCAGTGGGGGAAGCTCGGGAGGGCGAGGAGGATATCCTCCCGGAGGGTGTCCGTCAAGTCGATCCGTGTGGCCGCCTCGAGGGGGGCGAGGAGCGAGTGGCCGACGAGCCGCACCCGGTGCTCGAAGGGCGCCAGGCAGCGTACGCACTGGAGCCGGAAGGGCTGTGAGAACTCGCCGCGCAGCAGGAGGTTGTCGGAGACCAGCGAGGCCTCGGCCTTGTAGGTGAGCGGGCCGGCGGGCTGGACGGGGTCCTCCGGGGGGAGCCCGGCGATATCGCCATCGAGCGCGCCCTCCAGGGGCAGGACCCCGTCTTCCGGGATATTGCGGATATCGATGACAAGCATGGCGGTCTGCCCCCTCGGGGCCGGCCGGGAACAAAGCGAAGATCGGCGGGGAGTCGAGGCCGAATCCGGCACCGGGGTGCCCCCCTCGGCGGGTCGGGTAGGGAAAAGATTGAACGCCGGGGCGAGTTGGGACACTTTCACCAGATCGGTCGATGCCGACCGAATGTGGCCCGACCGGGCGCGCGACCCACCCGATGAGCGATACACCCAAGCCGACGGACATCTCGATCGCCGCCACCGATCCGCTCGGTGACGCCCTCGACCGCCTGGAGAAGTCGATCGAGATGAACGCCCCCCAGATGAGGCGGCCGTCGATCCCGGCGCCGCGGCGGGAGGGGGAGTCGCCCCGATCGCTGGTGCCCGAGGGTGGGGAGGCGCCGCCCGCCACACCGCCGGTCGAGCGGTCCCCAGTTCAGGTGCCGCCGGCACCGCGCGCCGCGCCGGCGCCGGCACCTGTGGCCGTTCCGGTGCCGCGCCCGGCCGTCCCGGATCCGGCCAGCGAGAGGGTCAACGGTGCCGCTGGCGAGGCGGCCGCCGCGGCCCCGCCGCCGGAGATCGAGGGGCGACGTGCCGAGGGTCCGGAACAGGCCCGGAAGGTGGCCGAGGTGGAGGCTCCGGCCGGCCGCGAGGCGGTTCCCAAAGCCGTGCCGCTCCCCCCGCAACCCAAGGTGGTCGCAGAGGGGGGCTCCCCGAGGGG
>JANQMB010000108.1 GCA_028280355.1 Verrucomicrobiales bacterium
TCGCGCACCGCCGCGACGAAATCGGCGACGATCGCCTCGTGCCCCTCGGTGTCTGAGACCGCCGCGCTATCAGCGCCGCTGTGTACCTCGAACCCCCCGCTCCGCGACGGGTTCTCCACCCCCTCGACATCCCAGAGGGTGATCTCGTCGTTCTCCATCACCAGCGTCCCCCGCTCCGCGTGGATCTCCAGCACCGGGGGGAAGCCCCCCGGACCGCAGACCGTCGAGGCGGTGAGGCTGCCGATCATCCCGCCGGGGTAGCGCATCGCCGCCACCCCGTGATCCTCGACCTCGATGTCCCAGCGGACCGTCCCCAACATGCTCACCACCTCGTCCGGCATCCCGAAGAACCAGGTGAAGATGTCGACATTGTGTGCCGCCTGCTGGATGAAGGGGCCGCCGCCGTCGATCTCGTACCCACCGCGGTAGTCACCGGAGCCGTAGTAGGCCATGTCGCGGTAGAACTTCACCCGCATGTCCGCCGCATAGACCTGCCCCAGATCCCCGCCCTCGAGCAGCCGCTTGACCGCGATGTTGTCCGGGCTCATCCGGCGCTGGAAGGCAACGGCCAGGGTCACCCCGGCGTCCGTACAGGCCCGCTCCATCGCGTCCATGTTCGCCCGGGTCACGTCGAGCACCTTCTCGGTCAGGACATGTTTGCCACGGGCCGCCGCCTCGACCGCACCCCGGTGGTGGAGGCCGTTGGGGGTGCAGAGGATCACCGAGTCGAACCCGGCACCCTCCGCCGCCGCACCGATCGACGGGAACACGGGGAGGCCGGCGGCGTTGTCCGGGCCCCGGCCCGACCGCGACACGACCCCGACCACCGCGGCACCCGCCACCTTCCCCACCGCCTCGATGTACGTGCGGCCGATGTTGCCCGAACCGACGACGACGAAACGGAAATCTTGATCGCGATCGCTCATCGCCCGAACCCTAGGCGCCACATGCAAAAAAGTCCTGCGCTTCTCCGCAGCGATGCCAGAATACCGCCAGCCATGCCCATCAAGTTCCTACACACCCGCATCCGCGTCAGCGACATCGACGCCTCGATCGCCTTCTATGAGAAGCTCGGCTTCAAGCTCGCCAGGCGCAACGACAAGTCCCCCGCCGGCAACCGCCTGGCCTTCCTCGAACTCGACGCCAGCGAACACTTCCTCGAACTCTGCTACTCCCCAGACTTCAAAGTCGAGTTCCCCGAGGACCTGATGCACACCTGCGTCGGCGTCGAGGACATCGTCGAATACTGCGGGGGGCTCGAGGGCGAGGGCATCGAGATCTGGCCCGGCGGCTGGCGGGACAAGTTCGCCGGCGACGACATGAAGATGGCCTTCGTCACCGACCCCGATGGTTACGAGGTCGAGATCCTCGAACGACAATGAACGGCGCCCAGGGGGGGATCTCCGCGCCAAAACTTTAGGGTTCCCCTCGTCCGCGCCCCCCCTAGGTTCCCGGACATGGAGAAGACCAAAATCCTCTGCCCCTTCTGCGGGGTGGATGCGTTCGTCGATCCCGAGAGTCGCGGGCGGTCGGTCTTCTGCCCGCAGTGTGGGGGAGAGATGACCATCGACGGGACCCCGCTCGCGCCGCCCAGCGGCTCCGCCGTCCCGAGGCCGAACATCCCCCCGGCCCCGCCAGGGCCCGGGAATCCCCAGCAGCCATCCGGCTGAGCCTTGGACAGGTTCTGTCCGCGGTCCTCTTTGCCACGACCCATGCTGTGACCGGCAGCGCGATCCCCGTGCCCTCGGCCGCCGCCTTCCTCGGCCTCGGCGGCATCGCCCTGCTGCGCCGCCGCCTCTGCGTACGGCACCAGTATTCTTTCGGGTCGAATTTTTGGGTTTGTCCCCTAATTCCCTTATCTTCTGGGGTCTGCCTGCCCCCTATGATTGCTGCATGAATTTGTTCTAAGGTCCCCTGCTCCCCCCGCGTCCCCTATCCCACAGACCACCAACAAAGACATGAAGAGACCAATCGCAATCCTCGCCGTCCTCTCCGCTCTCGCCATCTCCAACAAGGCGGACGCCGCCGCCGCTGGCGGGGCGATTATCTATGCCGATGGCAAAGAGGTCGCCGGCTACGTCGACAGCTTCCCCGACGGTCCGATAGACCCTTCGTGGGCCGCCCCGCTGCTCGGGCGCCTAGAGGGGGTCGCTTTGAAACTCGCGGATAGCCACGTTGTCGTGGTGGATCCGAAAGACGACACGAAGGCGACCCTGAAGGGCAAGATCAAGGTGTCCGCGAGCTTCAGGGGCAGGGAGATCGCCACAGCCAAGACCGACAAGCTCGGCCTCGTCAAACGCGATGGGGAGTGGTACGTCTCGGGCAAGGAAATCGACCGCATCATGGTGGCGGCCGGCGCGAAGGCCCCTGAAAAGGTTGTCGAGCAGGCCCCAGAGAAGAAAGCGGGCAAGTGAGCCCCTAGCTACCCGTGCGCTATCGCGACCCCGGGGGAGACCTGGCGATCGCGACCGCTAGTCCCCCTGCTGCACATCGGACTCGATATCCACAGGAAGCTTCGGCGCCGCCGATTTCTTCTTCGCCGTCTTCTTCTGGGGGCGTGACGGCGCCTCCTCCACGGGCTGCACCTTGATCTCCACATCCACCGGCACGGCGCGCAGGCCAGCGATGATCCCCTGTAGCTGCTCGACGGTCTGCTCGGCCAAGGTCTGCGGCTGGCTGTAGCTCTGGCCGGCGGTGACGATGGTCTCCCTGATGTCGTCGAGCCCCTTGCTGAAGGCGCCCATGGCACCGACGACGCGGGAGACCGGGTCGTCCTCACCGCCGCCGCCGAGCAGCTGGTTGCGGCTAAAAGTCTTGACGATCTCCTCCCAGCGCGTCGCCTCTTCGCCCTCGAGCAGCCCCTCCATCTCCTTGAATTTGAGCAAGTTGGCCTCCGCGCCGGAGGTCAGGGTCTGCGACTCGTTCTCGTAGTGGTCGATGATCGCCGCCTCGACCTCCCCGTCGGTCATCAGCGGCAGGATCTTCTCCGCCATGCGGTTCATGTTGCGGTAGCTGCCCTGCAGCTTGAAGGCGGGTTCGGTGCGGTAGGCGTCCTCGGTGGCGGCGCTGCGGATGTACTCCTGGTTGACGCGCAGCACCGAGTCGCGCACGCGCATCAGCTTCCTCGTCACCGAGACCAGCTCCTCGATCTCGTCGGCCGTGTAGTTGCCCTCGAAGTCGACGCCCTCGGCGCCCCCGGTCTCGGCGATGTGCATCACCGCGTAGACGTCCTTCTGCGAGCGGCTGGCCAGCTTGCCCATCACCGGGTTGGAGGTGAGGGCGTTCTCGATGTAGCTGTTCTCGAAGGCGCGCGCGTGGGCGCCGATGATGTCGCCCAGGTTGTAGGTGTCGGCCCGGTTGGCGAGCATGTCCGGGATCTGGAACTTGCCGCCGCTCTCGGTGTAGGGGTTGCCGGCCATCACCACGGCGACCTTCTTGCCGCGCAGGTCGTAGGTCTTGGCGCGGCCGTTGTAGACGCCCTCGATCTTGCGCTGCGCGTCGCACAGGGAGATGAACTTCTGCAGGAACTCGGAATGGCAGTGCTGGATGTCGTCCAGGTAGATCATCACGTTGTCCCCCATCTCCAGGGCGAGGTTCAACTTGAGGATCTCCTCGCGCGCGCCGGCGTTGGGCGCGTCCTCCGGGTCGAGCGAGGTCACGTCGTGCCCCAGCGCCGGCCCGTTGATCTTCATGAAGGTCACGCCGAGCCGGTTGGCGATGTACTCCATCAGCGTGGTCTTGCCGTACCCGGGCGGCGACACCAGCAACAGCATCCCCATGCGGTCGGTGCGGGTCTCATCGCCCGCGGTGCCCATCTGCTTGGCCAGGTTGTCGCCCACCAGCGGCAGGTAGACCTCGTCGAGCAGCCTGTTGCGCACGAAGCTGCTCATGACCCGCGGCTTGAACTCGTCGAGCCGCATCCGCTCGCGCCGCCCGGTCACCAGCGCGGTCTTGAGGGTCACGAATGACTCGTATCGGGGCACGGCCTCGCGGCAGAAGTGGCGCAGCCGGGCGGTGAACTCCAGGTAGTCGAAACGGTAGCCCTCCGGGGAGACCCGCGGGTGCGCCCCGGACAGCCCATCGATGTCGCGCGCCAGCTCCACCTCGACCACGTGCTGTGCCTTGAAGCCGCGCAGCAGCTGCACGGCGGCCTCGGGGAGGTAGGTCTGGTCGGCGGCCGCGCCACCCTCCGCGCAGAGCAGGCCGGCCAGCCAGTCGGTGAGCGCCTGGTAGCGGGCGACGGTGTCCCCGTCGAGCTCGGCGAGCGCCTGCTCGAGCTTCTTGCTCAGGCGGCGGGCGGTGAGCGTCTTCTTGAAATGCCCCACCAGCTCCCCCGCCGCGGCCGAGATCGAGGTCTGCTCCGGGTCGAGCAGCTCGTGGAACAGGTAGAGCGCCGCCTCGTCCACGTCGCAGCCCGCGAGGCGCGGCAGCGAGACGGCATAGCGGTCGAGGAAAGAGGCGAGCAGCTCGCGCAGCTCGGCGATGTAGGTCTCGCGCGCCTCCAGCCCGGGGAAGCTGAGCGCGGCCATGCCGAACGAGCGCAACTTGGCGGCCAGCTTCTCCTTCTCCGCGGCATCGCCCCAGGCCTGCCAGAACAGGAGCCCCAGCGCGCGCTCGGCCGGCGGGTGCTTGAGCAGACCCGCGCCCCGGTGGATCGGCAACAGCGCCTCGAGGATCTTCGCCGCATCGCGGTCGTGGACGCCCTTGGTGTACCCCTCGGCATAGCGCGGCGCCATGAACTCGCGCCCGGCCTCGGCGAGCTCCCCCCCCCCGGGGGTATCGGCCGCCGAGCCGCCCGGCGCGCCCTCGACCTCCTCCAGAAACTTCCAGGCCAGGTACTCGGCGCGGTAGACCTCCCCGTTCTCGCTGACGACGGTCTGCTCCCAGACCGGGCGCGTGTCGAGGAAGCCCTCGTCGTCGATGTGCTCGAAAAACTCGGTGCCGTTGAGGTGGAAGAACATTTCGCCGTCGCGGGGGACGGCGGTCAACTCGAGGTCCTGGGTGTTGACGTTGAAGCGGTGCTTGCCGAGCTGGATGATGTCCTTGCCGTCGACGAACAGCTCCTGCCGGTCCTTGAGCTGGCGCACGGCGTCCTCGCGCACGGTCTTCAGGCGGGTCGAGACGTCGTCCGCCTTCACCGAGTCGCCGAGCTTGGTCAGCCGCGCGATGATGTCGCGCACCTTCTCGATCATCAGGTCGCCGGCGAAGTAACCGTTGATCTCGTTGACCGTGCCGAAACCCTCCAGGCGGCGCCTGATGCCACCGAGGATCCGCTCCGCCGACTTCAGGAGCGCGCCCGCGCGCCGCCCGCGCTCCTCGAGCAAGGCCTGCTTGCGCGTCTCGAAGGCCTCGTAGATCCCCTCGCGCTTCTCGGCCAGCTCGGTGATGTACTCGTCGAACTCGCCGAACTTCCCCTCCAGCTCCTCGAGGGTGACCATGGTCTTGGTCAGGAACTCCTCGCACTTCTCCGGCGTCTCGCAGAGGTCGAGGTAGTTGATGACCGCCTGGTCGAGCAGCTTCACCTGCGCGCCGAACTGCGCCTCACCCTCGACGCGCGCCAGCTCCCTGCGGCGGTTCTTGAGCGCCACTTTGACGGCGTTGAGCTCGGCGTAGATGGTCGAGATGTCGTCGATGATCGCCGTGGTCTGCGTGGCGTCCTCGATCTTGAGGTTGCCGACGATCTCGATCAGCATCTCCAGCTCGCCGCCCGCCGCGGCGATCGCCTCGCCGACCCCGTCGGCCTCGGTCACCTTGTCCAGCTTGCCGATCTTCGCCTGCTGTGTGGCGACGGCTTTGCGGTAGGGGTCGAGCGCCTCGGGCTTCAACAGGAAATTCACACAGGCGGCGGAGACCTTGTCGGTCGAAGCCACCACGTCGGCCTCCAGGGTGTCGACGGTTCCGGGGTCGACGTAGCGCAGCTCGCGCAGGCCGATCACCTCGCCGCGCACGGAGCGCAGCTCGGCGAGGCGGTGGACGAAACCGAGGATGTCGTCCGGCCGGGTGTGCTCGGCGGCCGAGAGGATCTTGCGCACCGCGTCGCCGACCCGCCCGGTCTCGTCGCGGGCGGCCTTGCGCAGGCGCTGGACTTTGTCGAACTCGTCGATCGCCGCCGCCGCCGCGCCGCGGATGACCTCTAGCGGTTCCCGCAGCCCGCCAGCCTCGCTCTGGCCGATCCAGAAGTAGCTGTCGCAGATGTCACCGGTCTTTTTCGCCAGGTCGACGTAGAGGTCGCCGTAGCTGTCGTCCTTGCCGAGCAGGGTGAGCACCTCGTGGCACTCGGCCATGCAGCGCACGACGTCGGCGTTGCCGATCTTGTAGAGATAGGAGCCCGCCGCCTCGCAGGGGGGGGCGTGGTCGCCGGCGGTGTACGGCGTCTGCCAGACCTGTAGCGCGTGGTGCTTGCCGGGCTCCTCCTCGGCGCGGAAGTAGATCATCTCGCCGGACCCGAACAGGCTGTAGCCGCTGCACAGGATCGGCGTGTCGACCTGCTGGCTGATGAGGTTGTAGGGCATCAGCACGTATTCGCCGCCGCGCCGGTTATAGAAGACGAAGAGGAAGTCCTCGCCGTTGGAGGAGGCGATGCGACGCTCGAAGACCATCTGGTCGAGCCCGTTGGCGAAGATCTTCGTCTCGCCGGTCTGCAGGTGGTATCCGTCGGCGAAGATGATGCCGTGGTCGTCGGGCAACAGCACGCAGGAGTGGCGGATGGAGTCGATGCGCTCGACGCGGCCGGTCTTCTCGTTGAACACCAGGATGCGGAACTGCTCCTCCTGGTAGGGCTTGATCTGCAACAGGATCAGGCTGCCGACGATCGCGTAGAAGACCTCGGCGTCGTCCAGGGTCTGGTCGGCGTTGTCGACCGGCTCCGAGTAGACGCCCTGGCCGGTCTCGGTGTTGTCCTCGACCTTGACGGTGAGGTCGCCACCGATGGTCTCGACGAAGAGGCGGTCGTCGACCGAGATATGCGGGTGGGCCCCGGGCCGGTGCATCTCGCGGTGGGCGCGCACCCAGTCGAACTCCTGCTGTGGGGGGAAGACGTACTCGTGGTCGGAGCGGTTGCCGACGTACTCTAGTTTGCCCTCGCCGATCCGGAACTTGAAGGTCTTCAGATCGTCGACGTCGCGCCCGATGCGGAAGGCCATGAAGAGGTGCGGGCCGCGCACCATGAACTTCACGAACAGGGTCTCCTTGTAGTACTTGTAGAGATACTTGAAGTCGTCGGCGAAACCGTCGCCCTCGATCAGATCCGAGAGCCCGAGGGCGTGGAAGATGTGCGTCTCGCTATCGTGGCGGTAGACGGCGAAGACGTCTGAGAGCTCGGTGGTGGACTTGAGCCCGAGCTGGACGTTGTAGCCGAACAGGAACACGCCGCCACCGATCGCCACCATGTCGCGCGGGGTGCAGTTGTTCTTGGTGGTGACCCGCTCGGTCGCCACCAGCTCCGGCTCGATGGCGCCAAACACCGCCTGGCGCTCGCCGTTGAGTTTGCCGAGGCGCCCGCGCAGGTCGGCCGCGCCCCTCTCGAGGCGCGCCCGGATCACCTCGTAGGCGCCGCCCTCGAGCTGGGCGGAGGCGGCAGGGGCTGCTAGGGCCGCGGCTGTTTCGGGGTCAGGCATCGTCACCTTGTCGCCCTCCCGTGAAACGGTAGCCGGCGGCGTCCTCCGCGACCCGTCCGGTCGGCCTCGCCATCCCTAACTCGAAGGCGAGTTCGCAAAGCTCCGCCATCAAGTCGATGCGGGTGGCGATCGCCTCTGGCGTCATCGCCGTCGAGATCGCCCGCCCCAGCGGATCCGGCTTTTCAGTCTCGTCCATCCCGAATCTTCTCCAACGCTTCGACATCAGCCAGGTCCTGTGCCCTGCCCGCATTCCGCTTCATGGCGATGAGGTCGTCCATGCCGAGCACCCAAACCTTCCTGCCGCCAATCTCGAACTCGACCCTCTGCCCCCATGCCTCACGCATCGCCGGACCGACCTCGAGGAGGTCGAGCATGACGAGCTCTTCGCGATCGACGCGCGAGATCCGGTGTACGACTTGCTCCTCATCCGAGTTTCTCCTGAAGGTCATTGTGTCCGCCCGGAGTATAAAGCCAGCCGCCCGGGCAAGTTCTTTCACGCGCGCGACATCGTCGCTCGCGACGAGGAGATCCACGTCCTCCGTGGCGCGAGGGTAGCCGTGGATGGCCACCGCCCACCCCCCGCAGATCGCATAGTCAACCCCAGCGTCAGACAGGGCATCGACGATCTCGTAGAACGCCTTCCTAACGCGGTTCATCGCTATGCCCCCAACCCCTTCAGCAACTCCCCGGCCTTCTCCTCGGCCAGGCCGAAGCGCTCGGCGGCGCCGAGCAGACCCCTGAGCTTGGCGGTGGTCGCCTCGCTGTCGCTGGCGGCGATCATCTGCCCGAGCAGGGCGCTGACGCTGAGGTTCTTCAGGTCCTCGCTGCTCACTCCGAACTGCTCGATCCAGCTCGCGACCTGCGCCTTGAAGTACTCCGGGTCGCCGTTGAAGAAGGTGTCCCGCACGTCGCTCAGGGCGCGGCTGTTGTCGATCGTGCGGTCGACCGCCTTGCCGTTGGTGATCGCCTTGGTGATCTTGTCGAAGAACTCCGACTCGCCACCGACGATGTCGATCTTGGCGCTCTTCAGGGCCTCGCCGACGACCTTCGCCTGCTCGGCGGCGATCTGGCGCTGCACGTCGATCTCGGCCAGCTCGACCTGCTTGTCCTTCTCGAGCTCCAGCTTGAACTCCTCGTGGCCCTGGCCGGCCTCCTCGAAGAGCTTCATGGCGGCGGCCTTCTTCTCGATGCCCTCGGCGTCGGCCTCGAACTTCTGCCTGGCGACGCTGGCCTCGGCCGTCCCCTGCCTCTCGGTGGCGTCGGCCTTGGCCTTGAGGACCTCGGCCTCGCCCAGGCCTTCGGCGGCGGCCTCTGCGGCGGTGGCGTCGGCGAGCATCTTCTTCGCCGCGGCCTCCTTCTCGGCCGCCTCCTGGGTCGCCTCCGCCTCGGTGACCACCTCCTGGGCGTGCAGTTCGGAGGCCTGGCGCCCCGCGTCGGCGGCCTTGACCCGCTCGTAGAGCTCCTGGTCGGCCCTCAGCTGGGCGGCCTCCTTGACCGCCTCCGCCTCCTTGATCTTCTTCACCAGCGCCTCCTGGGCATCCTTCTCGGCCAGCGTGACGGCGACCTGTTTCTCGCGGTCGGCGCCGGCGAAGGCCTCCGTGTCCAAGATGAGCTGCTGCTCCTCGACCACGGTCTTCTCGACGGCGACCCGCTCCTTGATGACCTCCTGGATGTTGCGCTTCTCGACCTCGACCTCCTTGTCACGCTCGATGCCCTTCAGGGCGGTGACGCGGTCACGCTCGATGGCCTCGAGCGAGCGATCGCGCTCGACGCGCTCCTTCTCCACCGCGTCGGTGCGCTCTCGGTTGCGCGCGGCGACGATGACCTGCCGGTTTTTGTTCTCCTCGGCCACCTGCAGTTCCTCCTCGGTGGAGATGCGCGCCTGCTCCGACTTGAGCCGCTGCTCCTCCTCGACCTTCTTCGCCTCCGCCCCCTCGCGCGCCTGTACGGCGGCGACCTCGCGGGACTGCTTCGCCTCGGTCTCCGCGAGCTGCCGCTCCAGTTCCAGGATCGCCTCGCGCGCCTCGACGTCCTGCTGCTTGATCACCTTCTGTTTGTCCCGCTCGATGTCGTTGGTGAGCATCGCCTGCTCGGCGGTCTGCTTGGTGATCTTCTTGATGCCCTCGGAGTCGAGGATGTTGTCCGGGCTCATCGCCGCCAGGGGCGTCTGCTCGAGGTAGTCGATCGAGGCGTCGTCGAGCACGAAACCGTTCAGGTTGGTGCCGATCACCTTGACGATCTCGTCGCGGAAGGTGTCGCGCTCCTCGTAGAGCTCGGTGAAATCGAAGCGCTTGCCCACCGTCTTCAGCGCCTCGGAGAACTTCGCGTCGAACAGGTGCTCGATCTCCTTGTGGCTCGAGGCGCGGGAGCAGCCGATCGACTGCGCCACCCGCTTGACGTCCTCGTTGACCGGGTTGACCCGGACGAAGAAGGCCACCTTGATGTCGGCGCGGATGTTGTCCCTGCAGATCAGGCCGTTGCTTCCGGAGCGGTCGATCTCGATGCGCTTGACCGAGATGTCCATGATCTCCTTGCGGTGGATCACCGGCAGGACCAGCATGCCCGAGAAGGTCACCTTGGTCTCGCCCATCCCCGTGCGCACCAGCGCGCGCCCCTGCTCCACCTTCACGAAGCACTTCAGGACGACGATGACCACCAGCACCAGGACGGCCACCGCTGCCGCGATGACGATGCCGACGATGTTCTGTAGAAAGTTCGCTAGGGTTGGGTCGATGGCTGTCATTGTATCTCCTCTGTCTTTATGGGTTCCGTTTTACGGATGGTGTAAATCTGTGTGCCCTCCTCGTGGTCGATGACCATCACCTCGTCGCCGCGCGAAAGCGGCCCGGCGCCCCCGGCGACCCGCGCCTGCAACAACAGCGGCGAGCCGTCGATATCGACCTCCACCTGCCCGTAGCTCTCCGTCACCTCGCCCGTCTTGACGACGCCGACGCAACCCACCACCTTGACCTCCTCGCGGGCGCCGCGTCTAAGACCGCGCATCAGCGGTTTCATCGGGCTGGTGACGATCCGGGTGAGGGTGGCGCTGGTGATGAAATTCCCGACCAGCAGCCCCGCGGCCAGGACGAAACCGCCGCCGGGGTTGAGGTAGTAGTTGGCGATCATCGATGTCCCCCACATGAGCAGCGACATCATGCTGATCACCAGCGTCAGCGGCACCTCGCCCGCGTTGACAAACTTGAGGACGGCCACCCCGAGGTCGCCGAGCCCGCCACCGCTGTGCGCGCCGTGGAGGTCGTGGCCGGACGAGTGGTCGCCATCAGCGTGGGCGTCGACGTGGGCATCGACGTGGGCGTCCACATCGATGGCCACGTCCATGTCCCCGTCCAGGTCGACGTCGAGGCCCTCGTGGTGTGCGAGGCCGACCGCCACCATCAGCCAGTAGAGGCCGACGAGGCAGAGCAGCACGGTGAGCGGCAGGTTGTGCCAGACCAGGGCTTCTTGGACAATCTCTCCCATTGCAGTTTCAGATCACGTCCCCAGAGGTTGGGGGCGATGCGGTGTGGCGGTCAAGCCCGCCACCACCACCCCCTCTGCCCCGGAGACTTTCTCTACGCCGTGAAAATTAGGTGGCCAGCCGCCCCATGCCTATTATAAAGGGGTTGTGCGTTTATAACCGCGCTCCGCCCCAACCCGCATACCGGATGGAATCCCACGAAGTCATCAAGAACGCCTGCGAGAAATGTAGCCCGAAGGAGGTCGCCGCAGAGCTCGGCGTGTCCCTCTCGCTCGTCTACAAGTGGGCGCAGCCCAACACCGAGCTCGGCAGCGGCAGCCGGAACCCCCTCGACCGGGTGCTCGAGCTGGTCCGCATCACCCGCGACCCGAGGATCATCGAGTGGGTCTGCGAGCAGGCCGGCGGCTACTTCGTCCGCAACCCGAAAAGCTCCTGTGAGGAGGGATACGAGGTCATGCCGGCGACCACCCAGATCGTCGAGCAGTTCGGTGCGCTGTTGGCCGAGATCAGCAAGGCCGCGCAGGACAACTCCATCACCGACGAGGAGTCGTCGCAAATCCGCAAGGTCTGGGATGCGCTGAAGTCATACACCGAGGGCTTCGTCAACTGCTGCGAGGAGGGCGACTTCACCAAGATCCGCAACCCGTAGGCGGGGGGACGATGCGCAGGCTAGCGGGGAAAAGGGCTGCCGTCACCGGCGGCGGCTCGGGCATCGGCCGGGCGATCTGCGAACGCTTCGCCGAAGAGGGAGCGGAGGTACAGGTCCTCGACCGGGACGCCGGCGCCGGGGCGGAGGTCGCCGCGGCGGTGGGCGGGGGCTACCACCGCTGTGATGTCTCCGACGGAGCATCGGTGGCCAACGCGTTCGCCGGGCTCGCCCCGGACATCCTCGTCACCAGCGCCGCCATCGCCCACGTCGGGTCCCTGGAAACGACACGGCCGGGAGATTTCGACCGCGTGATGGCCGTCAACGTCCGGGGGGTCTACCTCTGCATGCAGGCCGCGCTACCGGGGATGCTGGAGCGCGGGGGCGGCGCGATCTTGAACCTCGCCTCGGTGGTCTCCAAAGTCGGGATCCCCGACCGCTTCGCCTACTCCACCAGCAAGGGCGCGGTGCTCGCGATGACCCTGTCCGTCGCCCGCGACTACGTCGGCCGCGGCGTCCGCTGTAACTGCCTCTGCCCCGCACGTGTGCATACCCCCTTCGTGGACAACTACCTAAAGGAGAGCTACCCCGGGCGGGAGGCGGAGGTGTTCGCGGAACTCGAGGCCTCGCAGCCGATCGGCCGGATGGCGGAGCCCGGGGAGATCGCGTCCCTCGCCGCCTACCTGTGCTCGGGGGAGGCCAGCTTCGTCACCGGCGCCGCCTTCGACATCGACGGGGGCTTCACCAGGCTGCGCTAACAGACCCTCCCAGACAGAGAGATGAAACTGATACGATACGGACCGGCGGGCGACGAGCGACCGGGGCTGTTGCTCGACGATGGGCGGAGGGTCGACGCCTCCGCCGTGGCGCGGGACTACGACGAGGCGTTTTTCGGCGGCGGCGGCCTGCGGGAGCTGGCCGGCTGGGCCGCCGGGGACGCGGGCTCCGCCCCGGAGGTCCCCGCCGACGCCCGCCTGGGCGCCCCGGTCGCGCGCCCCAGCAAACTGCTGTGCATCGGGCTCAACTTCAGCGACCACGCCGCCGAGACCGGCGCCGACCTGCCCGCCGAACCCGTCCTGTTCAGCAAGGCGACCTCCTCATACAGCGGCCCGAACGACGACATCGTCATCCCGAAGAACAGCACCCAGACCGACTGGGAGGTCGAGATCGCCGTGGTGATCGGCAGGCGCGCCAGCTACGTGAGCGAGGGGGAGGCGGCGGAGCACATCGCCGGATACGTGTTGCACAACGACGTCAGCGAACGCTCCTTCCAGAAAGACCGGGGCGGCCAGTGGGTCAAGGGCAAGAGCGCCGACACCTTCGCCCCGCTCGGCCCCTTCATGGCCACGCCCGACGAGGTCCCGGACGTCGATGCCCTCCCCATGTGGCTCAAGGTCAACGGCGAGACCATGCAGGACGGCAACACTTCCAACCTCATCTTCAAGATCCCGTTCATCGTCAGCTACCTCAGCCAGTTCATGTCGCTGCTACCCGGGGACATCATCTCGACAGGCACACCCGCGGGGGTCGGCATGGGGATGGACCCGCCGCGCTACCTCCGCCCCGGCGACATCGTGGAACTCGGCATCGGGGGGCTCGGGAGCGCCCGGCAGAAGGTCACCGCATACGATAACTCGCGTTGACCGGAGGACATGTTGACCTAAGAACACCGACAATGGACCTACAGCTACAGGACAAGATCGTGCTCGTCACCGGGGGGGCGAAAGGCATCGGCGAGGCGATCGTCCGCGCCTTCGCGGAGGAGGGCGCGACCCCGGTCATCCTCGGCCGCAACCCGGAGGAGGCGCAGGGTCTCATCGGCGCCCTCGGCCGCGGGCACTCCTTCCACGCGGAGCTGACCGACGTCGGGCAGATCGAGTCGGCGGTCGCCGCGGTCCGCGACGAGGTCGGGCCGGTCGACGTCCTGGTGAACAACGCCGGGGTCAACGACGGGGTCGCGATCGGCGCGACGGCGGCGGAGTTCGTCGCCTCGCTGGAGCGCAACCTCGTCCACCCCTTCGTGCTGGCGGGCCTCCTGCTCGACGACCTCAAGGCGGCGCGGGGCAGCATCGTCAACATCGGCCCCAAGGTCGCCGAGACCGGGCAGGGCGGAACCTCCGGGTACGCCGCCGCCAAGGGCGCCATGAACGCCCTGACCCGCGAGTGGGCCATCGACCTGGCCGCCCATGGCGTGCGTGTCAACTGCGTCGCGCCGGCCGAGGTCATGACGCCGCTCTACGAGAACTGGCTGGCGAAGCGGCCAGACCCGGCCGCCGCCAGGGCGGAGATCGAATCGACCATCCCGCTCGGGGGGCGCTTCACCGAGGCGGCGGAGATCGCCGACCTGGTGGTGTTTCTCGCCTCGGGGCGCTCCGGCCACACCACCGGACAGATCATGTACCCCGACGGCGGCTACACCCACCTCGACCGCGCCTACGCCCACGACCCGTGATCGAGCGCACGGACACGCTGGTGATCGGGGGTGGGATCGTCGGCCTGGCCACCGCCTACCACCTCACGCGCGGGCGCCGCCGGCGCGCCGTCACGGTCATCGAGAAGGAGCCGGACATCGCTGCCCACCAGACCGGCAACAACTCCGGCGTCCTCCATTCGGGCATCTATTACAAACCCGGCTCGCTCAAGGCGATCAACTGCCGCGAGGGCAAGAGGGCGATGGAGCGCTTCTGCCGCGAGGAGGGGATCGAATACGAGATATGTGGCAAGGTCATCGTCGCCACCGGGGAGGACGAGCTCCCCGCCATGCGGCGGATCTTCGAACGCGGCCAGGCAAACGGGGTCGCCTGCCGGATCATCGACCGCGCCGAGCTGTCCGACCTCGAACCGCACGCCGCGGGCGTCGCCGCCATCCATGTCCCCGAGGCGGGCATCGTCGACTACCGCCAGGTCTGCGCCCGGCTCGCCGAGAAGATCGAGGCAGAGGGTGGGCAGATCCTGAGGGGTGAGGAGGCCCAGTTCATCACCCCGGCGGGGGACCTGGTCTCGGTGCAGACCCGGTCGGGCAGAGAGTTCGCCGCCTCCCACGTGGTCAACTGCGCCGGCCTCTACTCCGACCGCATCGCAGACAGGGGGGGCTCCAGGCCACCGCTGAAGATCGTCCCCTTCCGCGGCGAGTACTACGAGCTCAAGGAGGGCGCCCGCCGGCTGGTGCGAAACCTCATCTACCCCGTCCCCGACCCCAGCTTCCCCTTCCTCGGCGTCCACTTCACGCGCATGATCGGCGGCGGCGTCGAATGCGGGCCGAACGCGGTGCTGGCCTTCGCCCGCGAGGGCTACAGCAAGTTCAAGATCAACCCCGCCGACCTGATCGAGTCGCTGACCTACCCCGGCTTCCTCAAGCTCGCCGCCAGATACTGGCGCACCGGCGCCGGCGAGATGTGGCGCTCGGTGAGCAAGCGCGCCTTCGTCAGGGCGCTGTCGAAGCTGGTCCCGGAGATCCACCCAGGCCACCTCGTGCCCGCCGCCGCCGGCGTGCGCGCGCAGGCGGTGGGCGCCGACGGCTCGATGGTCGACGACTTCTTCATCACCAGGAACGGGCGCGTCCTCAACGTCTGCAACGCCCCGTCCCCCGCGGCGACCGCGTCGCTCAACATCGGCAAGCTGATCGGCGAGAACCTGTAGCGGGCCGGGGCGGGGAATTCCCCCGTGACCTCCGGGCCTTTCGCGCGCATTA
>JANQMB010000201.1 GCA_028280355.1 Verrucomicrobiales bacterium
GGCAACTTCGTGCGGCTGACGGTCTACAAGCGCGACTGGCGCACCGGCGCCCAGGGGGCGGCGGTGGCCACCGGCGACATCCTGCCGGGCAACGAGGACAGCTTCCGGCTGCAGGTTCCGGTGGCGGAGGATGAGGTGATCGAGGCCGACCTGCAGCGGCTGAAGAGCGACGGGACCCCCTACACCAGCTCCGGCAGCTCCGGGCCCGCGCTCGGCCTCTACGTGACCTGCGAGGGCTGCTCTTGCGAACTCGAGGAGGGGGCGACCGCCGAGGCTAACGACTACAAGCCCGCGGATAGCAGCACGGGCACGGTCAGCGACCTGAACGGCTCGTTTTTCTTCCGGGTGGCGCCAGCGGCGGGCGGCGCGGCGACCCCGGCGGGCGAGGCCTTCCACACCGCCGGTGGCGGCGAGCTGGTCAAAGTGGGCGGCGCCCTGAGCCTCGAGAAGCCCGGCCTGTTTTTCCAGGCGGCGCTCGGTCCCGGCTTCAGCGGCGCCCGCTCCTCCGGGGTGGTCGTGCTGCGCGACGGGCTGGACACCCTGCTGGCGAACGGCAAGGTCGACCGCGACCTGCTCGAGTTCCACCGCGCCGACTTCAGCAAGACCGGGGCCAACTACAACGTCGCGGTCCAGACCACCGGCTCGGGCCCCGTCGCCCTCGACAAGGTGACCGGCGGCGCCTACGACGTCGAGGTCGAGGAGGACACGGTCGGCCAGACCTGGGTCGAGCTGAACTTCACCGAGACGGGGCAGTCGACCGTGCTGCGCAGCCAGCGCCTCACCAACATCAACAGCTCCGCCTCCTCGGAGAGCTACACCTCAGCCAAATGGGGCAACCTCACCTTCGCCTTCGGGGTGCGCGTCGAGGAGAAGGAGGGCACCACGGCCGTCCGCTCCAGCACCGAGTACTTCTACCTGGCGAACAGCGGCGACCACTACCTGCGCACCAAGGCCGGCGACCGCGTCACGACCGTCGCCTACGAGCTGATCGACGACAACGCCGACACCGTGATGGACCGCAAGCGGGTGACCACGGTGACCAAGGAGGGGACGGCGCCCGAGCGCACGGGGATCGAGTATTACGAGCTGCCCTCGCTCGACCGCTACGGCGAACTCCTGGCCGAGTCCCGGCTGGTCGACCCCGCGACCGGCGGGACCGACCTGGTGACCACCTACGCCTACTACACGGCCGCCGGGGACGAGGGCACGGATCGCTACGGCCGGCTCAAGAAGGTCGTCCGCCCCGACGGCGGCTGGACCTTCTACGAGTACACCTCGGGGACGGACACCAGCACCAGCCCGAACACCCCCTACGTGGAGGAGGTCCGCTACGGCCCGTGGCTCGACGAGGCGATCCCCGCCGGCGAGAACTTCTCGGGCTTCGCCGGCGAGAAGACCGTCTCCCAGTACCGCTCCGTCGGAAACGGGAGCAAGATCATCGACTATGGCCGTCCGGCGAGCGCCGTCACCACCGTCGGCGGGGTCGAGATCTCCAAGGTCGAGGGGGACGAGGCCTTCACCTCCGGGGCCGAGCTGCACGTCACCACCAAGACCTACACCTCCTCCTCCACCGGCAAGTACCTGGAGGCGCGGACCGAGAGCTACGCCCGCGACCACAACGACAAGTTCAAGCGCGGCCGCGTCGAGTCGCGCTGGGGGATGGCGGAGCACACCGGCTCCGGGACGTTGACCGAGCTCGAGCGCTTCACCTACGACGAGGGCTCGGTGACGGTGACGGCCGGCTCCGGGGCGCCGACGGTCACCTTCAGCACGACCGGGATCGGCGGGTTGGAGACGATCGCCGAACCCTTCCCCAATGACCTGGCCAATGGCAGGTCGGCGCGCACCCGCACCCTGACCGACGCCTACGGCAACGTCGTGCTGCGCGAGACCCAGGTGCGGGACGGCGGCGCCTGGGAGGCCGCGACCTCCACCGTCAGCGTCTACGACGACGCCGGGCGGCTGACCGAGGTGTGGAAGGACGGGTTGCGCGAGCGCCTGGTGAGCTACTCCTACGCGAGCTCCGTGCTCACGGCCACCACCACCGCGGTCGACGGCTCGCAGACCGTCGCCGTAACCGGCGCCTCCGGGCGCCTGGAGACCTCGACCCGCAAGGGGTACGGGGCGAACCCCGGCGACATCGTCACCACCTACAAGGCGCCGGCCGCCAGCGGCGACCACACCCTGCGCGAGGTCGAGGTGGGCGCCGGCGGGCTGCTGCAGACCACGAGCACGAAGACCGACTTCGCCGGGCGGACCGTCTCCTCGACCGACGCCGCCGGGCTGGCCACGAGCTACGCCTACACCAACTCCGGGCGCACCGTCACCGCGACGCGACCCGACACCTCCACCGAGGTCACCGTCGCCCACCTCTCCGGCAAGACCGACAACGTCACCGGCACCGGCGTCGTCGACCGCCACTACGCCTACGCCACGGTGACGGCGGGCGGCGTCGGCGGCCAGAGCACCACCGTCTACACCGGCGTCGACGCCGGCGGCAACAAGCGCGTCATCACCGTCGACCTGGCCGGCCGGGTGACGGCCGAGCAGCGGCCCGACCCCTCGAACGTCTCGGCCCTCGTCGGCGAATACCCCTACTACGACAGCAAGGGGCGGCCCTCCGGCGTCGAGCGCGACGGCGGTCTCAACGACCTCCTCACGGCCTACGCCAACGTGCGCGGCGACGAGGTGACCCGCGGCGTCGACCTCGGCGGCACGGCCGGGCTGGCCATGGACGCGACCGACCACGCGACCCGCACCACCCGCAGCTACGAGAAGATCAGCGGCGTCTGGTATTCGGTGGTCGAGACCGTCGTCAACGGTGGTGGTACCACCACCGCCAAGACCCGCATGGCCTACGACTCGACCTCGAAGCTCGTCTCCGAGCGGAAGGTGGCCGGGCCCGGCGGCGTCGAGGTCACCACCAGCACCGTCGTCGACCCCGACAAGCGCCTCGCCACCACCACCGTCTCCAGCACGCTGGCCGCGGGGGACGCGGTGAGCGTCGCCGAGAACGGCCTGCAGACCCTCTCCCGCGGCCACGCCGCCACGGTGGCGACCCGCTACAGCTACGACGCCCTCGGGCGCAACACCGCCGTCACCGACCCCCGCACCGGCGGGCGGGCGACGGCCGCCTACGACGCCGCCGGGCGGGTCGCCTACCGCGTCGACCTCGCCGGCTCGGTCACCCGCTACACCTACGGCGCCGGCGGCGCGGCCGGCGCCGGGCGGGTGACGAAGATGGTCAACGCCGAGGGCGGCGAGACCCTCTACACCTACGACCTCCTCGGCAACATCGCGGCCGTGCGCGGCGGCGCCGCCCACCCCGTCGACTACAGCTACAGCAGCACCTACGGCTGGCTCGACAGCATGACCACCTACCGCGACGTCGCCGCCAGCGGCCAGACCACCGCCTGGAACCGCGACAGCGACACCGGCCTGGTGACCAGCAAGGACGACGCCGACGACAAGGGCGCCTCCTACACCTACCACGCCCACGGCGGCGTCGACGAGCGCACCTGGGAGCGCGGCGCCAAGACGAAATACAGCTACGACTACGCCGGCGCCCTGACCAAAGTCGATTACGACGACGACGGCGACGGCAGCTACACGGACACCTCCGACCCCGCCGAGATCACCCCCACCGTCACCTACACCCGCGGCCCCGGGGGCAGGGTCGCCACGGTGGCCGACGCCGCCGGCACCCGCACCCTGCACTACGACACCGGAGGTCGCGTCGAGGCCGAGATGTTCGCCTCCGGCTCCGGCCACCTCGCCGGGTACAGCTTCGACCCGATCCTCGACTCGACCAAGGGCTACCGCCGCAGCGGATACCGTCTCTGGTCCGGCGGCACCTACGACGCCACCCCCGACCCGACCTCCGTCGACGGCGGCACCCAAGTCGACTCCGACGTCGACTACACCTACGATGCCGCCGGGCGCCCCGCCAGCGTCGCCCACGGGGCGGCGGCGACCTCTAAGGCGACCTACACCTACCTCCCCGAGTCCGGGCGGGTCGCCGCCGTCAAATACGGGATGAAATACACCGCCGAGACCCTCTACGACCGCGCCGGCCGGGTCGCCGGCACCCGTGCGACGATCCACAAAAGCGGTGGCGACGAGCTGGCCGCGGCAGTAACGTATCGGCACGACGCGATGGGACGGCGCACGGCAGCGACTAGGGAGGACGGCACCTCCTGGGCGTACGGGTACAACGCCCGCGGCGAGCTGACCTCCGCCGACAGGCAGATCGCCCCCGGCGGCGCCGCCCTCGCCGGCCACCAGTTCGAATACGCCTACGACGACATCGGCAACCGGAGCAGCGCCAAGTCCGGCGGCGACACCGCCGGCGCTAACCGGCGCTCCTTCAGCTACACCCTCGACACCGCGGGGCGCAACTTCTACAGCAGCATCGCCAACCCGCGCACCTTCGACCTGGTCGGCGTCGATACGGCGGCCGCGACCGTCACCGCCACGGTCGACGGCACCACGCCCTCCGTCGGCCCCCAGTACCAGACCAAGGGCCAGCGCAAGCACTTCCGCTTCGAGGGCAGCGCCGCCGGCACCGGCGCGCACATGGCCTCGGTTAGCGTCGACGGCAGCGCCGCCCCGGTCACGGGCGAGCGGTACGTGCCGCCGGGCACCGAGAACCTGACCTACGACGCCGACGGCAACCTGACCGCCGACGGCCGCTTCGATTACACCTGGGACGGCGAAGGGCGGCTAGTTAAGATCGAGAGCAAGGGCAGCGCGGCGACCACCGGTAAGATCAAGGAGGAATACGCCTACGATCATGCAGGACGCCGGGTGCTGAGGAAGGTGTACCACTGGAACGGCAGCAGCTACGCGACGAGCACCTCGTACCTGTTCCTCTACGACGGCTGGAACCCCGTGGTCCGGCTGGTGTCCGGCGGCAGCGCCCGCCAGGCCTACACCTGGGGCCTCGACCTGAGCGGTTCGGCGGGCGGCGCCGGCGGTGTGGGCGGCCTGCTGCTGGTGGCCGACCACGACGGGACGACGACGAAGGGCCACGCGCCAGCGTACGATGGGAACGGCAACGTGATCGCGATGGTCGAGACCGCCGCCGAGGCGGTGTCCGCGGCCTACGACTACGACGCCTTCGGCGGGACGCTGAGGGCGACGGGGGCATTTGCGTCCGGCAACCCGTTCCGCTTCAGTACGAAGTTCGCAGACGCCACCGGGCTCTGCTACTACGGCCTCAGGTACTTCAATCCCTCGACGAGCAGGTGGATATCGAGGGATCCGATAGGCGAGAGGGGAGGGCTCAACCTCTACGGCTTTGTGGGGAACGACGGGGTTAACCGGTATGATATTTTAGGAGCTGAACCGGGCGACGAATTTGATGAGCCGCAAAAAGCATTTGACGACGCCATCGCCTATAACAGGAGAAAAGGTGAGCAATCATTAGCAAAAGCCTGGAGAGAATTCACTGCCGCTACAGGGGTAACTAAGGAAAACTATTCAAATAGAGCGACGTACTCAATAGAAACAAAAATTGGAAGATTGATGGTTGAAGCCATCCAGAAAAACAGCGGAATGTTGGCCTCTGACACTGTAGGGACTGATCATGCAATATATGCCTTCCCGAATGGAGTCTTTAGAAACTCAGCAGGTGACCCCAGGTATCTGTTCAAGTGGGTAGTAGTCCTTGGCAGGGAGAAGGCCTCGAAGATATACTGTTGGAACGAAGATGGCGCAAAGCGATACAGCTATAATTTCACTGAGGGGCAAGTCCTAAGGAAACCTGATGCTAAGGAGGGGCCACGGGGGCGGCGGGCTCTCGGCAGGGTTTACCTAAGTGACGGATCAGAACCTGCGCTTAATTTGCCGCATCCAAACCAAACGGGAAAGACAGTTACGTATTTGCATTTGGTTCATACGCATATTCTGGATCGAATAGATTTCAGCGGCATCGGAAGCCCTCCGCCTTACTCCTCGGTTGGCGAATCTAACGGGCTCTCAGATAAAGACAGACTATGGTCAGAAAACTCCGTCCCCAGAGTCGGAATATCAGCTGTTGAAGACAATGGAACAACGCACTCGATGGGGCGCACTGGAAATGTTAGGTGGCTAAACAAATGAAGATTAGTATCATTGTATCTCAGATATCGGTTGCCTTTATAGTTTGTTCCGTGATGGCAGATCCCGACAGTTCAGAAGAATCGGTAGAGCGAAATCTGGATAAGGCGACTCAATTCACTGAACATCTGATAGATGGGCACGTGCTGGACGAAGTAGTTGCGAAAGATATATCTGTCAGAGAGGTGTGCGAACTGCTAAATAGCAAATTGTCTAAGCATTTGAAGTCGGTGGCGTTAGATGGATTTGGATTTGATGGAATTTGGATCGATCCCAAGAGTTCTGTTTCAGAAAAACGGGTATTTTTTCATGTTAAAAAGATAACTGTCAGAGCGGTTTTGGATCTAATTTGTTCCCAAAATGGGCTGCGCTATACCATCCGGAAGGGGCGGGTAACTCTATCTCCTGCCGGTGTCGAATAGAAATGAGCCCACGCGCCAAAACAGTCGGCACTCCAACCCAATAGCGCGAAATGAACGCACGCGCCAACCAATAGCATGGCGCGTGCCACCTACTTTCGAAACTGCAACTGGACGACCTTCTCGGCTTACGAACCACCATTCTTACCGCCAGCCCGCGCCCGGCGACAGGCCGCCGGGGTCGCCTGCCGCGCCCCTGTTGGCAGCCTGTAGCAGAACGTGAACCGGTCAGCGTTCTCGTGCGGTGAAAGCTCGCCTACTTTGACCAAACACCCAAACGCCTTGCCCGCCTCGTAGCGCTGTCCTGGTTAACCTGCGCCACCTCCTGGGGCAGGGATGCGCACGGAGGTGGCATTACAGCAACGCCGAATTCAGTGATGGATGCGAGTCGCCTAGCGATGTCACCATCAAGATGGGCGGCTGGCCCGCCCCGTAACAGTCGGCACTCCAACCCAATAGCGCGAGGTGTGCCAAGGCTTTCAAATTTGTGGCCTGAACGGGCTTCTTTGGCTGCGGCCTTGCTCTCTGCGGCAGGTGCGCGGCCCCGTATCCGTCCGGGCGCCTCAGCACAAGTACCTCCCACTCCGAGTGTTTTCCCCGCCAACCTGGGTACCGCGTGGTGCTCTGGCCTCAAGCTCTCGTTCGACCACGCGGCCTGCCCGACGAAACGGGGTAGGGGCGCGACCCGTCAGGTGATGTCGCTGGCCAAGTTCGGCGGGTCGCCGTTCTCCGTCAACCGGCGTTGTAGTCCATCAAATCGCTTCCCCTTACAGCCCCCAACTGCTACCGTCCTTGGCGGAAGATGGCGGCTATTTTCACAGAGGCGCGGAGTGGGGAGGGGCTGGCTCCCGGTAGCTGCTTCGACTACATTTGGGACAGTGAACGATGCGACCGAATAGGGAGCATCTTAGACGCAGGCGCATCCGGAGCCCGCAGGGTGAGGGTGGAGGCAACATGAACAGAGGGAGGCGGCGGGGAATATGAGATGAGAGGTCTCGTCGTAAGTCTATTTTTCGTGATTGCGATTGCGGCAGTGTTTGCGTGGAGTGCAAGTCTACGCAGAGGGGGTTCTTCGGCAGGCGATGCTATGCTAGTTAGGCCAGTATATTGGTCGGTTGTTGACGGTCGAGATAGCGATATTATTCCGGCGCGGAGAGATTATGGTGACGACTACTGCCGGGCGCTTCAACATCGCTACGGTGGCTTCTTGGATGGAGATCGATCTGTGGTTAAGGTTGAGTCGATTTCTGTTGATGTGGCTAAACGTTGCAAAGATAAAGTTGAGCATCTTATTGCCAACGAACTAACTGATGTCGAGAAGAAGCTGTTTGCTGATCGAGTTGGCCAGTGTTTTTCGTTGCGGCTTTTCGATGAATCGATAATTCACGTTGTATTGATTGTGCCCTCACATCTGGTTCAACACGTTGAAGATCGGCCGATCCTTATGACTGACGGGGTAATGATCGAATTATATCTGGACGAAAATTATAGAATAGTGCACGAAGAAAAAAGTTACCAACGCCATCTATTGGAGTCATCGAGTGAGACAGTCTGCGCTGACAAACAGTCGGCGCTCCAACCCAATAGCGCGAGGCGTGCCAAGGCTTTCGAGTTTGTGGCCTGAACGGGCTTCTTAAGCCGCGGCCTTGCTCTCTGTGGCAGGTGCGCGGCCTCGTATCCATCCGGGCGCCCCAGCACAAGTACCGCCCACTCCGAGTGTTTTCCCCGCCAACCCGGGTGCCGCGTGGTGCTCTGGCCTCAAGCTCTCGTTCGACCACACGGCCTGCCCGACGAAACGGGTAGGGGCGCGACCCGTCAGGTGATGTCGGTGACCAGGTTCGGCGGGTCGCCGTTCCCCGTCAACCGGCGTTGTAGTCCATTAAATCGCTTCCCTTGACGGCCCCCAACTGCTACCGTCCTTGGCGGAAGATGGCGGCAATCTTTACAGAGGCGCGGAGAGGGGATGGGTTGGCCCCCGACGGCCGCTTCGGCTGCACCTGGGACGGTGAACGATGCGACCGGTTAGGGAGCATCTTAGACGCAGGCGAAGCCGGAGCCCGCAGGGTGAGATCCGGCACGCCCGCCGGGTCGAATCAAAGGCGGCTAGTTAAGATCGAGAGCAAGGGCACCGCGGCGACCACCGGGAAGATCAAGGAGGAGTACGCCTACGACCATGCCGGCCGGCGGGTGCTCAGGAAGGTGTACCACTGGGACGCGATGAGCAGCAGCTACGCGACGAGCACCTCGTACCTGTTCCTCTACGACGGCTGGAACCCGGTGGTCCGGCTGGTGTCCGGCGGGAGCGCCCGCCAGGCCTACACCTGGGGTCTCGACCTGAGCGGGTCGGCGGGCGGCGCCGGCGGGGTGGGCGGCCTGCTGCTGGTGGCCGACCACGACGGGACGACGACGAAGGGCCACGCGCCCGCCTACGACGGGAACGGCAACGTGATCGCGATGGTCGAGACCGCCGCGGAGGCGGTGTCCGCGGCGTACGACTACGACGCCTTCGGCGGGACGACCCGCGCCACGGGGACCTTCGCGTCCGGCAACCCGTTCCGCTTCAGCACCAAATGCGCCGACGCCACGGGGCTCTACTATTACGGCTACCGGTACTACAGCCCACAAACAGGTAGATGGATATCGAGGGATCCCATCGGGGAGCGGGGCGGGTTGAACCTCTATGGCTTCGTTAGCAACGATGGGGTGAACAGAGTAGACCGGCTTGGATTGGCTATCGTCGTATGCGAGATCGATTCCTTAACAGTCGGCACTCCAACCCAATAGCGCGAGGTGTGCCAAGGCTTTCGGATTTGTGGCCTGAACGGGCTTCTTGAGCCGCGGCCTTGCTCTCTATGGCAGGTGCGCGGCTCCGTATCCATCAGGGCGCCGCAGCACAAGTACCTCCCACTCCGAGTGTTTTCCCCGCCAACCCGGGTGCCGCTGGGCGCTCGGTCCTCAAACTCGCTCTGCCCTGCGACCTGCCCGACGAAACGGGTAGGGGCGCGACCCGTCAGGTGATGTCGGTGACCAAGTTCGGCGGGTCGCCGTTCCCCGTCAACCGGCGTTGTAGTCCATCAAATCGCTTTCCCTTGTAGCTTCCAACTGCTACCGTCCTTGGCGGAAGATGGCGATTGTCTGCACGAAAGGTTGGAGATTGAACGCGCAGTCCGGCGCCGAGAGATTGGGCAATTCGAAAGGTGTTCAGAAATCCTGGTAGTAGAGTAGTTCTCTTAGGTGCAATAATCTTCTGTGGGTGCGCAGTTGGTTTTTGGGCAAGCTTTAGGGTTTTCCCTGGGGGAAAGCGAGGAGTTGATTTCGGTTCCTACCGAGAATCGCCAGATGGGACAAGCAAGATATTTTACGTCGATCCTCATCGCGCACTCTATTCAACAGATGCCGGTGAGTTCGCGCTGGTCGAAGCTCGCCATACGGGAGGTCCGCATCGCTTCTCTACTGGTGACTCGATAGGGTACACTCTTGTGAAGACGGTTAAGCTGATTGGTGTTGGGGATCTTGGAGGTGTCATAGTTGGTAGATCAACGAAAGGATATTTCGCAATTATTGAGGGGAAGTATCTTGATTTCGATGAGCAACAAGAGGTGCAGCAAGCGTGCGAAGAGTCCTCATACGAGGTTCCAAAGATGGAGGCTCCACAGGATCTACTTGATGCGGCGAGAATTAGGAGTGAAAAGGGCTCCCTCTGACCGAAAAGGGGTCAGGAAGATAATCTATACTCTCCACAGCGACGATCCTTGAAGGAATAGTTGAGAAGCAGAGTTATGTATTTAGGTGCTAAAGTGGCAACGCTAGTTCGATTGGCGTCAATATTCTCGATGCCAATCATTATGAACGCTTGCGGCAGCGATCGCGATGCGTTATTGAAAGATGCGACGGGGATTGTATTCGACGAATTTGTTTCGATTACTCAAATGCCTGTGGAGGTTGAGTTTGCTCATGTGGAATGTATGATTTCGGACAAGAACGGGCGGCTCCGGAGTTGGTTTGAGAGGTTCGGGGCTGTTACTCCCTTGGGCTTGGAATACCGTGCCACTCTTTTTGACAGCTCGTCGTATGAGAGATTTGTGGCTACAGTAGGCACATCCGATTTGTATGCCGTGGGTGGAAAATCCAAGAAGAAGGGTTGGCGTTTGACGGCGGTTTTTGGTGCTGATGAGAAGATCGGCTATATTATGATTTGGAAGGCCAAAAAATGAACCCGAGCGCAGGTGCCAACAGTCAGCGCTCCAACCCACAAGCGCGACGTTCGGCAATCGTGTCGGGGATGTATCCGGAGACCACCCAGATCGCTCGCAAGCGAGCTTCCTACAAGGGGGGCGTCCTCTCGTAGGAGGCTCGCTTGCGAGTGATGGAGGGTTGCCCAGAGTTCTAGGCAAAGGTCTCCCGGAGGTGTCTTGCCGCTCCTGCGGCTTCATCGAAGTTCCCCGATGGGAGGTGTGATTCTAGAGCGTTCTAATACGAGTTATACCCCTTAGATAGGATCGGCGTCGCCCCCAACGGCGCTCTCGGCGAGAGCGCCCTACCCGCGCTATCGCGCGAAGATCAGTGGTAGGGACATTTATCCTTCCTCTGGTCGGCTCTGCCGATTGGCTTCACCAAGAGATACGGCGCTCTGCACCAGGCAATACCGAGATGTCCGAGCACGGTGTGGAAAAGGGATGAGTTCATTTAGAATGCTCTAGCAGCTCCCCATCCATCCACCGGAGCCTGAGGTCGATCCAGCGGGAGAGGGCGGAGATTTCGGTCAGGGGGTCGACGGTGGTGGCTTTACCCTCATCTGCTCTGGGCGGGGAGCGGTGCTCGATCTCGGCCTGCAGGGAGGCGATGTGGCGGTGGATCGCCTCCGAGCTGAGCTGAGTCCCACGGAGTTCTCTCCAGAGCTCCCGATAGCGCTTCGACATCCCCGGCGCGTCGAGGATCGCCGGGAACCAGGGGTATCGGACGGCGCTGAGGGTCTCGTGGTACCAGCCCTCGGGCGAGGAGAGCGTCGCGGTCGGGGCGTTGCCGAAGGCGCGGTCGAAGTCCCACATGGGCGAGGGGCGCAGGGGTGCGCCGCGGTCTTTCGAGAGATACAGGCTGCGCCGGAAGCCGTCGGGGTTTTTGAAGAGTTCAGTGAGCAGGTGGTGGCGGAGGAACGCCTCGGTGTCGATCCAGCGCGAGTAGTCGGTGGTGTCGGGGGACTGCAAGGCCGCCTCAAAGGCGTCGAACCAAGATTTGATATGCTTTGCCTGTTTGGGGTTGGGTTCCCGCGGGTAGACGAACTCGATCGGGAGTTTGCTCGCCGCGGTGGTGAAGCTCGCCCCCGATGGGGGGCCGTCGTATTTGAGGAGATATCCGCCATCGAGTTGCTCGGGGTCGACCACGAAGCGGTTGAGCTTGGCGATTGGCACCCGCTCGGCGCCGCGTTTGATGCGCTCCATCAGGAGGTAGACGCTGGCGTGGTCGGCGGGGCGCAGGGTGGCGCCGTGTTCGGAGTAGAAGAGTTCGACGAAGCGGGTGCGGACGCCGCCGTCGGGGGGCATGGCCACCCGGGCGATGGCGTGGCCGAGGGCGTTGCGGATCAGGCTGCGGTCGATGACCGGCGCGTGCAGGACGAAGTCGGACTCCCTCGGGAGGCCGAGGACCTCGGCGTCGCGGTCGCGGTCTCGCTCGTCGCGGATCTCCAGGGCGTAGTTCTTCCGCGGCCAGGGGGCGGAACTTTGCCCGCGGACGTGGATCCCGACCCGGCCAAATGGCAGGACATCGCGGTTCAGGGCCGCCGGCCGCCCGCCCTCCGCCGGGAAGAGCAGCAGGGTGGCGGCTTGGAAGGGGCGTGCCTCTCGGGGGTCCCAGGCGTCGTTCACCGGGTTGCCGAAGGTCTCGACGACCAGGATCGGCAGCTTCGATTCCCAGTCGGCGAGTTCCGAGTCGGCGGACACGAAGTAGCTTCCTGCCACTGGTCCCGGCAGGCGGTCGGCCACGAAGGCGCGCGCGCGCACGGCGAGGGTGCGGTCGACCGTCAGTGGCTCCCGGTAGACCGGTGACTCGCGGTTCGGAATGCTGCCGTCGGTGGTATAGCGGATGGTGACCTCCGCCCCGCCGACCGCGCGGATCTCCAAAGCCGCCGGTTCGAACAGCAACCCGCCGGGGTGACTGAGAGAGAGGGGTGGGGCAGGCGGTCCGGCGGAGACCTCGCTGCGGTTCGGTCCGCCGGGGGTCGGGGTCGCGAGGAAGCCTGTCGTTCCCCCGGCTCGCCCGAAGGCGACATCTTCGACCTGGGCGGGGAAGCCCAGCTCCGAGGCGGTCTCGCCGTCGGGCGAGGTCAGACCGAGCCACTCGCCGCCCTTGGAGAGCTTGAAGTTGGTGTGGGGAGCGTGGCGGCTGTGGCGGTCTTTGTCGGAGGCGAACACCAGCAGGTAGGAGTAGGGGGCGATCTCGCGGCGGTCGAAGCGCCACTGGAACGGCTTCCTCCGGTCGTCGCTGAGCCCCCAGCCCTCGAGCTGCACGGTTTCGGGGGTGCCGTTGTAG
>JANQMB010000241.1 GCA_028280355.1 Verrucomicrobiales bacterium
CACCCCCGGGCTCGAGGCGGCGGTCGCCAGCCGGGTCGCCGACGAGGCGGCCCCGGCCGCGACCTTCCCCGCCGGCGGCAGGCGCGAGGTCACGCTCACCGAGTACACCCCGCGCGGGCGGCCACAGCGGTCGGTGCGGGTCACCGTCCGCGAGGGCGCCGCGGAGGGCGGGGACACCCAGCGGGCGACCCTCGGCCGCGACCTCTCCTTCCAGGGCGAGGGGGCGCCGCCGGTCTGGGGCGGCCTGGGGGAAGCCGCCCGCGAGGAGATCCTCGCCGCTGCGGCCGAAGTCCTGCGCACCGGCGTCGCCGCACCGGCCGAGGTGCGCGACGGCGAGGACACCTACACGGTCACCTTCGAAACCGAGAAGGTGACCTTCCCCTACCGCCCCGTGTCGGGGCACCCGCTCGGGCTCGACGAGAGCGGGCGCAATGCCTTCGTGCAGATCCTCTACGCCACCCGCATATCGCTGCTGTTCGGGCTGGCGCTCGTCGCCCTCACCTTCGCGCTCGGCGTGCTCGCGGGGGCGATCCAGGGCTACTTCGGGGGCAAGACCGACATGTTCGGCCAGCGCTTCACGGAGATCTGGGAGTCCCTGCCCTTCCTCCTCATCATGATCATGATGAGCTCTATCTACGGCAGGGGGTTCGGGCTGCTGCTCGCCCTCTACGGCGCCTTCAACTGGATCGCCATCTCCTACTACATGCGTGCAGAGTTCCTGAAGCTGCGCAAGCAGCCCTTCGTAGAGAGCGCGCGCGTGATGGGGATCGGGCAGCGGAAGATCATGTTCCGCCACATCCTCCCCAACGCCCTGACCCCCCTCATCACCTTCTTCCCTTTCTCGCTGGTCGGTGCGATCTTCTCGCTGACCGCGCTCGACTACCTCGGCTTCGGGCTGCCCCCGGGCACGCCGAGCTGGGGCAACCTGCTCTCCCAGGGCCAGACCTACCCGTACGCCTGGTGGCTCGTCCTGTTCCCCGCCACCGCGCTGTTCGTCGTCTCCATCCTCTGCGTGTTCATCGGCGAGGGCCTGCGCGCCGCCTTCGACCCCCGCAGCGAGAGCAAGATCGAGTAACCCATGCCCCTGCTAGAAGTCAAAGGCCTCACCGTCTCCTTCACCGTCGAGGGCAAACGCGTCCCGGCGGTGCAGGACGTCTCCTTCTCGGTCGAGCCCGGCGAGATCCTCGGCGTGGTCGGCGAGTCGGGGTCCGGCAAGTCGGTGACCGGCATGTCGATCATGCGCCTGGTCCCGCAGCCGCCGGGCCGGATCGAGAGCGGCGAGATCCTCTACAAGGGGGAGGACCTGCTGAGGAAGCCGGTCGAGGAGCTGCGCGACATCCGGGGCTCGGAGATCAGCGTCATCTTCCAGGAGCCGATGACCGCGCTCTCGCCGCTGCACCCGGTCGGCAAGCAGCTGCGCGAGACCGCCCTGCTGCACGACAGCTCGCTGTCCAAGGCCGAGGCCTGGGACCTCGGGGTCGAATGGCTGGAGAAGGTCGGGATCCCGGACGCCGCGGAGCGGGCGAAGGCCTACCCCTTCCAGTTCTCCGGCGGCATGCGCCAGCGGGTCATGATCGCCATGGCGCTGATGCTCGAGCCGAAGCTGATCATCGCCGACGAGCCGACCACCGCGCTCGACGTCACCATCCAGGCGCAGATCTTCGATCTGATCCTGAAGATGAAGCGCGACGACACCTCGATCATCTTCATCACCCACGACATGGGGGTGATCTGGGAGCTCTCCGACCGGGTCATCGTGATGAAGGACAGCCGCATCGTCGAGCGCGGCGAGGTCGAGGCGCTGTTCGCGGACCCGCAAGAGCAATACACCAAAGACCTCCTCGCGGCCGTCCCGCGCCTCACCGACAAGCCCCTCCGCACCCTCGAGCCGGGCGATCGCACCCCGCTCGTCGAGATCCGCGACCTGAAGACCTGGTTCCCGGTCAAGCGGGGTGTCTTCGCCCGCACCGTCGACCACGTGCGGGCGGTCGACGGGGTCAGCTTCGACATCTTCCCCGGCGAGACCCTCGGCCTGGTCGGCGAGTCCGGGTCCGGCAAGAGCACCATCGGCCGCTCCATCCTCGGGCTCGACGAGGCCACCTCGGGGAGCATCACTTTCGAGGGCAGGGAGCTGATCGGCCTGCCGCGCGCGGAGTTCCGCCCGCTGCGCCGCGACCTGCAGATGGTCTTCCAGGACCCCTTCAGCTCGCTCAACCCGCGCCTGACCGTCCTCGAGATCCTCACCGAGGGGCTGCGGGAACACGGCCTGCTCGACGGCGGGACGCCCAAGGAGCACGCCGCCCGCTGGCTGGAGGAGGTCGGCCTGCTCGCCGAGCACATGGACCGCTACCCGCACGAGTTCTCCGGCGGCCAGCGCCAGCGGATCTGTATCGCGCGGGCGATCGCCGTGCGCCCGAAGTTCATCGTCTGCGACGAGGCGGTCAGCGCGCTCGACGTCACCATCCAGGCGCAGGTCATCGACCTGCTGATCGACCTGCGGGACAAGCTGGGGCTCAGCTACCTGTTCATCTCCCACGACCTGAGCGTCGTGAAGCGGATCTGCGACCGGGTGATCGTGCTCAACGGGGGCAAGATCGTCGAGGGGGGGGCCGCCGCGGAGGTCATCGAGAACCCCTCCGACGAGTACACCGCCAGGCTGATCGAGGCGGTCCCCGTGCCCGGCGACCAGCGGAAGCGGGAGCTCTCCCAGGCGGGCTGAGGGGGGAGCCCCCGATAAATCCGCGTGACCTGCCGCCGAACCCGCTGCAAACTCCCGCCGATGATCCCCCGCCCCCTGACCGCCCTCGCGGCCGCCACCCTGCTGTTCGCAGGCTGCGAGGAGGAGCGGCCGGTCGATAGGGCCACGCGCGAGGGGATCCTCCTGCTCGGCAACGGCGACGAGCCCAAGGCCCTCGACCCGCACCTGATCTCCTCGGTCGGGGACAGCAACATCATGCGGGCGCTGTTCGAGGGGTTGGTCACCTACCACCCGTCGGAGGACGCCACCCACGCGCCCGGCGTCGCCGAGCGCTGGGAGCACAACGAGGACTACACCGAGTGGACCTTCCACCTGAGGGACGACGCCAGGTGGTCGAACGGCGACCCGGTGACCGCCGGCGACTTCGTCTACGCCTACAACCGGATCCTGCACCCCGACCTCGGTTCGCCCTACGCGAGCATGCTCCACCTGCTGGAGAACGGCGAGGAGTTCAACAAGGGGGAGATCGACGACTTCTCGCAGGTCGGGGCGAAGGCCCCCGACGCCCACACGCTGGTCTGCACCCTCCGGGAACCCGCACCCTACTTCCCCGACCTCGTCAAGCACACCACCTGGCTGCCCGTCCACAAGCCCACCATCGAGAAGTTCGGCAACATGACGGACCAGTTCACGCTCTGGCAGCGCCCCGGCAACCACGTCGGCAACGGCCCCTTCATGCTCGAGTCCTGGCGGATCAACGGCGGGGTCAAGGTGATCCCCAACCCGCACTACTGGGACCGCGAGACCGTGACGCTCAACGGCATCGTCTTCTACCCCCTGGCCAACAACTTCACCGAGGAGAGGGCTTTCCGCGATGGCCTGATCCACAAGACCTACATCATCCCGCCCGACCTCATCGGATACCACAAGGCGGAGAGCCCGGAATACATCAAGCTCGACCCCTACGCCGGCGTCTACTTCTACCGCTGCAACGTGACGAAGGCGCCCCTGGATAACAAGTCCCTGCGCAAGGCGCTGGCCTTCGCCATCGACCGCGAGACCATCGTCAAATACGTCTCGCAGGCCGGCGAGCAGCCGGCCTACGGCGTCGTGCCGCCGACAGAGGGCGGCTACCAACCCCACCACGGGGTCGAGTTCGACCTCGACAAGGCGAAGGCCTACCTCAAGGAGGCGGGCTACGAGAGCGGCGCGGACGTCCCGGAGTTCGAGATCCTCATCAACACCTCGGAGAGCCACAAGGCGATCGCCGCGGCGGTGCAGGACATGTGGAAGAAGCACCTCGGCATCGAGAAGGTCACCATCGCCAACCAGGAGTGGAAGGTCTTCCAGACCACCCTGCGCGAGCTCCGCTACCAGTGCTCCCGCTCGGGCTGGATCGGCGACTACCTCGACCCGAGCACCTTCCTCACCATGTGGCGGACCGGCGACGACAACAACCAGACCGGCTGGGGCAACCCGGACTTCGACCGTCTGCTCACGGAGGCGGCCAACCAGATCGACCCCGGGGAGCGCTTCGCGAAGTTCCGGGAGGCGGAGGCGGTCCTCCTCGACGAGCTGCCGATGATCCCCATCTACTGGTACACCCAGAAGTACCTCCTCGACCCGGCGGTCGGTGGGTGGCACCCGCTGCTGCTCGACAACCACCCCTACAAGCACGTGCGGCTCGACCCCTCGAAGATCCCCTCGGAGTGAGCACCCCCGCCTACATCCTGTCCCGCCTGGCGCAGTCGGTGTTCGCGCTGTTCTGCATCGTCACGATCACCTTCTTCCTGATCCGGCTCGCCCCGGGCGGCCCCTTCTCCGAGGACCGCGTCATCCCGCCCCACCTGGTCGCGAAGATGGAGGCCTACTACGGGCTCGATAAACCGCTGCCCGTCCAGTACCTCAAATACATGGGCAACTTCGTGCAGGGCGACCTCGGCCCCTCGCTCGGCAACAAGGGACACACGGTCAACGAGGTGATCGCACAGTCCTGGCCCGTCTCGGCCACCATCGGCCTGGTCGGCCTGCTGATCGCGCTGGCCATCGGGATCCCGGTCGGCGTGTTCGCGGCGGCGCGGCCGAACTCGAAGACCGACTACACGCTGATGGCGGTCGCCACGCTGGGGATCTGCCTGCCCACCTTCGTCATCGGCCCGCTGCTCGCCGCGACGCTGGGCCTGAAGCTCGACTGGTTCGACGTTTTCGGGTGGGAGAACTCCTCCGCCTGGGTTCTCGCCTCGCTCACCCTGGGGCTCTACTACGCCGCCTACATCGCCCGCCTGACGCGCGGCAGCATGCTCGACCAGCTCTCGCAGGACTACGTCCGCACCGCCCGCGCCAAGGGCGTCTCGCCCAACGCCACGCTCTTCAAGCACGCCTTCCGCGGCGGCATCACCCCGGTGGTCTCCTACCTCGGCCCCGCGCTCGCCGGGCTGATCGGCGGGTCGTTCGTCGTCGAGTCCATCTTCGGCCTGCCCGGGCTCGGCCAGCACTTCATCAAGGCCGCGACCAACCGCGACTACACCCTCATCCTCGGCACCGTCACCGTCTTCGCCTCCCTCATCCTGCTGATGAATTTCATCGTCGACGTCGTCCAGACCTGGCTCGACCCGCGCCGCAAGCTCGGCGCCTAGCAACATGGACACCATCTCCGACATCGAGAAGGGGTCCTCCCTCGGGCGCGACGCCTGGGTCCGCCTCAAGAAGAACAAGATGGCCATGTTCGGCCTCTGGTTCTTTGTCGGCATCACGCTGGTCTGCTTCCTGCTCCCCCTCCTCCCCGTGCTCCCGGACCCGAACGCGACGTCCCCCGAGCTCCGGTCCCTCGGCCCCTTCTCGGAGGCCGTCGCCAATGACGGCACGGAGAGGTTCTACCTGCTCGGCTCCGACAACCTCGGGCGCGACATCTTCGCCCGCATCGTCGACGGCGGCCGCGTCTCCCTCATGGTCGGGTTCATCGCCACCGCAGTCTCGCTCCTGATCGGCGTCGTCTATGGCGCCGTCGCCGGCTACGTCGGGGGGCGCCTCGACTCGGTCATGATGCGGGTCGTCGACATCCTCTACGCCCTGCCGTTCATGATCATCGTCATCATCCTGACGACCTTCTTCGACAACTCGCTGTGGCTGCTCTTCCTGGCCATCGGCGCCGTCGAGTGGCTGACCATGTCGCGCATCGTCCGCGCCCAGGTGCTCTCGCTCAAGGAGCAGGAGTTCGTCGACGCGGCCCGCTCGCTGGGCCTCTCGAACGGCCAGATCATCTTCAGGCACATCATCCCCAACACCCTCGGCCCGGTCATCGTCTACACCACCCTCACCGTCCCCGCCGTCATGCGCCTCGAGGCCATCCTCAGTTTCCTCGGCCTCGGCGTGCAGCCGCCGAACGCCTCGTGGGGCAGCCTCGTCAAAGAGGGCGCCGACCGGATGATCTCCGACCCCGCCCTCCTCATCTTCCCCTCCGCCATCTTCGCCCTCACCCTCTTCGCCTTCAACTTCCTCGGCGACGGCCTGCGCGACGCGCTCGACGTCAGAGCCTCGAAAGATTAGATCCGCGAAGGACGCGAAGGAACACGAAGTTTCTATCGAATGAGCAATCACCCCCAACCCTGGCGCCAGCCCCTCCCGCCCAACGAAGCCTTGGCGGCTTTCGCCAAATATGGTGTGCCAAGGCCATTTCACCCTACTTCGCGACCCTTCGCGTCCTTCGCGGATAAATAGAAAATGTCGCTCCTCGAAGTCACCGACCTGAAAACCTACTTCCACACCCGCGCCGGCGTCGTGCGGGCGGTGGACGGGGTTTCCTTCTCCCTGGAGAGGGGGAAGACGGTCGGCATCGTCGGCGAGTCGGGGTCCGGCAAGTCGGTCACCTGCTACTCGATGCTCGGCCTGATCCCGATGCCGCCCGGGAGGATCGAGGGCGGGGCGGCCCGGTTCGACGGGGTCGACCTGCTGAGCTGCGGCGAGCGGGCGCTGCGCGAGATCCGCGGCAAGCGCATCGGCATGATCTTCCAGGACCCGATGACCTCGCTCAACCCCTACCTGCGCGTGTCGACCCAGGTGGCGGAGCCTCTGCGGCTGCACATGGGGATGGACAAGCGCCGAGCCCACGCGGCGGCCGTCGAGGCGCTGCGCGAGGTCGGCATCCCCGACCCGGAGACGCGCGTGGACATGTACCCGCACGAGTTCTCCGGCGGCATGCGCCAGCGGGTGATGATCGCCATGGCCCTCATCACCAAGCCGGAGATCCTGGTCGCCGACGAGCCGACCACCGCGCTCGACGTCACCGTGCAGAAACAGATCCTCGACCTCATCAAGGCCCGCCAGCGGGAGCTGGGCACCGCGGTGATCTTCATCACCCACGACCTGGCCGTCATCTCCGAGGTCTGCGACGAGGTCAACGTCATGTACGCCGGGCGGGTGGTCGAGCGCGCAGCGGCCGCCGAGCTCTTCGAGGATCCGCGCCACGCCTACACGCGCTCGCTGCTGAAGTCGATCCCGGCCACCCACGCCAAGGGCGAGGAGTTGTACACCATCCCGGGCCTGCCCCCGGACGTCTCGCGCCCGATCTCCGGCTGCGCCTTCGCGCCGCGCAACCAGCTCGGCGAAAGCGGGCGCTGCCTGACAGACAGCCGCCCCCCCTTGACCGAGATCGCCGCCGGCCACTGGGTGCAAGACTGCCCCGGCTGCCTCTCCTGACCCCCCAGCTGCCCCGATGCCCTACCTCCAGCTCAGCGACCTGAAGACCCACTTCCCGGTGAAGAAGGGGCTCCTGTTCAAACGGGAGGTCGACACCGTGCGCGCCGTCGACGGCATCGACCTCGAGATCGAGAAGGGCGAGATCCTCGGCCTGGTCGGCGAGTCGGGCTGCGGCAAGTCGACGCTGTCGCGCACGGTCATGCAGCTAGTCCCGGCCACCGGCGGCAAGGTCGTGCTCGACGGCGAGGACCTCTCGGCGCTGAGCCCGGACGCGGTGCGCGCCCGGCGGCTCGACTTCCAGATGATCTTCCAGGACCCCTACGCCTCGCTCAACCCCCGCATGACGGTGTCCTCCACGCTCGCCGAGGCGCTGCGCACCCGGCAGCCGGAGTTGAAGGGCGACGCGCTTGCCGGCGCGGTCGCCGAACTCATGGAGCGGGTGGGGCTCGACCGGCGCTTCGTGCGCAAGTACCCACACGAGTTCTCCGGCGGCCAGCGGCAGCGCATCGCCATCGCCAGGGCGCTCGCCCCACAGCCCAAGCTGGTTCTCGCCGACGAGCCCGTCTCGGCCCTCGACGTCTCGATCCAGTCGCAGATCCTCAACCTGCTCAAAGACCTGGTGCGCGACCTGGACCTCACCATGATCTTCATCTCCCACGACCTCAGCGTCGTGCACTACATCGCCGACCGCATCGCGGTGATGCACTTCGGGAAGATCGTCGAACTCGGGGACGCGGAGGAGGTGATGGCCCGCCCCGGGCACGATTACACGAAGAAGCTGCTGGCCTCGATCCCCACCATCGAAACACACCGGCGATGACCTCCCCACCCACCCTGCCGCTCGTCGCCTTCTGCGCGATCGCCTCCTCCGCAGCCGCCGCGGCCGAGGTCGCTCCCTCGCTCGAGGCCGAACTGAAGGAGGTCTACGCCGGCTGGTCGAAGGCCATGGTCGAGCAGGACCGGGCGCTGTGGAGGAAGACCACCGCCAGCTACCGGCAGATCGGCACCCGCAACATCATCGTCTCCCAGAAGAAGCGCTGGCCGGACGCCCTGTTCGACACCGCCGTGACCCCGGCGGACGTCTCCGGGCTGAAGCTCGCCAAGGTGATGGCGAAAGGCCCCACCGCGCAGCTCGTCTACTACGGCAAGGCGGACTTCGGGGTCGACGAGGAAGTCGAGATCCCGGATGGCCTGCTGTTCCTGATGTTCGTCCGGGAGAGGGACGGCTGGCGCTTCAACACCTCCCGCTTCATGAGCCTGGCCGACGCGGGCGAGGTGGCCGACCGGGCGGCCGCCGGCGACTTTTCGTTCCTCGAAGCCCCCCAGTTCCGGCCGCCGGGCGAGGTGCCCCCGCTGCCGAAACCCTGCCCCTTCCCGGACGTGGTCGGCCTGATCGAGATCGTGTCGCTCGGCTACGAGGCGAAGGTGGATGTCGACGGGCGGTCGCAGCACGTGGTGATCGACAACGTGCAGACCGGGCTGATCATCGGCGGCCTCAAGGCCGGCATCAACAAGATCTCCGTCGAGGTGCGCCCCCTCCGGGCCCCACCGGGGGAGCCGGGCGGCGGGGAGGTGAAACGGCGCTTCGAGTTCAACATCTACCGCAAGCCCCCGCGCCCCGCCGAGCCGCCGAAGCTGATCTACGAGTCCGGCCCGATCGCCAAGCCCGGCAAGTTCAGCGTCATCGTGCGCGGCGCCGAGTAGCGGCCGCCCTACTTCGGGTTGGCCAGGTCGCGCACCACCCCCGCCAGGCCGCGCACCACCTCGGTGAAGCGCGGGAAGTCGATCTTGTCTGGGGTGTCGCTGCGCAGGTGGTAGTGCGGGTAGCGGTAGGTCGCGGTGTCGGTCGCCATGACCGCCGGGTAGCCGTATTGCCAGAACGACCAGTGGTCCGACCAGCCGACCCCCGGCAGGGCGGCGGGCAGCGCGGCCTTCTCGACCGGGAACTCCGAGTGCCGCCGGAACGCCCGGTAGGCACCCCCCACCAGGCCCCGCGACTTCACGTTGCCGACCAGTGCCAGGAAGTTCCCGGTGTCGGGGTAGAACCGTCGCAGGCCCGGAGGGAAGCTCTGGCTGCCGCGCCGGTCATCATAGTAGCCCAAAGTCTCGAGGCTGATCATCCCCACCACATTCTCGTCACGCTCCTTGCAACGCTTCGCGTAGACCATGCTGCCCATGGTCGGGGTCTGGAAATGGGGCGGCTCCTCGTTGGCGAAGGCGACGAAGCGCAGCGTGCGCGCGTTCTCGGTGCCGATCATCGCCCTGGCGATGGCCAGCAACGCGACGACGCCAGTGCCGTTGTCGTTAGCCGCCGGGCAACCGGGCACCGAATCGTAATGCGCCCCGACCACCACGATCTCGTCCGCCCTCGCCCCGCCGGCGATCTCCACCTCCACGTTGCGGTACTCCGCCCCCCCCGCCTCGAACAGCTGGACCTGTGGCCGGTAGCCCATGTTCTCCTCGCCCAGCTCGGACTGGATCCACTTCGCCGCCACCCGCAGCTTCGCCGGGTCCGAGGCCGGGCGCGGCCCGATATCGACCGCCAGCTTGTCCAGCCAGCCCCGCAACGACTCCTCATCGACCGGCGCCCGCAGCCTCTCCGGGTCCCGGCCACCCTCGCGGGTCTTGGCCACCGGTGCCGTACTGGTGTAGAGCAGCGACAACACGCCGATGGCGACCATGCCCAGGGGCACGCCGAGGATCAGCCGTGGGATCAGTTTCGCCTGCTCCATCGCCGTAGCATACGCCCATCTGGCCTGAAAAGTAACGTCTAGCTTCCCCGGGGATCCGGACAGCCCGGCGGGCGCGTCCACAAGCTAGCGGAGGACGTCGAGGGCCGCCTCCGCAGCGCGGGCGTAGGCGCCCCGCTCGGCGAGAGGCACAGTCACCTCCCGCAAAGCGGCCCCGAGCCCCTCGCGGTCGTCCCTGGAGCCGGCCAGGCGGAGGAGCTCGGCCGCCACCAACTCCGGGCGGGCCTCATCCTGGAGGAACTCGCGCACCAGCTCGCGGCCGGCCAGGAGGTTCGCCATGCCGAGGTGTTCGACCGCCATCACCGCCCGCGCGATGTGGTAGGTCGGCCGCGCGACCTTGTAGACCAGGCAATAGGGCAGGCCGAGGAAAGCCGCCTCCAGGGTCGCCGTCCCCGACGCCACCGCCCCGCAGCAGGCCCCGGCCATCAGCTCGTAGGCGTTGCCGGTGCCGACCTCGCACCCGACGCCGGCCGCCGCCGCCATCTCCCGCATCCGGCCGGCGAGCTTGCCGTTGGCCGCCGCCGAGGCGAAACGCAGGTCGGGGCGCAGCTTCACCATCTCAGCCGCCGCGCCCAGCATCACCGGGAAGATCTTCTCCACCTCGCGCCCCCGGCTGCCAGGCAGCAGGGCGACCAGGCCGGGATCGCGCGCCCCCCCCTCCCGCATGGCGGCCAGCCGCTCCCCCATCGGGTGGCCGACGAAGCGCGCATCCAAGCCGGAGCGCGCGTAGAGAGGGACCTCGAAGGGGAACAGGCACAGCATGCGATCGACCGTCTTCGCCATCTTGCCGATGCGCCCGCGCTTCCAAGCCCACACCTGCGGGCTGATATAGTAGACGGTCCGCGCCGCCAGCCCCCGCTTCCGCAACGCGTCCGCGAAGCGCAGGTTGAAACCGGGGTAGTCCACCAGCACTACCGCGTCCGGCGCGAACTCGGCGACCGCGTCCAGTGCCCGGTCGAACTCCTCCCTGAAATAGCGGTATTTCTTCAGCACCTCGACCAGGCCGACCACCGCCGCCTCCTCGCTCCAATCGCGCACCCCCCCGGCGACCGCGGCCATCTCCGGTCCGCCGAGGCCGGCGAACTCGATCCCCGGCTCGCGCTCGAGCATCGCCGCCATCAGCCCCGCGCCATGCGCGTCACCGCTCGCCTCGCCGGCGATGATGAAGACCCGGCGGCGCATCTAGCCCTCGGGCGAACCCGCCCCGTTCCCCGCCTCGATCAGGCGCGTGATCTCGATCGCCAGCTCCAGCGCCGCCGCCGCCTCGTGCCCGGAGACGGCGGGCGTCCTGCCCTCCGCGGCGCACTCGACGAAGGCCGCCAGCTCCCGCTTGAGCGGCTCGCCCTTCTCGACCGCGACCGCCTCCCGCCTGATGTCCATCCCCTCCTTCCAATACAGCTCCCCCTCCTGGGCCTGGTAGTCGAGCGACAGGTAGCTGTCGCCCTGGAACACCCGCAGCTTGCGCATCCGCTCGGGCGAAATCCGGCTGGCGGTGATGTTCGCCACGCAGCCCGAGGCGAACCGGACCCGCGCGTTGGCGATGTCCTCGCGCCCCGTCAACACCGGCACCCCGACCGCATCCACCCCGGCCACCTCAGACCTCACCAGGTGCAGCACGATCTCGAGATCGTGGATCATCAGGTCGAGGACGACGCCGATGTCGGTCGAGCGGTTCGGGAAAGGCGACAGCCGGTGCACCTCGATGAAACGCGGGTCGGTCAGCCGCGCCTCGATGTCGTCGAGCACGGGGTTGAAGCGCTCGATGTGCCCGACCTGCAGGACACAGTTCTCCGCCGCCGCCAGGTCGACCAGCGCCTTGGCGTCGGCCGCCGTGTCGGCGATCGGCTTCTCGATCAGGACGTGCTTGCCCGCCGCCAGCAGGGTCTCCCCCACCGGGCGGTGCGTGCTGGTCGGCGTCGACACGGAGACCGCGTCGACGTGCTCACAGAGCTCCTCCACCGAACCGACGGCCAGGCCCCCGTACTGGGCGGCGATAGCCTCCGCTGCGGCGGCGTCGATATCATACACCGCGGCCAGCTCGCAACCCTCCAGCTCCGAGTAGACGCGCGCGTGGTTCTTGCCGATGGCGCCGACGCCGACGACGCCGGCCTTGATGGTGCTGCTCATAGTCCGGCACGACTAAATGCGGGGATGTGCCCATTTCCACCCGCTTTTGCCGGATTCCGGCCGGGGGGTTGAGAACGTAAACCAACCCTGGGGGCCATCACCTCACATTCAGAAGGTTCGACGTTCGACGTTCGAAGTTCAATAGACTTCTCAGGAACGGAAGGTGGCGGGAACGTCCAACATCGAACGTCCAACGTCCAACGTTCAACTGGGGCAACCCCCACCTCACCCCTCCCCGTACGCGAACACCGTCACCCCGCGCTCCCCCGCCAGCCGCTCGATCTCCTCTTTGCCCAACAGCAGCGTCTTCCCCGCCTCGACGACCACCGCCGTCACCCCCGAGTCCGCGGCCGCCCTGACTGTCTCCGGCCCGATGCACGGCACGTCGAAACGCAGGTCCTGCTCCGGCTTGGACACCTTAACGACCACCGCCTTGCCCCTCCCCAGCTCGCCGCCGCGGGCGATCGCCGCGTTGGTGCCCTCGAAGGCCTCGACCGCCAGCACCGTCCCCTTGCGCACCACCACCGTCTGCCCGATGTCCAGCCGGCTGGTCTCCTTGGCGATCTTGAATCCGAAGGCGGCGTCCTCGGGCAGGCGCTTGCCGGGCCTCGGGCCACAGACGTGGCCGGGCCCCGGTAGCAGGTCGTCGAGGTAGGTGGTCGCGGGGATCAGCTCGATCCCCTCCTTGGCCAACTCCTCGCCGATGCCGGCGAAGATCGACTCCGCGTTGCGCTCCTTGAGGCGGCCGAGCAGCACCAGGGTGCGCATGTCCGGCCGCAGGTCGAAGAGGTTCTTCGGCGCGATCTGCCCGACCATCACCGCCCGCGTCACGCCCTCGCCCTTGAAGAACTTGATCATCTTGCCCAGCTGCCCCACCCGCATCCACGACACGGCGTCGGCCAGCTCCTCGATGACCGGCTCGGTCTCGTCGTGGAAGGCCGCCGCGGCGAGCCGCCCGACCCCGGCGGAGCGCGCCGCCCTGGCGAAGGTCGCCGGGTAGATCCCGTTGCCGGCGATCATCCCGATGGCATCGTGGTTCGAGTCTTGGGGCATCGGAGTCGCATAGGCTTAGCGCCAGAGGGTGGCCGCGACAACCGGTTCCTGGCCGCGCCGCGCCTTGAGCCTTGATGCCTCCCCCCCTCCGCGCCTAAATACCCCCCGTGAGCAGCAGCTACCAAGTTTTCGCCCGCAAATACCGGCCGCGCACCTTCGACGACGTGCTCGGCCAAGACCACGTGGTGCAGACCCTGAAAAACGCCATCGCGGGGGACAGGCTCGCCCACGCCTACCTGTTCGTCGGCCCGCGCGGCACCGGCAAGACCTCGACCGCCCGCATCCTCGCCAAGGCCCTCAACTGCGACGGCGGCCCGAAGATGGATTTCGACCCGGACGAGGAGATCTGCCAGGAGATCGCCGAGGGGCGCTGCCTCGACGTGCTGGAGATCGACGGCGCCAGCAACAACGGCGTCGAGCAGGTGCGCGAGCTGCGCGACAACGTCAAGTTCGCCCCCTCGCGCGGCCGCTACAAGATCTACTACATCGACGAGGTCCACATGCTGTCGAACGCGGCCTTCAACGCGCTGCTGAAAACGCTCGAGGAGCCGCCGGAACACGTGAAGTTCATCTTCGCCACCACCGAGGCGAACAAGATCCTGCCGACCATCATCTCGCGCTGCCAGCGCTTCGACCTGCGCCGCATCCCGACCCGCATCATCGCCGACCACCTGGCGCACATCGCGGGGGAGGAAGGGATCGACCTCGACCCGGTGGCGGCCACCGCCATCGCCAAGGGCGCCGAGGGCGGCATGCGCGACGCGCAGTCGATGCTCGACCAGCTGGTCGCCTTCTGCGGCAACCGCATCGCCGAGTCGGACGTGCTGGAGGTGTTCGGCTTCACCGGTATCGAGACCGTCGCCGGGCTGGGCGAGGCGATCCTCAACCGCGAGACGGTCGAGGCCCTGGAGGCCGTCTATGCCCAGTCGGAGGCGGGCAAGGACCTGTCCAAGCTGCTCGCC
>JANQMB010000316.1 GCA_028280355.1 Verrucomicrobiales bacterium
CCCTGGGGGACCGCGCCGCGGGGGTGGACAAACTCACCACCGCGCCGGACGACGATTTTGTCCCTGCGCATCAGCAACCAGAGATCCCCGTCGCTTGAGGCGGTGATTTTGCGGACGACGGTATCGGCGAGCGGCGGGACCGTCTGCACGTGATAGCTGCGGAACTCGCGCCCGTTGAACCTCGCGATGCGGTCACCGGTATTGACCCACAAGTATCCGTCGGCGGTCTGCACGACCCCGTAGACACGCTCGCCGGGCAAGCCCTCGTCGACCCCCCAGTGGCGGACGGACTGGTTGAGGTCGAAGGGGGTGATGGTGTCGATCTCCCCGGTGGCGGATCGGGCACAGGCCCACAGGGCGGTCAGGCACAGGATCCCCCACCCATTCTGGAGAGCGTGACGCACGGCACCCACCGTCGGAGATCCGAGCGACGATGACAACTCCTCCGAGCCGGTTTCGCCACCGCCCCGGCGCCCTCCGTCAATATACGTAGACTGCCGCCGACGGTCACCCTCGGCCGGGGGCAGCGAGGTCGCGCCCCCCTTCCCCTCCAGGTCTAGGCGAGTTTCCAGCCGCCGTGGAGCTCCCGGGTCACCAGCGCGTCCGCCTCGCGGTCGCCGACGAAGCGCTCGCGCTTCGGGTCGTAGTTCAGCGCCCGGCCCAGCTTCGCCGAGATCGCGCCCAGCTGGCAGGCGCTGGCCGCGCGGTGCGCCGCCTCGGCGGGCGCCGCCGTCCGGCCGCGCGTCAACACGGCGTCGATGAAGTTGCGGTGGTGGTTGCGCGACTCGAAGAGCTTGGTATCCCCCTCCTTCAGCTTCGTGCGCCGCAGCTCCGGGGGGTCGGTGACCAGCTTGCTGTTCTCGACGAACACCGAGCCCTCCGTGCCGATGAACTTGGTGCCGTAGGTCGCCGCGTCGGTGGTGCTGAACATCGTCATCTCCACCCCGCCCGGGTAGACGTAGCGGATCTTGAAGCTCTCCGGCGCGTCGTAGATCCCCTTCTCGCGCCGCGTCACCTCGGTCGCCGACACCTCCACCGGCCCGGTCGCGTCGGCGTCCATGCCCCAGTGTGCCACGTCGATGAAGTGCGCGCCCCAGTCGGTGATATAACCGGGCGCGTAGTCGTCCACCCAACGGAAGTTGAAGTGGCAGCGCGCCGCGGTGTATGGCGCCTCCGGCGTCGTCCCCGCCCACATCTTGTAATCGAAGCCCTCGGGCACCTCGCCCGGCGCCTCCTGGCCGCTGAAACCGCCGCGGATCGCGAAGCGCCCGGGGACGCCCACCTCGACCTTCTTCAGCTCGCCGATGTAACCGTTGCGCACCCACTCGCAGGCCATGCGCGTGTGCACGCCCGAGCGCCGCCACGTCCCGCACTGCAGGACGCGCTTCCCCTTCTTCACCAGGTCGCTGACGTAGCGCCCCTCGCCGATGCTCGCCGCCAGCGGCTTCTCGCAGTAGACGTCCTTGCCGGACTTCACGGCGGCGGCGGTGATCAGCGCGTGCCAGTGGTCGGGCGTGCCCACCATCACCGCGTCGATGTCCTCGCGCGCCGCCACCTCGCGGAAGTCGTTGTAGCCGGCCTTCGCGTCCAGCCCGCAGGCCCGCAGCGCCCCGTCGCGGTGGCGGCGGTCGACGTCGCAGACGGCGATCATCTGCACCCGCTCGTCCTGCCGCAGCGCGTTCATGTTGTGGCCCCCCTGGCTGCCGACCCCGATGCTCGCCATCTGCACCCGCGAGTTCGGCGCCGTCGCGCCGCCCCGGCCGAGGACGGAAGGGGCGACGATGAGCGGCGCGGCAGCCCCGGCCGCGCCTTTGATGAAATGTCTTCTCGATAGCTTCATACGTTTCTAATTCGATATGCCCAAATATTCCGTCGAGGCTGGTCGCCCTGACCACCTCCGTAGGTCAGGGCACCCTCTCTAGTTTTCCGGGGGTAAGTTTGTTAACAGGAATAACAGGTTCGTTTGCTGGGGAAACCCCTAGTTTTCCGATACCCGGAAGAACACGTTCGGCAGCCCCTGCGGGTTGTTGAAATCGATGCTCGGGTCGTCGAACTCGTGGGTGGTGGTGCCGCCGGCGGACGGCACGTTGTCCGTGACGTCGGCGCCGAAGTCGGCGAGGTCGCTCGACCAGAAGATCGAGTAGCTGGTGTTCGGCCGCGAGGTCCAGGTCAGGCTGATCCGGTTGCCCGGCTCGCGGGAGACCTCGGTGATGCGGAAGCCGAGCGGGTCGGCGGTGACGGCGTGGTGTGCGGCGATCCCGGCGACGTGCGCCCTGCGCGCCGCGTCGTCGGCCAGGCCCGTCAGGTCGTAGATGGCGAACTCGTCGATCTGCCCGACCAGGCCGTTGGTCGTCGCCTGGACCGTGTGGCCGAGCGCGAAGCGACCGAAAGTCTGGACCGAGTTGTAGTCCCCGGTGACGGTCCCCATGACGCCGTCGATGTAGATCTCCAGGTCGCCCGCACCGTAGTGCGCCACCACGGCGTGGTGCCACTCGGTCGGGTCGATGAGGGTCAGGCCCGTCCTGCTGCCCGCGAAGATCTCGAACTCGTCGAGCAGCCCGTGGCCGTTGAAGCCGATGATGAGGCTCGACTGGTTGGCCACGCCGCCCTCGGAGAAGGTCTCCATGAAATACTGCGCGGAGGCGTCGTTGGCCCTGAACCACATCTCCAGGGCGAACTGGTCGATGCTGCCGGTGGGCAGCAGGTCGTCGGACAGGTCGGCGGCGTCGAAACGCGTCGTGCTGCCGCCGTCGAAGGAGGCGGCGCGGCCGAGGCTCACCCCGCCCGCGGTCACCGTCGACGGCACCCGGGTCGCACCCCCCTGCGCGACGAGCTCGGTCTCGGCGACGTTGTTGATGAGGTCGATCGCGTTGTCCGTGTCGCCCGCCTCGTCGAAGGTCCAGTAGACTAGCGGGTTGGAGGCGACCACCGCCTGCTGGTAGGGCGTCGACGGCACCACGGGGACGATCGCGAAAACTTCCACTGTCACCGGGATCGAGGTCGGGCTGCCCGCGTCGTTGCTGACGATGTCGATGTTGGCCGTGTAGGTCCCCACGGCCCCGCCGGAATCGAAGGAGAAGGTGACCTCGCCCGACTCCCCAGGCATCAGGCTGGTCGGGCTGGTGCCGAGGGTGAAGCTGCCGGCGTCCGTGCCGCTTAGCGAGACGCTCGTGATGGTGAGGTCGGAGGTCGCGGCGGCGACGTTGCCGATATTGAGCACGCCGTTTGCCGTGCCGGGATTGTCGATGACTCCGCCGAGGTCGACCGCAGCCGGGGCGAGCAGCGCCGGCGGCACGGTGGTGCCCGGGGCGAAGAACTGGACTTCCGACAACATGGTCCACTCATAGGCGCCGCCGCAGCAGAGCGGGTTGTCGAGGGCGGTGTTGCGGGCGATCTCGAGGGTGACGTTGTCGGTGGTGATGTCGAAGCCGTCGAGCACGATCGCCACCGTCGTCCCGCTGCCCACCGGGTTGGTGACCGGGAACAGCTGGTCGAAGCCGCCGGTGGTGGTGACCCGGATGCTCTCCGGCACGCTGACCCCGGCGCTGCCGTCGCTGTCCGCGAACCAGGCCAGCACCCGGCCGATGTTCACCGGCGCGGTGAAGTTGAAGGTGGCGGTGGCATCGACGTTCTGCCAGCCGGTGAGCGGGACGCCGTCGGTGGCCAGGTCCGGCCAGACCAGGGTGCCGACGTCGCCGTCGGTCAGCTCCGTCCCACCGGTGTCCTCGTAGGTGGGTGGCAAGGTGGTGGGCGTCGCCGTATAGCCGCCATCGACTGGCACGAGCTGGGCGGAGGCGTACCCCGCCCACCCTAGGGTGAGCGCGAGGGCGGCGAGTGAGGGGTTGATGCAGGTGGTGGTGGTTTTCATAGTGAGGTATGGTGTGGTTGTAGGGACGTGGTCGCAGTTCACGGCTTCCGGCTCGCGCCCAGGCGCAGGAACAGCCGCCCCGGGGTCACCGGATTGGCGGAGCGCCACAGCTCGGTGGTGGTGCCGTCGCCGTTGTCGGTGGAGGAGACCCTCACCGCGAAGGCCCCCCCGCTTTGCCAGGTGCTGAGGTCCGTCGATGTCTCGACGACTTCGAAGGTGTCGTCCGCCGAGAGGCTGCGGCGGTAGCTGAGCAGGGCGTAGGTATCGACGGAGCCGCCCACGTCGAGCGCCCCGGTGGCGACGGACGGGCGGCTCTCCGGCAGGGCGCCGCCGTTGCCGAAGACGTAGTCGAGCAGGTCCTGGATCCCGTTGCTGTTCAGGTCGGCCACCGGGTCGCCGGCGAAGGTCGTGGCGTCGCTCGAACCGGGGTTGCCGTTGGCCGTCGTGCTCGGCCGCCAGTTGGCGGCGTCGTCGTGGTCCGGGTTCGAGGTCGGGTCGATCAGCACCAGGCTCGGCCCGATGCCGTCGGCGCTCACCGGCCAGGGGAGGGCGTCGTTGTAGGTGAACTCGCGGACCGTGCTGTTGGTGGCGTCCTCGATCTTGACCCTCTCGCCGTCGTTGTTGAGCACGCTGGTGTTGGCGAAGACGCCGGCCACCGGCAGGCTGCCGCCGTGGACCGCGGAGAAGGCGGCCAGGTCGCGCACCACCAGGACGCGCGCGCCCGGAGCCAGCGAGGTGACCGCGCTGCCCGCGAAAGCGAAGTCGACCCCGGCGGTGAACTTGACCCCGGTGAGGTCGAGGGTCACCGAGTCGCTGATGTTCAGCAGCTCGACGAACTCCTCGCCCGGGTTGCCGAAGGGGTGGTACATCAGCTCGGACACCACCAGGTAGCGCTGCGGGTCCGAGGGGTTCACCGGGGTGGTGGTCTGGGCGATCAGCGTCCCGGCGCCGTCGCGGAGGGTGAGGGTCTCGCCGAAGTTGGAGATGTGCCCGCTGTAACCACCCTGCACGAAGCGCCCCTCGCCGCCCTTCGGCGACACCGCCCGGGCGCGGAAGGCGGTGACGTCCGGCGACAGGTAGAGGCTCCCGCCGGCGGGCACCACCGTCCCCTGGCGCAGGGTGAAATCGACCCCGCCGGAGAGCACCCAGCCGGAGAGGTCGACGGAGAAGGAGTTCGGGTTGACCAGCTCGATGTACTCCTGGTCCTGCACGCCGCTGGACGGGTTGTATTCGATCGCGCCGAAGTTGATCGTCGGCGCCGCAGGCTGGCTCGCCGGAACCTTCCCGGCACCGCCGTGGGTGACCAGCAGGTGGGTGCGGCGCGGGACGATGTACTCGTTCTTGATCCGCGTCCCCACCGACTGCATCGAGGGGTCCGAGTTGCCGAAGTGGGCGTTGCCGCCCCAGCGGGCGCGGTCGAGCAGGACGTCGGCCGCCATGTCCGCCTGTAGGGCGTCGATGCGGTCGGGGAAATACTGTGTAACCAGGATCTGGTCGCTGACGCTGCGCAGCCGCCGGTAGAACATCTCCAGCGTCCGCGGGGTGGTGAAGACCGCGTTCAGCAGGCCGTTCCACAGCGTCGTCCGCGCGTAGGGGAAGGCCTCGCTGCCGAGCAGGGGGTGGGAGGCGCGCAGGTTGCCGCCGTCCTGGTTGGCGACGATGGTGTCGGTGTTGAGGACGTTGGGGCCGAAGGTGAGGTCGACGTCCCAGGGAAGGAACATCCACTCGCCGGTGCCGTCGGAGTCGCGGTAGACGTAGAAGTTCGTCGCCCAGCGGTCGATGTCCTGGACCACCACGCTGGTCGCCATGAAGTTGACCACCGAGGGCAGGTCGATGTTGTCGAACAGGTAGTTCTCGAGCGCCGTCCCGGTGAGCCCGACGCTGTCGATCAGCGTCTGCATGTCGGACTCGTCCTCATGGAGGCGGGTCTTCTTGTCCATGCCGTTGGTCCCCGCCCCCAGCTCGTTGCCGCCGCCGAGGGTGTTGAGGTTGGCCTTGTAGAGGGCGCCCTCGGGGTCGAGGCCGTTGCGCCTCAGGTAGTCCTCGTCGACCTGCTCGACGAAGATCGCCACCGAGAAGAACGCCCCGTTCTGCTGCATGCGTAGCGGGAAGGAGGCGCAGGTCGGCTGCCCGACGGCGCCGAAGGCCCCGTATGCCATCACCGTGCGGGTGTACGACTTGTCGGTGTAGGTGGTGTTGACATTGATCTCCTCGACGCGCCGCTCGGCCGGGTCGAAGCGGAAGTGGTCGCGGCGGTTGAAGTCGAACTTGAAGCTCTTCTTGACGTAGGACCGCGCGGTGGCGCCGCGGATGCGCACGAAGACGTTGTCGTAGAACTCGCCGTTGTAGAACAGCGAGGCGCGGGTGCCGGTGCCGGTCTCGGCCGCCGACGGGTTCTGCACGAACCAGTAGAGCACTGGCAGGGTCGTGCTCACCGCCGGGTCGGCGACCATCGTGCCGTGGTATTCGGGGGAGTTGGTCGGGTCGAGGAACAGGGGCGAGACCGAGGCCACCGCCCCGGTGTCGGTCGCGCCGACCTTCCAGCGCACCATGTCGCCCGGGCCGGAGGCGGAGGCGGGGATGGTGGCGGTGTAGGTGTTCGGTCCGGAGGCGGTCATGGGCAGCGTCACCTCCGACCCGAAGCCGACCCGGTAGGTCAGGGAGACCGCGCCGATCGGCGCGAAGGACTGCGTCACCGTCGCGGTGACCACGATGTCGTCGGCGTCGGACGGCAGCGCGGGCGCCGCGCTCACCCCCGAGATGATCGGGCCGACGGTGGCCGAGCCGGGCTGGTTGCCCTCGCCCGGGGTCGGGCCGGTGAGGTAGCTCACGGTGCCCGGGTCGGCGGTGAGCTGGCTGACCTCGAGCTCCGGCAGGACGAGGAAGTCGAAGGAGTTGGTCGCGGTGTTCAGGCCGTGGACCGCCAGCACGTTCGTCCCCGCCTGGAGCTCGTCGATGTGGGAGTTGAGGTTGAAGCTCTCGGCGGCCAGCGCGGCGCTGTCGGCGCGGTCGGAGGTGGCGGTGCTGTCCCAGCTCAGGTTGGCCGCGGGCGGGGTGAAGGAGGCGTGCGCGGCGATGTCGGCGACCTTGGCCTGGCGGGCGGCGGTGTCGGCGAGGCCGGTCAGGTCGTAGATAGCGAACTCGTCGATCAGCCCGTCGAAGGTGTTGTTGGCGGTCGCCGCGTTGCCGATGCCGATCATGCCGAAGGCCCAGGGAGAGTCGAAGTCCCCCCCGGCGGTGTTGCTCGCCAGCACGCCGTCGACGTAGAACTGTGGTTCCGCCGACCCGTAGTGGCCGATCACCAGGTGGTGCCAGGCGCCTGTCGTCACCAGCGTCCCGGAGCGGTCGCCGGAGAAGATCTCGAACTCGCCCGAACTGAAGCCGTAGATCAGGCTCGATGTGTTCGAGGTGCCGCCCTCGGTCTTCACCTCGGTGAGGTACTGGGCCGATGAGCTATCGGCCCTGAACCACAGCTCGACGGCGTAGTGGTCGATCGGGGGGTCGGACCGCGCCAGGTCGCCGGCGAAGAAACGCGTGCCGGAACTGCCGTTGAAGGAGGCGGCGCGGCCGAGGCTCGCCCCGCCGGAGGTGGTGGTGGAGGCGGCCCGCGTCGCCGCCCCCTGGGCGACGAGCTCGTTGGCCGGGACGTCGTCCACCAGGCTGTGGGCGTTGTCGGTGTTGCCGGGCTCGTCGAAGGTCCAGTAGAGGATCGGCCCGTCCGCGAGGACTTCGTCCTGGTAGGGCGTGGTCGCGCCACCCCCGCCGCCCGGCGCGTTGCTGATGGCGACCTCCTCGCCGTTGAGGAAGGCGACGAAGCCGTCGTCGTAGCGCATCTTTAGGGTCATCGCATCGACCGCCGCGAGGTCGGCGATGTTGAAGTCGAAGCGCATGTAGGCGCCCGCGTTGTTGTTGAACATCTGCGGCCCGATGGCGCCGCCGGCGCTGACCAGGTGGGCGAAGGTGCCGCCGAGGTCGAAACCCACCCCGCTGGTGGCGGCGGTCCAGCTCTCGCCGTTCGACCCTTCGACGTAGGTCGGGAAGCGCCAGGCATTCCCGACCGCGGGGCCGCTGGTCGCATCCGGGATCAGCACGTCGCCGGCCGCCCCCTCGGCCAGGACGGTCGAGGTCTGCGCCGCGAAACCGAGGCCGTAGGCCACGTCCGGAAGCTGCTGCGGGTAAGGGTCGAAGGAGGAGGTCACCGTGGTGCCGTCGGGCATCACCAGCGCCAGATACTCGCCGCCCCCGGTGAGCCGGAAGTTGGTGTGCAGCTCCGAACCGGCGACGGCGCGGTTCTTGTTCGAGGCGAACACCACCAGGTAGCCGCCGGCCGGGACCACGGCGGCCGGGAAGGTCCAGGCGGTGAGGTCGGCAGAGTCATCTGTCAGGTGCCAGCCGGCCAGATCGACCGGCGTCGCGTCCGGGTTGTGGATCTCGATCCAGTCCGAGAAGTCACCGTCCTCGTCCTGAAGGGTCGAGTCGTTGACCGCCATGAACTCGCTGATCAGCGGGGCGGAATCTAAGTGTGAGGGGCAGGCGAACAGCGTCGCAAGGGCTGCGCTGGCGCAACAAAAGCGGGGGAACATAGGATATATTCAGAGTCGCGGATCGGCAGAATCCGTTCAAGGGGGGTGCCTGCTCAATGCTTGTGAGTAGAACTACTCAATGGCATATCGATCGGCCGTAGCCAGCGGCGACACTAACACAGACAGATGATCCCGACCGTCGGGGCGGTCAGGGTTGGCGGGGCGGCATCGCCCCGGCGATGTCTCGGGGACATGAGCCGCCACACATATCATACACAAGGTAACCGCCGCTGACGTTCGACCGGGCCGGACGGGAAGATATCGAACGTCGGCACCAGGCCGCCGCCGCCCTGGCGACCTCGGAACCAGAGCCATCTGCGAGCTATCAGAATGCGGGATGGCTGCGTATTGGAAAGAGATTACACCTCCATAAGATGAGCAGATAGCACTACTCATGGTGATGGCGCAGGTAGCCACGAGCGTGAGCGAGTGGGAGGGCGCCCCACCGACTCGCTCACGCCCCATCGACTCGCTCACGCCCCATCGACTCGCTCACGCTCCACGACTCGCTCACGCTCGTCGCTACGGGAAAAAAGACACCCCGGCCGCCGAGGCGGCCGGGGTGTTAGAGGCGCGTCGCAGGGGGACGCTACCTATCGCTCACATATAAAGCTATCGGCGGCGGCGGGCGACGACCAGGCCGATCGCACCGAGCCCGAAGAGGAGGCCGACGGAGGGCTCGGGGACGAGGTTGTAGTGGGTGGCGATGTCCGCCGCGTGCGCCTTGCGCGCCGCGTCGTCGGCCAGGCCGGTGAGGTCGTAGATGGCGAACTCGTCGATCAGCCCATTGAAGCCGTTGGTCGTTGCCAGGACAGTATGGCCGAGGGCGAACCTCCCGAAAGCCTGGGTCGAGTTGTAGGCTCCGACCACCGCCGTCGAAGCCCCATCGATGAAGACCTCGAGGTCACCACCGCCGTAATGGGCGAAGACCGCGTGATGCCACGAGGTGGTATTGCCGATGACTGGCCCCGCACGGTCGCCCGAAAAGATTTCGAGCTGGCCGGCGTTGAACCCGTAGATGAGGCTCGACTCGTTGGCCACGCCAGCTTCGGTGAAGGTCTCCATCAGGTACTGGGCGCTGGTGGCGTTCGGCTTGAACCAGAACTCCATCGCGAACTGGCTGATCCCCGTCGTCGGCAGCGAGGTGTCCGAGAGGTCGGCCGCGGCGAAACGCGTCGCAGCACCCCCATCGAACGACGCCGCCCGCCCGAGATCCGCTCCGCCTGCCGTCGTCGTCGAAGCCGCCCGCGTGGCGCCCCCTGAAGCGGTTAGATCGTTGGCCGCCTCATTGTTGACCAGGCTACTGGCGGGATCCGTATCGCCAGCCTCGTCGAAGGTCCAGTAGACCAATGGGTTGTCGGCGAGGACGGCGTTCTGGTAGACCGTCGCCGCCTGTGAGGTGGCCAGGAATGCCGCCATGGCGGCGAGGCTGGTGCAGTGGAGAAGCATTTTTTTCATAGGATATGGTGCTAGGGATGTTGTGCTAGGATAGAGGACTGGCGCCCCTCACCGCCGGCATAGCGGCATCGGAACTAGAGCCGTGTGTTTCAACGCCATTAGGATCTGAATTCGTTAGCGTTCAAACAAGGCAAGGGCCTACTCAAAACTCATAGGTGGAACTACTCACGACGACTGGGGTACGATTCGGGCGATGCGTGTAGCCACGAGCGTGAGCGAGTGGGCGAGTGGGCGGGCAGCCCATCGGCTCGCTCACCCACCACGACTCGCTCACGCTCGTCGCTACGGGGCCGTGCTCCTCTACAGAACGTCTACCCTCCGACCTTGGACCTTCGATTGTCCCCTTTCCCAGCCTGTTAGCGCAGCGTCACCCGCACCCTCACGAACACCCTCTCCCCCAGTGGGGCGGTCGAGCGGAAGCTCGCTAGGGCGGTACCGTCCCCGAGGTCGCGCAACGGTTCGGGGGCGAACAGCCCGGCGGCGTCGACCCAGCTGCCGAGGTCCGAGGAGACTTCGACCAAATCGATGACGTCGTCGGCGGTGAGCCGCCGCGGGTAAGAGAACAAGTGGTGCCCGGCGGGATCGATAGCGATCGAGGGCGCCCCCCCGGCGAGGGCATAACCGATCAGGTCACCGCCCGGGAAGGAGGTCGCGTCGCTCGCACCAGGGTTGCCACCGCCGGAGGCGCTCGGCCGCCAGCTGCCCGGCAGCGAATGGTCGGGGTTTGAGCCGGGGGCGATCAACACCAGGCTGGCGCCGTCCCCGTCGGGCGACTCGGGCCAGGGGTGCCGGTCCCCATAGACGAAGTCGCGGATGGTGACGCCCGCGGCCCCCACGAGGCGGATCCTCTCGCCACCATTGGCCAGGCGGGTACCGCCTTCGAAGGCGCCGGCCACGCCGAGGCCTCCCCCATACCGGGCGTCGAAGGCGACGCGATCCTGGACGACCAGCAGGCGTTCCCCCGGCGCGAGCACGCTGCCGGGGGGGAAGGTGAAACGGACGCCCTCGACGAAGGCGGCGCCCGTCAGGTCGACGCTCGCCGTCGGGTGGATGTTCTGCAGCTCCACGAACTCCGCCGGGAGGTCGCCGGGGGGATGGTAGTGGAGCTCCGAGACAACCAGGTTGGCCGCCGATGCGGGTTCGATGTTCCCGGTGTTCGTCACGGTGATGCTGTCGGTCCCGACCTCTGCCCCCCCGTGGTCGATCGCCCGCAGGGAGATGACGTTGGCGCCCGGCGCGACCGGCACCTCGATCCGCCAGCTGTCGCCGTCGGTCCAGCGCAACGGTACCGGGTCGGGCGCGCCGTCCACGTAGACTTCCCTAACATCGATCCACCCGTCGCCCTCTAGGACCACCGAGGGCTCGCCCGTGGAGATCGGCGAGCCGCCGTTGGTGGTGATCGAGAACGCCACCTGAGCCGGGAGCTGGGAGCGCACGAAGCTCGCCCGCCCCGCCACGTAAGGTAGGAACCCGCTGTAGTTCGCGCCGGCGCAGGCGCCGTAGTGGGCGAACCACTCGCCCAGGTAGGCGGTGTTGAAGGTGGTGTTGATGATGTCGTGCAGGTGGCCGTAGAAGAGCCGCGAATAGACCGGCCGGGCGAAGAGCTTGCCCACGTTGCGGTTGCCCCACAGCGGCGCGTTGGTGCCGCGGGCGAAGAAGAGCTCCCAGTCCCACGGCACCGGCTCGACGATCCCGTCGCCCGGGCGGGCGTAAAAGTTGCAGTTGTGCGGGTTGCCCTGCGAGTAGGCGTCGGTGACGCCACACAGCGAGAGGGCGGCGAACTTGCGCGTCCAGCGATCGACGTCGATCGCCCCCGGGGCCGCGTCTTCGAGCTCCCCCCCGGAGAGGCTGAACAGCTTGCACATCCGGATGATGCCGCTGTAGTCGTCCTTCTCGAAGTTCGAGTTGATCCGCATGTTGTGGCGGTAGGCCTCTTTCTCGTCGCCCTGGTCGGCGAGGTCGAAGGCGACGATCCAGCCGATCGGGAAGGGCAGCTTTGGCGTGTCGGGGGTTCCGTCCTGGGTGGCCTGGAACTCGCGGATGCCCTCCATCTTGAAAACGGTCCCCTCGGCGCCGTCGCCGCCCGGGAGGCCTTCGAAGTAGTTCCTCGTGAAACGCGCCATCTCGGTCCGGACGAGGCCGTCCTGCGAGGGGATGTGGCCGAACTGGTGGAGGATGTCGTTGTAGTTGTCGTGGATCCCGCCCGCGTGGTTGATGATGTGCTTCACCAGGATCTCCCCCATGCCCTTGTCGCGGGTGGTGATGGTGCGGTGCACGCCCCGGTAGGGGCGGTCGGCGGGAAACTTCAAGCTCAACCCCGTGGTGGCGGGGTCGCGGCGCCCGGACATGCTGCCGCGCAGGCGGATGCCGCAGTCGTAGGCGATCCGGTCGCCGTCGGTGATGATGGTGCACCGGTAGCGGCCGTTGCTGAGCATGTCGTCGAAGGCGTGCATCGGCCCGGTCTCGGCGGCGAGCATGTTGATCCTCAGGGTCCGCTTGCTGCCGACTGCCACCGGCGCCGCCACCTCGACCACCGCCCGCGAGTCCGATCCGCCCGGCGGCGCGAAGCTGCGCATGCCGCCGGCGCCGTCGTCTTCGCCCTCGACGTAGAAATGCACCAGCGCCCCCTCGGCCTGTCCGGGGACGGTGCCCCTCCAGCGGCCGTCGGAGGGGGAGAGGGCCATCGCGCCCGAAACGAACCCTCCCCCGTCGACCGAATAGTGGAGCGTCATGCTGCGGATCCCCGAGGGGTCGTCCGCGGCAACCGAGACCTCGAAGGCCTCGCCCGGCGCCGGCACGGCCGGGGAGTGAACCAGGCCGAGATAGGTCGGCCCGGTGTCGGCCTCGTAGGTCGAGTTCTGCGCCCCCGGCGTCCCGTGCGCGGCCGGCTGCTCGAGCACCACCGTCCGGGCGAGCTTGTTGTAATAGAGCTCGAAGCGGAACTGCGGCGACCCGCTCAACCACTTCGCACGGAAGGAGACCCGGTATTCGACCCCAGGCCGCACCGCGCGCAAGGCCCCGCCGTCGGTGAGGTTCGACTCGATCAGGTTGTTGAGATAGTTCATGCGCGCCTCGGCGACCACCCTCAGCACGTTCTCGCCGCCGTCGCTCACCACCCCGGACCCCGCATGGGTGCCGAGGAGGCGCCAGCCGCCCGCGTCGGCGAACCCGCCGTTGGCGATCAGCTCGATGGCCGCGCCGCCGGGGTCCTCGACCACCGAAACGTCGTCCAGCAGCACCACCCCGGCGCCGAACAGGCCTAGGCGGAGCTCGTGGAAGTTGAAGGTCCGCGGCGCGTAGGTGGGCGCCGCCGCGGTGAGGGTGAACTCGTAGTCCCTCCAGCCCGATGCGGCCGAGTTGTCGCTCGCCCGCCAGGCGTCGGGCGAGGCGTTGTCGATCCACGGGTTGCGCAGCTCCATGCTGGAACCGCCGCCATCGGCGGTCTCCGGCCAGGGCGAACCGTCGCGATAGGATACCTCGTCGGCCAAGTTCCCCGATGCGTCGAGAAGCCACAGGTCCTCACCGCCGTTCCCCAGCTTCCCCGAGAACCCGCCGACCGCCGGGACGCCCGGGAACTTGGCGGAGAACGCCACGAGGTCCCGCGCAACCACCAGGTACCCCCCGGTCGGGATCACCGTCTCCGCAGGGATGGTGAACCGGACGGCGTTGCCCAGCTCCCAGCCGCCGACGTCGGCGGGCTCACCACCACGGTTGTGCAGTTCGACCCACTCCTCGTCGTCGGGCGCATAGGCGACCGGCGGGTTCGCCGACGGCATCTCCGTCCGCGCCTGCAGGCGCACCCCCATCACCACATCGCTGCTGAAAGCCGAGGCCTGGTGGACCTCCACCGAGATCCGGTTCCCCCCCGCGACCAGCCACCTGGGATCGACCGCCAACTCGCGGAGGGCGTCGGCCTCCCCGGAAGTGTCATTGCTTGCCAGCGTCGTCGCATCGACCGCGCCCCCCGGCATGTCGTAGCGGCCGACCTCCTGGCCGTTGATGTAGAAGACGGCGCCATCGTCGATCTGATGGGTGACCGTGAGACCGGTGATGTTCGGCAGGTCGGCGGCGGCGACGGAGAAATCCGTCTCGAAGTAATAGGTGACCACCCGCGGGGAGTTCAGGGCCGGCCGCGTCAGGGGGGTCGCGATCGCGACCGGCGGGTTGCCGCTGCTGGTCTCATACCCGAAGGGGCCAGCCCCCGACCCCCACCCGCCTCCGACCGGGTGGGCGACGCTCGCCCAGGAGGCGCCGAGGTCATCGCCCGTCTCGTTGAAGCGCCAGCTCGCCCCCCAGTCCAACAGCAGGATCGAACTGACCAGCGGCGGGTCCCCCTCCTCGGGGTAGGTCGGCCGATGGTGGTACATGATCTCGTTGATCACCACCTCGCTCACCGGCGGCGCCGGGTTGGGCGAACCCGGGGTACCGCCACCCCCGGCGACGAGATACCACCCGCCGCCCCCATCGGGGTAGCGGGCCTGGCCAGCCCCACCGGCGCGGACGGCGTCGAGCAGGCCGACTTTCCCGGGCAGGTAGAAGTACAGATTGTCGCCATCCGCAAGGCGGAACCCGAGCGCGGCCTCGGTGATGGCGACCGCGCCGCCGGCGGGGGCGCTGGTGCCCGCCGGGAGGAGGTGCTCCGCCCCTGCCTCGGAGGCGATGGCGTAACCCTCGAGGTCGAGGGCCTCGCCGCCCGAGTTGAAGATCTCGACAAAGAACCCACCGGGTGCCGCCGCGCTGTCGCCCAGCTCGTTGATCCTCAACGGCAGGTCGACGGCCACCGCCGAGGCGTCCCCACCGCCCGCGTACACCTCGATCTCGTTGAGGCCCGCGTTGTCGTTGAGGGCCGTTATCGACTCGAACTTCAGGTAGCGCGCGGTGGTCTCCGAGAGCCCGTTGGCCGCGGTGAAGACCTCGGCCGGGATCGGGTCCTGCCCGGTCACCAGGTTCAAGGTCCCGGACAGGATCTGCTGGGGCGAGACCAGCTGGTTCGAACCGTCCACCGACGCGGCGGCGAGCAGGCGGAACGAGAGCGTCCCGCGATCGTTGGAGAACGAGTTGTGGGTGTTGCGGATGCGGACCTCTTCGATCGCGTAGGCGGCGCCGAGGTCGAGGGTGAAATACTGGCCCGGCACACCATGCGTGCCCAACCAATAGGCCCCCGCGGCGTCGCTCTGGCTGCCGTCGGTGACGTTGAGCGCGCTGAACACCCCGCTGTCGAAAGGCTGGCCGTTGTATGCGCTGCTGCCGTCGATGACCACCTTGCCGAGCGCCACGTTGTCCCCCCCGGAAGCGCCGCCCACGGGGAAGTTCTCCGCCCCGGGCGTCCCGCCGACCTCGAGGCTGTGCCGCCAGCCCGCCGCCCGTCCCCCGCTGGTCAGCGGGTCGATCTTGGCCAGCGACGCGCCCGACCCGTCGGCGCCGATCGGCCAGGGGGCACGGTCGTCGTAGTCGACCTCGTCCATGACGCGGTCGTTGTTGTTGCGCAGGCGCAAGGTCTCGCCCGAGTTATCGAGCGCGCCGACGAGGGGCCCCAGGACACCCGCCGCCCCGGTGGCGGCAGAGAGGGCGGCCGGGTCTGCCGCGACGACGAGGTAGCCGTCCCCGGCGATGACCGTGCCGTCGGCAAAGGTGAAATCGACGCCGCCGGAGAGGCGCCAGCCAGAGAGGTCGACGTTGACCGAGTTCTGGTTGTAGACCTCGACGAACTCCAGGCTCGGGCCACCGGAGCCGGGCGGGTGATAGTGGATCTCGTTGAAGACGACGACGCTGTCGTAGGCATCGGACAGCTGGGCCATCGTGACCCAGGCCAAAAGGACGATCGCCCGCAAACCCTTCTTCATCTCAAAGAGGATGGGTGGTCGACACGCCCACCGAGAGATCGATCCCCAACCGGTCTCGGAGGCTCGTTCGCGGATTCCCACAGACGACTTCCTCAAATCCACTTGAATGATTTTTGTAATTATTTTACTGGAAAATTTCAAACCCATATCTAAAGTTTATCCTGTGTAACGCGCCTGCTGTCCCCCCGGCCGATGGGAGGGGGGGATGGGAGAACTGGAGGGCCTATCTCTCCCCGGCCGACGGGGGGGAGCCGGGCCGGACAGTCACGCGTTTCGACAACTCTGACACAACCTGATGCGGATGCCTTCCAACAGGTTCCCGCCGGAAGATATCAAACATGGACGACTACTTCCCGATCGACCTGGTGAACACCGACGAGCGGACGATCGTCCAGATGGACAAGCTGCTGGGGGGGGATTGGATTGTGTTAGGGCGATACCAGCACCGGAAGGCGATGCCGCCGATGTTCATGCAGACGAGCAGCGTCCACCTCGCGTTCTCCTTCCTGATCTCCGGGATCCAGCACTTTGAGTACAACGACCAGCAGATGGTGTTGAGGGGCGGGCAGGGCATCGTCTTCGTGCCGGGCACGGTCTTCGGCAGCGGCAGCTACCCGGTGCAGAAGGGGGAGCTGGTGTGGATGATCTTCCGCGTGCCCCGCGGGCGCGCGCTGCGGCTCCCCGGCATGGGCAAGGGCGCGGCGAAGCAGTGGTTCGACCACATCGTGAAGCCCCGGGACGACTCGAGGTTCACCCTCTCCCCGAAGGCGATCGACTTCCTGAGGAACCTCGTCCACGTGCCCCCCGAAGATGCCCCGCCCCTGGAGATGGCGAGGTTCTCCGCCCGCTGCTTCAGGACGCTGATGGCGATCTACGACTCGATGGACGAGCCCCTCAACCGCCACATCTCGCCCGAGGTCAACCGGGTGCTCACTTGGATGGAGAACAACCTCGACGGTGGCGAGGTCTCGGCGGACCGGCTCGCCGGGATCGCGGGGCTCTCGGTGAGCCGCCTGCAGGACCGCTTCCGGGCCGAGGTCGGCCTCACCCCGGCGGACTACTTCGTGCGCAGGCGGGTCGTCGCCGCACAGCGGATGCTGGCCGAGGGGCATTCGGTGACGGCGGTGGCGATGGAGTTCGGGTTCAGCAGCTCACAGTATTTCTCGACCGCCTTCAAGCGCTACAACCTGATGAGCCCGACCGAGTGGCTCGCCACCCGCCAGAAGGGAGGCGGACGGTGATGCGGAGACCCGTCTAGAGCAGTGTAAATTGAGATGTGACCTCTGCGGAAGCAGATCTCGCACCAGGCGGCGGCCTCATCGAGGCCGCCCTACCTTCGCCCATGGCGTCCGCGCACCCGCGACGTGGTAGGGCGCTCTCGCCACTGCCAGCGCGAAGCGCCTCTCCATGGCGGAGCCAAACTGCAGAGCCGAGCGCAGCGAGGATAAGAGCGCCGTGGGGGCGCGATGCCAGCCTCGTCTAGGGGGGCTACAACTCGTTTTGAAGTGCTCTAGGCGGACGGTGCGAGCAGGCGGTGGCAGCGGTGGAGGACGCGCGGCAGGTGGAAGCAGCCCTTCCAGCCGTTGGCCTTCGCCGTCCAGATCCGGCTCCCGTCCCGGTTCAGATAACCGAACCACTCGCCATGCTCAGGGTCGGGGAAGCTCCCGAAAGCGTACTCGTGCACCTTCCGGTACCAGTCCGCCACGTCGCCCCGCCCGGTCTGCGCCCAGGCCAGCAGCAGGGCGTACTGGGCCTCGTTGTGCGGCCACCAGAGCTTGGTGTCCGCCTCGATGCTGTGGGTCGGCGTCCGGTCGATGTTGGTCACGTAGCGGATCCCGCCGTACTCCTGATCCCAACCATGCTCCAAGGAGGCGAGGGCGATGTCGACCGCGGTCCCGAACAGGGCATCGTCCCCCCGCGCCCGCGCCACCTCCATGAGCATCCAGGCGCTCTCGATGGCGTGGCCGGGGTGGACCATACGCCCCTCCGGGAGGTCGAGCAGCGGTGTCCCGTCCATCGCCACGTTCTCCAGCAGCGCCCCGAGCTCCGGCTTCCAGTGGCGCCGCAAGACCGAGTCGACCGACCGGGCGATGTCGTCGGCGAACCTCCCCCCGGGCCGCAGGGCGTCGAACACCCAGGCCACGGTCAGGCGGCACATGTCGTGGGCGTGGGTGTGGAACTCCTGGTGGATCGGGTAGCACAGCAGCGCCGTGTCAGTGGTTCGGCCGAGGCGCGGCACCAGCCGGTCGTAGATCTCCAACGCCCGACCCCACAGGGCATCTTCGCCGGCGGCCACGCTGTACTCGGCCGCCGCGATGGCCGCGAAGACCTCGGTGTAGAGGCTCAGCACCTCCGAGCGGCTGCGCCCCTCGCGCCCTAGCCGGAAGTGCATCTTGCCGTCCTCGCGGAAGGCGTTGGCGAGCATGAACCCCATCCCCATCCCGGCGAGCTCCAGCCACTCCCCCCTCTGCTCCACCGTGTTGTAGAGGTGGCTGAACATCCACACCTGGCGCCCGTTCATCCACATGTACTTGTCCGTCCCATAGGGGCTCCCGTCGCGCTCGAGCAGGCTGTAGAACCCGCCGTGCTCCCGGTCGGGCGAGTGCTCGACCCACCAGGGGATCACGTCGTCGAGGAGCGCCGCGCGATATTGTTCCCGCAGGCGGGCCGCCTCGGCGTCCGGGATCAGGTTGCGCGGGACGGTGTCGCCTGGCGTCTGCTGGTCACTCATCGCGGTTGGTCAGATGTCGGCGGCTCAACGCTTCCATAGCCCCTCGATCTCTTCGAGGCTCTTGCCTTTGGTCTCCGGGACGAACCTCCAGAAGAAGAGCGTACCGAGGCAGGTGATCCCGGCAAAGACGAAAAAGCTGTTGTGGATCCCGAAGGCGCCCACCAGCGCCGGGAAAGCGAACACCGCGACCAAGTTCGTCCCCCAGTTGCAAGGGGTCGCGATCGAGGCGGCGCGGCCGCGCACGCGGTTGGGGAAGATCTCCGGCGTGAGCACCCAGATCACCGCCGAGATCGAGAAGCCGATGCTCGCCATGTAGACGCATAGAGCGGCACCGATCAGCAGGCCGTACCCCTGCGGCACCGCGCCCCCCCCACCCGAGGTGCCGATCGCGAAGAGGGCGCCGACCGCGAAGAGCATCAGGGCCACCACCACCATGCCCGAGACCAGCAGCGGCCGGCGACCCAGCCGGTCGATCAACAGCAGCGCCGCGATCGTGGCGACGAGCAGGATGAACCCGAAGCCGACCTGCCCGAGGAAGGCGCCGAACTCCTCGAAGCCCGCCTCCATCAGGATCTTCGGTCCGTAATAGGTCACGCTGTTCACCCCGGTAAGCGGGCCGAAGACCGCCAGCCCGACGCCCACCATCAAGGCGGTGCGCAGTCCGGGGCGGAAGAGTTCCGCGACCCCCGCGCCCCCCTCGGCCTCCGCCGCCGCGGACGCCTCGATCTCGGCGACGTTGCGCCCCGCTGCCTCGCTGCCGCCGATCCGCTCCAAGACGGCATGACCCTCCGCCCGCCGCCCGGACAGAATCAGGAAACGCGGGCTTTCCGGGACGAAGAACAGCAGCAGGAAGAACAGCCCCGCCGGGACCATCTCCACCCCGAACATCCCACGCCACACCTCGTCGACCAGCACCCAGCGCAGGAACCCGAGCCCGGGGGGCGCCCCGGCCGAGCGCTCCGAGATGCTCAGCAACGCCAGGTTGGAGAAGTACGCCGCCAGGATCCCCAGCACGATGGACAACTGGTAGAAGGCCACCAGCCGACCGCGCAGGTGCCGCGGCGCCAGCTCGGAGATGTACATCGGCGCCAGCACCGATGCCACCCCCACCCCGAGACCACCGACCACGCGGGCGGCGATGAGGACACCGAAGTCCTCCGGGACCGCCGAGAACAGGGCGGACACGAAAAACAGCAACGCCGCAAGTTGCAACATCGGCCGCCGCCCGAAGCGGTCGCCGAGGGCACCGGCGGAAGCCGCTCCGAAGACACAGCCGACGAGGGCGGAGCTCGCGAACCAGCCCTGCATGAACTCGTCCAGGCCGAACTGCCCTTTCACCCGCTCGGTCGTCCCCGCGATGACCGCCGTGTCGAAGCCGAAGAGCAGCCCGCCCAGCGAGGCCACCAGACAGACACCTGCCAGAAAAAAACGATCCGCCCCTCCCGGTTCGGCTGCCATGGGATCAATTGGACACCACCCGCCCGCCGGACACACCCCGCACCGGCTCCCGCCCAGCGGCTTCTTCGCCTGACCCGCCCACGCCCGGGTCTGCCGAGATGAACAGCTGTCTCAGGAACTGGTCGTAGTGCTCCCACTTCATCAGGTTGATCCCCCAGTGCGGGCTCATCCCCGTCGTCCAGGCCGTGCACCGCCCCCGCCCGACCCGGCGCTCCGCCAGCAGCGGGTACCAGCTCGTCCCGTTGCGGATCTCCATGATCACATGGCCGCCCTCCGACCGCCGCGTCTCGTTGAAACCGAGGATCGGCGGGACCTCAGACCAGTCGAGCCCCCGGACCGCCGGGTGCGACGTGTCGGAAACGCGCACCTCGAAGGAGGCCGTCGACTCGATCAGGTCGTCGCCCTCGATGCAGTCCACCGGCAGCACCTGCCCCTCGCAGTCCTTCTGCCAGCGGCTGCGCCCCCAGGCGCCGTACCCCTGGTGGCCGGAGAAGCTGAACCAGCCCCCGTTCATGTGGAAGTGGCCACCGCCCTCGACCCAGCCCCTCAGGATGTCGAAGCGGTCGGGGAAGGTCACGTACTTGCTGTCGAACTGGTCCCTGAAAAACGAGGGGTTGAGATGCAGCGACTGCGTCTCGACGTCGCCGAAGATGATGGCGTCCGCCCAGGCCAGGCGCTCGGAGAACCCCGCCGGCGACATCTTGTAGAGCTCCCAGGAGGGGGTCGATTCCACGGCAACACCGGGGATCTTCCCCAGGGCCTCGACCAGGTACCTCGCGTAGTTCAGCACCTCGAAGTCCTTGACGGAGGTGCGGAAGGCCGACTCCCGGAAGGTGTTGCCGCCGTGCGCGCACCAGTTGCCCACGTGCCAGATGTTGGATGGTTCGAGATTCATGAAGTCGGTCGTATTCAATTATTGGGGGGGGTCAGCGGGAAGGCCCTTCGACGATGAGCTCGTCGACGAACAGCCAGGCCTTCGTCCCCGCCGCCGGGCGGCCGGCCGGGACCGCCCCGACGTTCCGCGCCCGGACGCGGACGTAGCGGGCCACCGCGGGCCTCTCTGCCGAGACGGTGGTCGAGAACACACGGTCGGTATCTTTCTCAGGCGCCTCCGGGGTCACCTCTTTGAAAGGGTAGAACTTCTCGGGGTTCTTGGCGACGGAGAACTCGACGGCCTCCGGCAGGTAGATCGCCGAGCCCGGCCTCTGGAGGAAGACCGCCCCAAGTTTCCCGATCTCGATCGCCTTCCCCAGGTCGATGGTCGCCTCAAGGTCCTCCCCATGAAACCCGAGCCATGACCCGTCACCGTGATCCAAAGTCCCGGTGCGGCCATCGCTCAATACCTTCGCTCCGTGATCCCGGTATGGAGGGGTCGGTTCCGTCGCCAGGGTGACCGGCCTGCCCACTGCGGCATGCTTGACCGCTTTCGACCCGGGCACCTCGAGATCACCGTCGGGGAGCATCTGCGCCTTGACCTTCTCCCAGTGCTCGCCGATCCGGCTGCCCTCGCTCATCTCCCACAGGTTCACCCCCAGCTCGCGCATCGCCAGGAAGGTCGGGACCCAGGCCTGCGTCCAGCCGACCTCGACGCTCCACGCCCCCCAGCCGTGATCCGCGTTCGAGCCCCAGTAGTCCCACTTCTCGTGGTCGAAGGCCCGGAACCAGGCGCCGTCCAACCAGGGGTGGGCCTCGCTCCTCACCTGGATGCGGACGAAGAATTCCGCCAGCCGGTCGGCCATCTCCTTATACCGTTTCTCGCCGGTGGCCGCATAGGCCTCGTGGAGACCCAGGGAGGCGAAGTTGCAGGTGTAGAGCATGTCGGCCATCGGGTCGCCGTTCTCGTGGATCGCGGAAGCTTCGTTCTTCCCGTAGGCCGCGTTGGATCGCGGTGGGGAGAACAGGCCGCTGCCTGCCGGCCCCAGCTCCTCGAGGATGGCCCCGGAATCGACCTGCGACTTGAACATGTCGTCGGCCATCTGCCCCAGCCAGGCGCGGTGCTCGGGCCGGTCGTCGACGCGGATCAGCCAGGCGAGGGTGAGCAGCATCCGCCCCCGCTCCTGCTGGATCCCGTTCGTCCACCTCCACCCGCCCGGGTAGTTCTCCATCATGCTACGGATGCCGCCCCGGGTGCGGGTGAGCAGCGGCTCGTGCCCCGTCTTGTGGTACAGCCAGAGGTAGGAGGCCCAGATCCAAGCCTGGAAATGCGGCGCGTAGTGCCGATGCGGCAGCCTCCAGTAGTGCCGCCAGCCGTTCGCGTTGAGAGCGCCATCGGCGATCGAAGCGGGCCGGTAGCCGTGAGGACCGGTGGTGCGGAAGTTGGCGAGGATGTTCCGCAGCAGAGCCTCGTCCCACTTGGGGGTATCCAGAACGGCGGCGGTCCCGATCGCGCCCAGGATGACCTTGATGTCGTTGTCCGCGTAGAGGGAACCCGACCCCTTCCCCCAGCGGAGCAGACCGTAGTCCGCCTTGGACGGATCCTTTTTCTGGAAGTCGGACTCCAGGTAGAGGAAGTCGAGGAGGTTGCCGGCGATCTCGCCGCTGCGCCGGTCCCCGTCCAGCTTCGCCCGCAGGGCGAAAGCGAGGGAGCTCTCGCCGTTGCAGTCGCTGCGGATCCACCAGCGCACCGGCTGGGTCCCGTCGTGGTAGATCTTCGAGGCGAAGCCCTCCAGCAGGCCGAAACCTCCGTCGCCTGGCTCCATCCCCTCGCCCGGCGGTGGGCCGACGGGGTTGGTGGCGTGGTACTTGTCGAGCTCCCCTTTCCACGGCTCGCCGACCAGCATCGTCGCCCGCGTGTGCCAGTCGATGCCGCGGGCGACCGCCCTCCGTACCGCGTCCGCCGGAAGCCGCTCGTCCTTGGAATACGTCGGGCGGACGGTCGGCGTCCAGCTGAGGGCCGGGGGGCGGGCGCCGGGCTGGAGCCAGCTGAGGACCATCTGCCAGATCGCCCCCATCGCCGCCTGCGGGGCGTACCGGGCGGTGACGAACTGGCTGAGCTTGGTGGTGGAGACGAGGATCTCCTTGTCCGGATGTTCGAAGAGCAGGGGTCTGGGGTCGGTACCCTCCAGCCCGAAAGGGGCGATGTCGTACCCGGCCACCTTCGCGACCACCAGGTGGGGGTCGGCCGCCTCCGCATCGACATAGTGGCAGTCGTGGATGGCGAGGATCTGATCGGGTTCGAGGGACGGCCCGAAGACCCCCGACGAGACCACGGCGCGTTCGAGGTCCGTCCGGCGGACGCCGCCCACCTCGATCCCGGGCAGCGCCGAGGGGAACTCGACGAACAACCGCAACCTCTTCTTCTCGGCGGCCTCGAACAGTTCCGCGCTCAGCGCGGTGACCTCCGCCGGGTATCCGTCGGCGAGGATCAGCACGCCGGCACCCGCCGGGGCCTTGGCGACCGCCTCCTCTGGCGAACCCGCACGGGGGTACCGCTCCCCGTCCGCCGTCATCACCCGGTAGAGGTCGTTGTCCTCCGCACAGGAGAAGAACAGCCGCCCCGCCTCCCGGGCGCCGGCCGGCGATGCCGCGAGCATGCAGGAACACAACCATGCGGCGGTCAGACAGAAGAGTCGAGACGGGTTCGGGAGGGTCATCGGGTCAGAACGTTAGTATGAGTCTAGGGAGCGAAGAGGCGAATGGCGAGCCTCGGGCATCGCCGCAGGGGGGGGTGTCGTGGCGATCTGGCGAGCAGGGTGGCGCGCCTGGCGGAAAGGGCTCCTCGCCCGCCCGACCACCTCCGGTTCTCCAGTGTCTATCCCGAGCTTCTCTGAACCCGAATCCGCCCCACCCATCAGTTCTCGGATACCCTCAGGAAAACGTTCGGCAGGCCTTCGGGGTTCTCGAAGTCCACGCTCGGGTTGTCGAATACATGGGTCGTGGAGGTCCCCTGGGAGGGGACGAAATCATCGACGTCGGCACCGAAGTTGGCGAGGTCGGACGACCAGAAGATCGAATAGTTCACGTTCGGACGCGACGCCCAGGTGATGCTGATCCGGTTCCCGGGCTCCAGGGAGATGTCGGTGAGGCGCAGCCCGAGGGGATCATCCGCCACCGAGCTGTGGGCCGCGATGCTCGCGACGTGAGCCCGGCGCGCCGTGTCGTCGGCCAAGCCGCTCAGGTCATAGATCGCCAGCTCGTCGATCAGGCCGCTGAACGGGCTGAAGCCCCCGAAGTTGATCGTCGAGGGGGCGCCCACCGAGAGCCTCCCGAAGGCCTGCAGCGCCGAGGAGAAACCGGAGGGTGTGGAGGGGACCCCGTCGATATAGATCTCCACGTCGCCGGCCGCATAGTGCGCCACCACCGCATGGTGCCAGGCGGCAGGGTCGGTCAGGCCCACCGCGGTCGCCCCGCCCGATGTGATGGCGAAATCGTCGACGAGCCCCTCGATGCCGAAGCCGAAGGTGAGGGCTGGCTGGGAGATCGCGCCCACCTCGGAGTCCGCCTCCAGGAGGTAGCGCGCGGAGCTGTCGTCGGCCTTGAACCAGAGCTCTACCGCGAACTGCGCGATCTCCGTGACTGGGAGCGTGGTGTCGGACAGGTCGGGGGCGAGGAAGCGCGTGTCCAAACCCCCGTCGAAGGCGGCGGCCCGCCCCAGGTCTGCGCCACCACCGGTGACCGTCGACGGTACCCGCGTCGCGGCGCCCCGGGGGACGAGATCGTTCTCCGGGACGTCGTTGGTCATGCAGCGGGCGTTGTCAGTGTCGCCCGCCTCGTCGAAGGTCCAGTAGAGCAAGGGGTCCGAGGCGACCACCGCCTGCTGGTACGGGGTGGAGGGGGTCAGCGGGGTGACCACCTCGACCGAGACCGGGATCACCGTCGGGCTGGCGGGGTCGTCGCTGGCGATCTCCAGGTCGGCGCTGTAGACCCTCGGAGCGGCGCCGCTAGGGTCGAAGGTAAAGGTCACCTGGCCGGACTGACCCGGGGTCAGGGTCGACGGGGCCGTACCCGTCGTGAAGCTCCCCGCGTCCGCCCCGCTAAACGACACCCCGGAGATGTTGAGGTCGGCGGTCGTGGTCGCGACGTTGCTCACGTCGAACTGCGCGGCCACCGCCGACGAGGTGTTGGCGACCCGGCCGAGATCCACTACAGCCGGACCGACCAGCGTCGGCGAATCGGCGGCGCTCGGCGTGAAAAACTCGACCTCGGAGATCATCATCCACTGATAGGCGCCGCCGCAGCAGAAGGGGTTGTCGAGGGCGGAGTTGCGGGCGAAATCCAGGGTGACGTTGTCGGTGGTGATGTCGAAGCCATCCAGCTCGAGCCCCACCGTTGTCCCGCTGCCGCCGGGGTTGGTGACCGGGAAGAGCTGGTCGAAGCCGCCGGTGGTCGTCACCCGGATGCTCTCGGGCACGCTGACCGCGGCGTTGCCATCGCTGTCCGCGAACCAGGCCACGATCCTGCCGATGTTCACCGGCGCCGTGAAGTTGAAGGTGACCGTGCCGTCGATGTCCTGCCAGCCGGTGAGCGGGACGACGTCGGTGCCCACGTCCGGCCAGACGAGGGTGCCGACGTCGCCGTCGATCAGCTCGGTCCCGCCGGTGTCCTCGTATACGGGGGGCAGCGTCGTCGGCGTCGCCGTGTAGCCACCGTCGACGACCACCCGGGCGGCGGGGGAAGATCCGGCGAACGCCAGGGTCAGCGGGATCGCGAGAGAGGCAAAACGCCGCCCCCAGATCCTTTGGGGGAATGTGGGGACGGCGTCCATAGCACCTCTAGAGAGTATTCAACTCGAACCTACAGCCGGCGGCGCCGGCGCAGGACGAGCCCGAAGGCGCCCAGCCCGAGGAACAGGCCCGCCGCCGGCTCGGGGATCAGCGTCCCGTCGAACTCGATCTCGGTCAGGCCGAGCCAGGCGGTGCCCGCCAGCGGCGATTGCGTTCCACGGATCTGGATCGTCACCGAGCTGCCGACGGCCCCGCCGAGATTGATGGTGTTGCTGCGGATGTCGCCGAAGTTGTTGACCGAGGCGGTGTTGTCGAAGCCGGTGTGGTTCGCGAACCCCCCTCCCCCGACCGCGATGTCCGCCGACGAGGGCGCCTCCACGGCCGAAGCGGTCCGCACCCCATAGTGGATCGTCACGCTGCTGAGGTTATACGTCCCGGGCAGGGTGAAGGTGAGCTGCGGCTGCGGGACGGAGGGGATGTTCGCATCGGCGTGGTTGTAGATCGTCCCGAGTTCGGGCGTGCCCCAAAAGAAGGTCCCCGGCACGTAAACGCCCGCCTGCCCCTGGCCGTCGGTCAGGTTGCCGAGGGCGCCGCTGAGGGCATTCGGGTCGCTGGTGGCGCTGTAGTTGTTGTCCGGCCCATGGGCGAGAGCCAGGCTGGCCTTGTTGTCATACGTGTAGGTCACGCCGGCGATGATCGCGGCATGGGATGAGGCGGCGCCAGCGATGAACGCGGAAGCGACGGTGGCCAAGGCCATATTTCTGTAGGATCTCATTGGATGTCGAGGATACGTGTTTGTTTAGGATAGAAGTTCCCGCCCTCCAGCAGAGCTGGATACTCCCCACAACATGCATCCTAGCGACCCCACCCCCCTTTGACGTTCGACCGGGAAGGATCGGAAGATATCGAACGTCGAGACGCCCGTTGATCCGGGCAGCAACCGGTTGGGATCCCAAGCGATCTGGACCGATCGCCAGAGGTGGTCATATACTCAAAAGAAATGCCCGGAACTACATGCGGGAGCCGAGGGATCGGCCGGCCCGAATCCTCCGCCTCACCCGTCAGTTCTCGGACACCCTCAGGAAGACGTTCGGCAGGCCTTCGGGGTTTTCGAAGTCCACGCTCGGGTTGTCAAAGACGAAGGTCGTCGTGCTGCCCTGGGAAGGGACGAAGTCGTCCACGTCGGCATCGAAGTTGGCGAGGTCGGACGACCAGAAAACCGAGTAATCGGTGTTCGGGCGCGAGATCCAGGTGATGCTGATCTGATTGTTCGGCAGGAGCGTGATGTCGGTGATGCGGAAACCCAGCGGGTCGTCGGACACCGAAAAGTGCGCCGCGATGCCTGCGACGTGCGCCTGCTGGGCCGCCATGTCGCCGACGCCACCCAAGTCGTAGATGGCGTATTCGTCGACCAGCCCGCCGTACGGGTCCGTACCCGCACCGAGCGAGGTCGCACCGATCCCCATGCCGCCGAAGGCGTGTACCGAAGAATAGTCGCCGGTCACCAGGGCGGCGACGCCATCGATATAGATCTCGACCGTCCCCTCCCCGTAGTGGGCGACCACCACGTGGCGCCAGGTGCCCGTGGCAGGAGAGATCGGCGTCCCCGAGCGGACGCCGGCGAAGATCTCGAACTCGTCGGCCGAGTGCGCGTTGTACCCATAGATCACCCCCGGGAGGTTGAAGGTACCCGACCCGTCCGATGTCTCGCTGATGTACTGCGGGGTCGCGAAGGAGGGGTTGAACCAGAACTCGATCGCGAACTGGTCGATCGTCCCCTCAGGGGCGAGGTCGGATGCAAAAAACCGGGAGCCCGGCAGCCCGTCGAAGGAGGCCGCACGGCCCAGGCTGACCCCCCCTGCGGTGGTGGTCGAGGACACGCGGGTGGCTCCCCCCTGGGCGACCAGCCGGTTCGTCGGTAGGTTGCTGGCGAGGTTCATGGCATCGTCGGTGTCGCCCACCTCGTCGAAGGTCCAGTAGAGCATCGGCCCCGAGGCCATCACCGCCTGCTGGTAGGCCGTCGATGGCACGAGGGGGGAGAACACTTCGATGGTCACCGGGACGGAGGCGGGGCTATCGGCGTCGTTGCTAGAGATATCGACGTTGGCGGAATAGGTCCCGGGGACGCCGCCCGAATCGAAACTGAGGCCCACCTGCCCCACCTCGCCAGGCATCAGGCTCGACGGCGAGACCCCGAGCGTGAAGTTGGCGGCATCGGCGCCGCTGAGCGAAACGCCGCTGATCGTGAGGTCCGATGTCGCTGTCGCGATGTTGCTGATGTTGAAGCCGCCCGTCACCACCCCCGCATCGTCGAGCACATCGCCCAGATCGACGGCCAGCGGGGTGAGCAGCATCGGCGGGGTCGCGTGACCCGGGGTGAAAAACTGGACCTCCGACATCATCGTCCACTCGTAGACGCCCCCGCAGCATACGGGGTTGTCCAGCGCGGTGTCGCGCGCGATCTCCAAAGTGACGTTGTCGGTCGTGATGTCGAAGCCGTCGAGCACGATCGCCACCGTCGTCCCGGAACCGTCGGGGTTGGTCACCGGGAACAGCTGGTCGAACCCGCCCGTGGTGGTGACGCGGACGCTCTCCGGGAGCCCGACCCCCGAGTTGCCATCGCTGTCGGCGAACCAGGCGACGATCCTGCCGATGTTGACCGGCCCGGTGAAGTTGAAGGTCGCCGTCGCGTCGACGTTCTGCCAGCCGGTAAGCGGGACGGCGTCGGTGCCCGCATCCGGCCAGACCAGGGTGCCGAGATCCCCGTCGGTCAACTCGGTTCCGCCCGAGTCCTCATATGTGGGGGGAAGCGTCGTCGGCGTCGCCGTGTAGCCCCCGTCCACGGGGATCTGCGCGGCGCCGACAGGGCCGGCGGAAGCGATGGTAGAGATGACGGACGCCGCGGCGAATGAGCGCAGGTCGATGAGGGCGGCTTTCATGGAGGTTCTGGTTCCGGAGCTTCGATGCCTGTTTCGAGATCCCGAAGGGAGGGAACGGGGATACCGGATCGGCCCGGTTGACGCCTCCCCCCAGGAGCCGGGGTGGCTCCTGGGAAGAGGGCGTGTTTCTATCCTGTTGCACGTCCCCTTCTCGTAGAGAGAAGAGGGGGATCCTGTTGTAGGAGGTGGATTTAAATATGCTGCTGGCTCTCAGGCTTCCCCGCTACCCGAGGCGGCGGCGTCTCAGAGCCACGCATGCACCGAGCCCGAGCAGCAGACCGGCGGTCGGTTCGGGGATGGCGTTGAAGTGGGCGGCGACGGCCGCGGTCTTCGCCGCCAGCTCTGCAGTCGTCGTCCCGTAGATCGCAAACTCGTCGATCGCCCCCGTCAGCTGGTTCGAACCACCGGCGAACCTGTTGCCCCCGATCGTGAGGCTCTGACCGCCCCCCCAGTCAGAGATCGTCTCGGGCTGGTGGCTGTGGAGCGCCCCGTCGAGGTAGATGTAGTGCCCCGCGGTCGAATCGATCCCGACGACCATGTGGTGCCAGCTCCCATCGCTGACGTCCGGGCCATCCGTGCCCGTCCGGGTGCCAGAGAACACCTCGAAGTTGGCCTGTGTCCCGGCAATGTCGAAACCGACGATGGCGGCGGGGTCGTTGCCGTACGGCAACCCGGGGACCGAGTGGTCCCACAGATACTCGGCGGCCTTGGCCGGAGCGTCATCGCGGAACCAGAACTCGATGATGTACTGGGTATAGCCGCCATCGCTCAGGCCGCCGGCCACCCACATCTCGGAAGCCGCCCCCCCCGTGTTTGGGAAGAAGGCACCATTCCCCAGCGACAGCCCCCCGGCGTTGTTGGTGCTCGGCCCGCGGACTTCGCTGCCGCCAGGAACCAGGTCGTTACCACCCCCTCCAGAACCTAGGGAACCGAGGTTGGACGTGTTGCCGGAGGCCTCGTCAAATGTCCAATAGTAGTCCGGGTTGTCGGCAAGGACGATGTCCTGGTAGGTCGTCGCCGCACCAGCTCCACCGAGCATGCAGGCTAAGATCGAGAGGCAAGTTGCTGAGGACTTCTTTATTTTCATGTGCTGTATGGGCTGGATTAGGTACCGGCAATGACCCCCACAGGAATCGTCACAAGCCAGTGGGATCGAACCTATTGCCTGTTTGCCACTTTTGACGTTCGACCGGGAAGAATCGGAAAATATCGGACCCCGGCACACCGTATAACCGGGCGACCTGCCCGTAGCCATGACGTAGCCACGAGCGTGAGCGAGTGGAGAAGGCGCGGCGGGCCAGGCACCACCCGTCCACTCGCTCACGCTCGTGGCTACAGCTCACGCCCGTGGCGTGACAGCGACCACAGCTCACGCCGGGGCGACGGGAAGGGGGCTCCCCTAGGCCGTCGCCGCCCCCCATCTGGGGATGTCCCCTACGCCAGGATCGCCTTGATCGGCTTCGCCTCTTCGACGCCGGTCAGGCGCACGTCGAGGCCCTGGTTGCGGACAGTGAAGCGCTCGTGGTCGATGCCCAGACAGTGCAGGATGGTGGCGTTGACGTCGTTGACGTGCACCGGGTCGAGGGTCGGGCTGTAGCTGAAGTCGTCGGTCTCGCCGTGCACGATGCCGCCCTTGATCCCGCCGCCGGCCATCCACATGCAGAAGTTGCGCGGGTGGTGGTCGCGGCCGTACTTCTCCTTGGTCAGCGTGCCCTGCGAGTAGACCGTGCGGCCGAACTCGCCGCCCCAGACGACCAGCGTCTCGTCGAGCATGTCGCGCTCCTTGAGGTCCTGGATCAGCGCCGCCACCCCCTGGTCGCTGTCGCGGCACTGGTTGGTGAGCTCGTAGGGCAGGTTGCCGTGCGAGTCCCAGCCGCGGTGCATGAGCTGCACCACGCGCACGCCGCGCTCGACCAGCCGCCTGGCCAGCAGCGCGGTGGAGGCGAACGAGCCGGTGTTCTTCACCTCGGGGCCATAGAGGTCGAGGGTGGCCTTCGACTCCCCCGAGATGTCGGTGAGCTCCGGCACGCTGGCCTGCAGGCGGAAGGCCATCTCGTACTGGGCGATGCGGGTCTGGATGTCGGGGTCGCCGAAGGCGTCGAAGCTCTTCCTGTTCAGTTTGCCGAGCGTGTCCAGCAGCGCGCGGCGGTCCTCGCGGTCGACGCCGGGCGGGTTGTCGAGGTAGAGCACCGGGTCGCCCGCCGAGCGCAGGACGACGCCGGTGTGCTTGCCGGGCAGGAAGCCGGAGCCCCAGAGGCGGCTGTAGAGCGCCTGGCCGTTGGAGTCCTTCGGGTAGCGCGGCATCAGGGCGACGAAGGCCGGCAGGTCGCTGGTCTCGGCGCCGAGCCCGTAGGAGACCCAGGAGCCGAGGCTCGGGCGCCCCGGGATCTCTGTGCCGGAGAAGACGAAGGTGCAGGCCGGGTCGTGGTTGATGGCGTTGGTGTGGACGCTCTTGATCAGCGCGATGTCGTCGACCACCTTCGCGGTGTGCGGCAGCAGCTCGCTGACCCAGCGGCCGCACTGGCCGTGCTGGGCGAACTTGAACTTCGACGGCGCCACTGGGAACTTCGCCTGCTTGCTGGTCATCGTCGACAGGCGCTGCCCCTTGCGCACCGAGTCGGGGAGGTCCTCGTCGTAATGCTTGATCAGGTCCTTCTTGTAGTCCCAGGTGTCGAGCTGCGAGGGCCCGCCGTTCATGTGCAGGTAGATGACCGCCTTCGCCTTCGGCTTGTGGTGCGGGAACCCGGAGAGGGCCGGGTGGACCTCCGAGGCGGCCGAGGCGCGGCCGGAGAACGCCCCCCCGAGGAGGTAGGGCAGGGCGACGCCGCCGAGGCGAAGGCCGGACTGGCCGAAGAACTGGCGGCGGTTGAGGGCGAACTGGGCTTCTGGGATCATGGGGGTGGTCAGTTGCGGACGATGCTCTCGTCCAGGTTCAAGATCAGGTTGGCCACCTGGGTCCAGGCGGCGAGCTCGGGGACGTCGACCCCGGCGGGCGGCGGGGAGTCGCCGAACTTGATCGCCTTGTCGGCCTCGGCGGGCGCCCCGCGATACTTCTCCAGCTGCTTGCGGAAGAAGGCACCGACGATCTGCATCTCCTCCTCGCTCGGCTCGCGCGACAACACGACGCGATAGGCGAAGGCGAAGCGCTCTTTGCCGTCGGTCGAGGAGGCCATCATGCGCGTCGCCAGCCCGCGCGCGGCCTCGAAATACTGCACGTCGTTGAGCAGCTGCAGGGCCTGCAGCGGGGTGTTGCTGCGCTCGCGGCGGAAGCAGGAGGCCTCGCGGTTCGGCGCGTCGAAGTTGGCCATGAAGGGGGCGGGCGCGGTGCGCTTGAGGAAGGTGTAGATGCTGCGGCGGTAGAGGGCGTCGCCGTTGTCGCGCCGGTAGGTGGCGGTGTTCGAACCGCGGAAGCCGACCGGCTCCCAGATGTTCGGCGGCTGGTAGGTCTTCACCCCCTTGCCGCCCATCTGCATCTTCAGCAGGCCGCTGGCGAACAGCGCCGAGTCGCGCAGCTGTTCGGCGTCCAGGCGGATGCGCGGCCCGCGCGCCAGGAGGCGGTTCTCCGGGTCGTCTTTCCAATTCTGCGCCGGCGCGGCGCTGGCGCGGCGGAAGGCCTGGCTGGTGACCATCATGCGCATCAGCTTCTTGACGTCCCAGCCCTCCTCCTGGAACCACACCGCCAGCCAGTCGAGCAGCTCCGGGTGGCTGGGCAGGTCGCCCTGGGTGCCGAGGTCGTGGCTGCTCTTCACCAGCCCGACGCCGAACACCTGCTGCCAGAAGCGGTTGACGGTGACCCGTGCGGTCAGCGGGTTCTCGCGGGAGACCAGCCAGTTGGCCAGGTCGAGCCGCGTCGCCCGCCCGTCGGGGTCCGCCTTCTTCAGGGGCGGGAGCACCGCCGGCGTGTCCGGCACGACCTTCTCGCCCGGCTTGTCATAGGCGCCGCGCAGCATGACGAAGCTCTCGCGGGGCTTGGGCAGGTCGCGCCAGACGAAAGTCGAGGGGATCGAGGCCTCGTAGCCCGAACGCTCCTTGGCCACCGCGGCGATGGCCCCGGCGGTCTCCGCGAAGCGGGGCTTGGTCTCGGCGCAGACATGCTGCAGGTAGTAGATCTTGAGGCGCTCCAGCTGCTCCGGCGTGCGCTCTTTGTCCGGCCCCTCCTTGAGCCAGGCGTTGATGTCGCCCGGGGCGCCCTTGGTGTCCTTGCCGGCGGCGGCCTTCCGCCAGACGATGAACGAGCGGGTCGGATCGCCCGCCGGGTCGGACTTGCCGACCATCCCCATCTTGTCGAAGTAGGCCGTGCCGCCCTGGACCGCGAAGGCGTATCCGGTGACCGGGGTGCCCGGGGCGAGGTTCATCTTCCCGGCGGGCAGCTCGAGCCGCACCCACTTGCCCGCCCCCGGCAGATCCCCGGCGCGGTGGCGCTCGCCGGTACCGGCCTTGCCCCAGGGGATCACGTCCTGTCCCCAGAACACCCGGTGGTTCCAACCGTTGTTGAAGAACTGGACCATGATCTCCTTCGGCAAGTCCGCCGGGTCGAGATAGACGTGGACGAAGAACTTCGCGCCCTGGGGTACCACCAGCGGCGGCGCCACGTTCTCGCAAAAGTCCTGGGCGATGCCCGGTCCGCCGCGTTTGATGGATGCGTTGCCGCTGAACACCGGTGCCGGCGACGCCGAGTAGGCCAGGGGGTGCCCCTGGGTCGTCACCTTCGAACCGGCCGGGAAGGCGTCCTCGAACCAGACGTGCTCCACCTCGGAGACCCTCGATGGGACGAGCGAATCCCCCGGGTCCTTGTATCTGGAGGCCACCTCCTTGCCGATGGCGTCGGCCTTCGCCTGCAGGTCGGCGGTGCGCTTGGTGAACGCGGCGATCTTGGCGTCGTAGTCCGGGGGCGTCACCTTGATCGACGGGTTGGTGAGCAGGGCGTTGCCGTCGAGGGCTGGGTCGGCGTTGGAGTGGAAGAAGGCGTAGAAGGAGTAGAAGTCCTTGGCCGTGATCGGGTCGAATTTGTGGTCGTGGCACACCGCGCAGCTGGCGGTCAGGCCGAGCCAGGTCTGGGCGGTCGTCGAGGCGCGCTCGACCGCGTAGCGGAAGATGAACTCCTCCGGGATGGTGCCGCCCTCGCCGGTGGTGATGTTGCAGCGGTTGAAGCCGGTCGCCACCATCTGGTCGACCGAGGGCTTCGGCAGCAGGTCGCCGGCGACCTGCTCGATCGTGAACTGGTCGAAGGACAAGTTGCGGTTGAAGGCCCCCACCACCCAGTCGCGGTAGGCGTACATCTGCCGCTCGTTGTCGAGGTGCATGCCGTGGGTGTCCGCGTAGCGGGCCACGTCTAGCCAGTGTCGCGCCATCTCCTCGCCGTAGTGCTTCGAGGCGAGGTAGCGGTCCACCATCCGCTCGTAGGCGCCGGGCTCGCGGTCGCCGAGGAACTGGTCCAGCTCCTCTGCGCTCGGCGGCAGCCCGGTCAGCGTGAAGGCGACCCGGCGGATCTGGGTGCTGCGGTCCGCCTCGGCGGTCGGCGCCAGCCCGCCGCCCTCCATCGCGGCGCCGAGGTAGCTGTCGATGGCGTGCCCGCCGGCCGGCGCGGCGCCGACCTTGGGGACCTCGAAGGCCCAGTGTTTCTGGTAGGGCGCGCCCCCCTCGATCCAGCGCTTGAGGGTCTGCTTCTCGGCGTCGCTGAGGCGCTTCTTGATCTTGGTCGGCGGCATGACGTCGTCGTCGTCATCCGTGGCGATCCGGTACCAGATCTCGCTCTCCTCCGGTTTGCCGGGCACGATGGCGATCTCGCCGCTCTTGCCCTCGCCGTATGCGGCCTCCGGGACGTCCAGCCGCAGGCCGCCCTTGCGGTGCTCGGAATCGACGCCGTGGCAGGAGAAGCAGTGCTCGGAAAGGATCGGCCGGATGTCGCGGTTGAACGACAGCGGTTCGGCGGCGGCGGCCGGGAGGGTCGCGCACGCGAGCACGGCGAGACAAATGGGGGGAAGGTGTAGGGTCATTGCTTCGTGTAACTATTCCTGGCTAGGGTGAATCTTACCCAAAAAAAGGAAGAAAACTGTTTCGGGGGGCAGTCCATCCCCCACAGATAGGACACTTGGGGTTCCGCCACCTTTCTATAGAACCGGTGCCCTAGCAATGACGGCACTTGCCCAACTTTCGTAAGTGGAACTACCCAATCGGGCTCCGGCGAAAAGGCACCCCACCATATGGTAAATCAATCTGAAGCCGAAAACGTTACAACGAAACGAACCCCCCGCTTCATCAAAACGGGGGGCTACCCTGAAACAGGAGGATTGTAAGCGAGCTTCCCGGCGCTGGCGTTCGATCGCCGGGCGCGAGAAGATATCGACCATCGTCACCTCGCCGCACGGGGGATGCCGGCCGGCGGTATCGACACGCACCGGGGTCCCCCAAGGATCGTGTGGCGGGGCCGGGAGGGCTCCAGATATCGTCGTACAGATAGCCATCGGTTCTCGGGTGACCGGTCGTCGCGACCTTCAGCGCTGCTCGGCGACGAAGCGGACGAACTGCCTGGACTCCGCCGACTTGGGCTGGGCGACCCGGTAGACCCACGTCGCCGTCCCGTCGGCGTGAAGATCGCCTCCTCGAACTCGCCCCGTGTCATGCCGCCCCCCCTTCTGACCCCAGCTGGTCGGCCATGCATTTGCGCAGCTGGGACCGCAGGCGAAAGAGCGTCACCCTCAGCGAGGCGCGCGACCTCCCGACCTCCCGACCTCCGCCGCGAAGCGCTCCATCTCGACCTTCGAGGTGTAGCGCACCTCGAGGAGGTCCCGGTCCTTCGCACGCAGCTTCGCTATGCACCGCTCCAGCGCCTGGTGTCTATCCTCAACCCACCCGGGGGACTGGTCCTCAACCGGCCCCTCCCTAGCCAGCGCGCTGGCGACATCGTCGTCGAAGACCAGCCAGTCGCCGCGCCTCAGCTTCTTGCGCTCGTTCATGATCCGGTGGCGGGCGATGGTGAACACCCAGGCTCGGAAATTCGTGCCCAGCTCGAAGCGGTCCTTCTTCTGCCAGATGATCAGGTTGATGTCCTGCAGCAGGTCGAGAACGTTGGGGTGCCCGGGGATCAGGCCGACGACGAACGAACGCAAAGCACCCTGATGCTCCGTCAGAAGCATCGCGAACTGGCGTGTTTTCTCGTTGTCGGCGTGCATCCGATGGCGTCGCCCCATATGGAAGTTTCGAAACCGGGGAAACGTTAACATCCCCCGCCAACAAATCGACAAACCCCACCCGGGGAGGATCGGCGGCGGCCTGTCCGGGGTGAACCGAGCCCCCCGGGAGTCCCCCCTCACCGGGTGGTGAGGTTGTAGCGGACGAAAATGCGCTGGTTGGAGGCGAGCGGGGCGGCGGAGCGGAACACCAGGGTCTCGCCCGGCCCGCCGGCGCGCTCGCGGCCGACAAAGACGACGGCCCCCGACCCGCCACCCCAATTGACCAGGTCGGCCGAGGTCTGGACGACGATGTCGACATCGTCGGCGGTCAGGCTGCGCGCGATGCGGAAGACGAGGTAGCGGTCGGTGACGCCGCCGACCTGCAGCGCCTCGACGCGCATGCCGCCCGAGGGCGGCGCGAAGTCGTGGGTGGTCGGCAAGGTGCCCTGATAGTATTCGACCAGGGTGTCACGCCCGTCGCGGTCGGGATCCGGGTGGATCTCGGGAGTCGGCACACCGTTCACCACCTTCCAGTTTGAGTACGTGTTGCCGTCCGCCCCCCCCGGCGTCCCGCCGACGCCGACGCTGCCTCGCCAGTTGAACGGATCCGAATGGTCGGGCGTCGGGGTCCGGGCGGGGTCGATGAGCACCAGGCTGAACCCGTTGCCGTCGGCCTCCTCCGGCCACGGCGCCTTGTCGTTGTAGGCGAAGGAGTGGATCGTCGAGCCCCCCGCGTCGACCAGCGTCAGCAGTTCCCCGTCGTTGCTCAAGTTGCCCGAGTATTCCCCGGCCACCTGCCCCGCGAGGCCGGTCCCATAGCGAGCCTGGAAGGCGGCGACATTGTTCACCAGCAACACGCGCGCGCCGGGCGCGAGGGTCCGCAGCGGGCTGGTCGAGAAGTCGAACTCGATCCCCTGCCCGCCGACGCGCAGGAAGCGCACGCCGCTGAGGTTCAAGGTCTGCACACCGGTGTTCAACAGCTCGACGAACTCGAAATCGTCGCGGTCGGTGAAACCCGCGGCGAGTTCGGCGGGGGAGGCGTCGGCCGGCCGGTAGTGGATTTCCGAGACCACCAGGTTCCCGGCGCCAGCGGGGACGGTGCCGATGAAGAAGTAGGAGTCGGCCGGAGCGCTCCAGTCCGAGCCGACGAGGGCGCGGGCGGTGACCAGCGTCGATCCCCCCAGCTCCACCCCAGCCCCAGCCGCCGACTGGCCGGCGCGGAGTTCGGGGACGATGAGGAAGTCGGAGCTGACCAGGTCACCGTTGAGGCCATGGATCGCCAGGACGTTCGCCCCATCGACCAGCGCGCCGAGGTGCTGGTCGATCGGGAAGTCCACGAAGCGGAGGGCCTCGGCATCCGGGTGGTCGCCGTTCGAGCTCGAGTTCCAGGCCGCCACCGAGGGCGGGTTGCCGCTCGCCACGCGGACGCCGTTGAGATAGGCGATGAAGCCATCGTCGTATTTCATCCTCAGGACCAGCGAATCGTATGCGGAGGCGTCGGCGACATTGAACCCGACCCGCAGGTAGACGCCGGTGTTCACCCCGTCCATCGCGGCGCGGAGATCGAGGCTGATCTCGCCGCCGTAGGTCGAGTTCCGGTCGTATCCGACACCGGTCGTGCCCGCCTGCCAGGAGGAGTCGTCGAAGCCGACGGCGGCCCACCCGAGGCCGGCGGCCGGGTTGGCCGCTGTCGGCACGAGGGCGCGGACCGGCGCACCCGTCCCGACCAGGGAGGTCAAGGTCGTGCCCCCATCGTAGGTCTGTGCGCCGCTGGCGACGCCGCCGCCGGGCGCCCGGGGATCGGTCCCGTCGAGCGTATAGTAGATCGTCCCAGCCGATGAGTTGAACGTCACCCGGAAACCCGCGGGCACATCGCCGCCGGGGACGGTAAAGACCGGCCGCGGCGCGAACTGGGCGTCGATCCAATCCGCCCGTGCCGTCAGCCAGCTCTTCAGGGCCGACAGCTCCGCCTCCCAGGCGGCGGCGTCGGGGTGCCCCTGGCGGACCGCACGAACGGTCCCGATCTCCGCGGCCTGGCCGTCGATGACCGCGAGCACCGCCGCGTTCGCCAGCGCCCGGTCGCGGTGGTAGAACCAGCGGTCGATGTAGAGCTGGACGAAATCGGGATCGGCCATCAGGCGCCCGTACCAAAGCCTGTCCGCGCGGTGGAACAGGGTGCCCTGGGGCGGACCGCTGCCCTGGAAGCTGGCGGCGGAGTAGTTGTAGTCCCAGACCGGCCCCATCCGCAGCCTCCCGTCGTCACCGACCCAGGGGAAGATGCTGACCAGCAACCCGTCGCCGTTGCGGCTGAGGTTGTTGAGGATGAAGTAATCGACGAAATCCTGGGCGTCGAGGTACTTGGGGTAGCCCAGGACGGGGTCGCGCCAGAGCGCGTTGTTGTAGAGCACATCCTCGAAGGTGACGAACCAGTTCTCGATCGCCGCGCGCTGGGCGGCGTTGATCTTGTACCCGTTCGGGTTGTCGAAGTTGAGGAAGCCGTTGCTCTGCCGGGGGATGTCGTCGCCCCGGGAAGGGGTGTTGGGCGGCGTCTCGGCGACCCGGTTGGGCCCGCGGGTGTGGAAGAACTGCGGGGTCGTAGCGCCGTTGGCCGCCGGGAAGCCACCGGGCGGGATCGAGTCCATCCGGTTGATCGTCAACAGGAAGCTCCCGCTCGTACCGTCGTCGCTCAACCGCTTGAAGTCGAGCCGCCCGTCGCCGCGCGAGACCTTCTCGACGATCCCGTAGAGCCCCCGCCGGTCGGAGAGCGACAGGTCGCCGCCGTCCTCGTTGATGAAAGCCTCCACCCAACGAAGCCGCGCCGCGTATCGGCCCATATTGTTGCTCAGCTGGTACATGAAGGAGTTGTATACCAGCGCAGAGTCCCTGTTGGGGCCGGGGTCGGGGTAGTAGAGCACCCAGTCGGCGTGCTTCGGCATGTCGAGGACGGCGACCTCCCGCTCCGCCTCCGCCTCGTCCCAGGCCTCGACGCTGTACGGCTTCTGTGACCAGGTTGAGGAGAAGGCGCCGCGGCCACGGATGCCAACGCGGCTGATCATCTGCGGGGCGGCGCCCAGCGAGACCATGCCGGTGCTGGGGTCGCGGTCGAAGGCCGCCCAGACCGCGCTCTGCCGCTCGACCTGCTGCACCCCGGCGCCGGTGCCGCTAGAACCCTTGGCGGGGATCGTGCCGCCGCCAAAGTTGTCGATGACCAGCAGCGGCAGGTCGGACTGGTAGCTCGCCAGGTCGGCGGCGAGGCGGATGTACATCTCGCCAGAGACCGGGCTCGACTGCCCGGCGAACTCCGCCACCGCGCGCAGGTGGGTGGTGGCGCCGACGGTGACCGGCGAGGAGTACAGGGTCCCGTTCGCCGGCGACGGCGCGCTGCCGTCGGTCGTGTAGTAGATCGACGCGCCCGCGGTCGCCGAGCTGAGAACGATGCCCAGGGTACCGGTGAAGGTCTGGCTCGCCACCGAGAAAGTCACCGGCTTCGGTGCCGGTGGGGTCGGGTCGTTCGCCGCCCCCGGGGTCGGGACACCCATGAACTGGACCCTCGACGGATCGCCGTGGAATATCCCGTAAGACACATCGCTCGACTGCGGCGGGAAGGCCGGCGAGAACTCATGGAGGACGGGTCCGCCACCGGGCGCGACCAGGGCCAGGTATTCGCCGCCCTTCGCCAGGCGGAAGTTCGCATGCAGCTCGCCGGGCGGCGTCCCGGTGACCTTGCCCGACGCGAAGACGACCACCCGCCCCCCGGAGGGCAGCACGTGGGCAGGGAAGGTCCATTTCGTCAGGTTGGTCGGGTCATCGGTAAGGTGGTAGCCGGCGAGGTCGATCGGGGTGGCGGTCGGGTTGAAGATCTCGATCCAGTCCTCGAAGTCGCCGGCGCCGTCGGCGAGCACCGAATCGTTATCGGCCATGAACTCCGAGATCACCGGATGGGCCGCCGGCACGGCGACTTCGACCGTGACCCCGGCCGCGGCCCCCCCGAAGGGTCCGCCCGCTGTCATGGTGAAGGTGGTGGTGGTGGCAGGCACGACCGCGATGGATCCCGCCCCCCCAGAGGTTTGGGCGGCGACGTCCCCAGGGAAGGGGCCGATCGCCCAGGTCGAAGCGAACTGGGTCTGCCACGAGAGCGTGACACTCTGGCCCGCAACGATCACCGGCCGGTCGGCCGTGAAGCCGAGGATACGGGCGGCCGGGTCGACGGTCACCGTGACGACCTCCTGGACGGTCCCATCGGCGTTGGTCGCCGAGAGGGTATAGTCGGTCGTCGATCCAGGGGCGACGACCAGGCTGCTCTGCCCGGTGACGTCGACCCCGTTGACGGAGAGGGTCTGTGCACCGGACACGGTCCAGGTCAGGGTGGAAGCCCCTGGGGCGAGATAGGCGTCGGGGCTGGCGGTGAAGGCCCCGATCACCGGCGGATAGGTAACGCCGTTATAGGCGTCGGAATGGCGCCGGATCGCCTCTGGGGCGAGCACCGTATCGTAGACCGTCACCCGGTGTATCGTCCCGACCATCCCCTGGGAGCCCCCGCCCACGCCGCCCAGGAAACCCGAGCCCGAAGGCATGTTGAAACTGCCATCGACCCCGGTCCTCTGCCCGACGTCAACCCCGTTCTCATAGAGATTCATCCGCCCGTCCCCGTCCCAGACGTAGGCGATGTGGACCGGCGCAGTAGGTGACAGCACGCTGGGGCTAAACACGTAGTCCAACACGCCGCTCTCCGTAAAACCGAGCTGCCCGGTGTCACTCCATTGTTCGTATCGAAGGCTGCTCGAAGAATCCGAGCCGACCGCCAGATAGCCGACAGCCCCCGAGGCGGCAGGGTCACCCTCGAGGATGAACTCCATCGTGACGTCCCCCGAGGTCGCTCCGAAGTCGAACGCCTGGCTGTTTCCCCCGGTGAAGCTGGCCGCCGTCAGCAACTTCGCGCTCGGGACAAGACCACCGGTCGTCTCATCGGCCGTGATCGACGCGTCATAGGCGGCGAGGTCTGCGAAACCCGAACCGGGATGCGCCGACGCAAACAGGAAGAAGGCGAACCCTTTCCAGAATCGGGCGCCTGAGAAAAACATGGGGGCGATCTGCATGGGGGAGAAGTTGAGAAGCCGTGGGGTCTAGGAGATGGGGCGCTGTCCGGCCGGCACGTCAGCCAGCATCTAGGGAGAACATTCCCCGCCCCAGAAAAAACCTGACCCCGACCACCCGACTGGATTGGGGGAACGGGGCCAGGCCGTTTGGGCGGAGCCCCACAGCACATCCTACAACGCTGTCGGGCTCCATCTGGGGAATGTCTCTATACCTTCCGCCGGCGGCGGGATATCAAACCGAGTAAACTAAGACCCAGGAGGGAGGCGGCTCCGGGCTCGGGAATTGCGGTGGCCATCAGGTTGTCGTAGAACCCGGTCTCCGGCGCGGCCGGGCCATCGCGGTAGATTCCAAACGGCGCGTTCACCAGCGCTGCATCGGTCCAGCTGTTCGTGTAGACGTTCCCCGGGTTGTTCCCGTCGGTGAGCCTGAGTTGGAACAGGCCGACGGTACCACCGAAGTTCTGGGTGACCTCAAGCTTGTGCAGCACCCCGTTGGCGGGGGTGAACCCGACGTTCTGGTTACCAAACCCACCCGGACCGACGACGCGCAAGGCTCCGCCCGCGAACCCGGGGTGGAAGGCCACCAGGGTCGATCCGATGATCATCCCGACGTTGTAGTTCCCGCCGCTGTTGCTGGCCCCGGCCTCCACCGAGTAGGTCACCTCGCCGGCGAACCCGGGAACCTGTGCGAAGGCCAAGAAGTTGCTGTTGTCCGAGGCGGTGATGACGGCCTGGCCACCGGAGGCCGTCACCGCTTTCCCCGCGGGCGCGGTCGTGCTGAAGGTCGGATACGCGGCGTTGAAAGCGGTCGTGTCGGCGGCGGCGGTGTCGAAAGTCTCCAGGAACAGGGTGGTCGCGTTCGCCGCGGGGGCCAGCATACTCGCTGCCAGGGCGACCGCTAGACTACGACCCCGGAGAGAGGAGGACTTGGATCGGAAAGGGGACAGTGTTTTCATTCTGTTTCTTGCAGTTTCTATGGTTGAGGTGCCGCGGCGGCGTCCCCCCTTCCCCGATGTCGGGCTGGGGCAACTGGCGCCACTGGAGGTCTGCTGTTTGCTTTCCTATTGGAGGTGGAGGGGAGAGGAATCGGAGTCGGGCTGGAGGTTTCGTCATCCGCTGTTCTGCCTGACTTTGAAAAACAGTTCCGGGCTCACCTCCAACGGCGGGTCGAGCGCGAGGGTCGGGTTCTCGAACACGAAGGTCGTGGTCTCGCCCTGAGAGCCGACATCATCAGTGACGTCGGCGTCGAAGTTGATCAGGTTCTCCGACCATAGAACCGTATAGCTCGCACCCGGCAGGGAGATCCAGGTGAGGCTGATCATCTCGTTCGGCAGCAGGGCGATCTCGGTGATCTGGAGCGGGTCGGCGGCCCCGTCGGAGGCCATCAGGTTGTCGAAGAGCCCGCTCTCCCCAGAAAGGGGGCCGCTCCGGTAGATACCAAAGTCTTGGCCGACCAGGGACGCGTCGATCCAGGAGTTGGTGTAGACGTTGGCGGGGTTCTCGCCATCGGTGAACGTGATCTCGAACAGGCCGACGACGCCTCCGGCGTTCTGTTTGACCTCCAGGCGATGGAGCACGCCGTTGGCTGGGGTGAAGCCCATATCCTGGTTGCCGAAGCCGCCAAATCCCTCGACGCGCAGGGCGCCCCCGGGGTAACCCGGATGGAAGGCGACGCGGGTCGACCCGATCAGCATGCCGATGTTGAAGGCCCCGTCGCACAAGGTGGCGCCGATCTCCACCGAGTAGGTCACCTCGCCAGGGAAGCCGCGCACGACGGCGAGCCCGAGGCCATTGTCTTCGAGCGTGTTGGTGATGACCGCCTGACCGGCGGCGGCAGTCACCTCGCGTCCGGCGCCCACCGCCGCCGCGAACGCCGGGTAGGCCGAGACGAACTCTACGGTGGTGGCGGCGTCCGCGTCGAAGGTCTCCTGGTACAGAGTGGAGGCATGCGAACTCGACATCCCCGCCCCGAGGGACGCGAGCGCCAACAGTTTGGCCGCTGCCGATCGCCCCCCAAACACCGATCGGAAAGCCCACCTACCGGGGGCGGCCGATACGGATGCAGCGCGCCCATCGCCCGCACGAAGGGGAAGGGCGGCGCCCCCCTCAGCGGCTGTCAGCTTCGGTTTCATGGCGTGTCGGTGAGTGCCCTCGGCGCCATGCGTCGAAGCCAACTCAACGGGATACAGGGGTATCCCCCCCAATGGACGGATCCCCTCACCCTTGTCAGTTCCACCCTAAGAGAGATCTTAACAAGTTTTCGTCCGAACCTCCCCAGGGGGCGGACACGTGGGAGCGGGATAGGCTGGGGGCACCCGACGGCCAACGGCAAGCCGACCAGGGGCGCAGGCATCCTCCCGCCACCTCGCCACCTCGCCACCGCCTGAGAAACGCCCCCGGATCAGGGGACTGTCATCTTCAGGTTGTCGAAGAACACGACCCCCTCCGGCCAAGAGCCGTCCCGATAGACGCCGAAGGGTTGGCCGACGAGCCCCGGGTCCTCCCAGCTGGCCCTGAAGGTCTTGGTGGGGTCGCTACCGTCGGTGAACTTGACCCTGAACAGCCCGTTCGGATATTGTGTGACCTCCAGGTGGTGCAGCACATCGTGGGCGGGGGTGAACCCCATGTCCCTATTCCACACCCAGAGTTTGTGCCTGTCGCCCATCCCCCCGGCTGGCATGTACCCCCCCTGTCTCTCGATCCGAAGCCTCCCGCCCTCTTCCCCGGGATGGAACGCCACGACGGTGTCGCCGATCCGCATCCCGAGGTTGAATTTCCCATTGCAGGCACTCGCCCCGATCTCCACCGAGTAGATCACTTCGCCGGTGAACCCGGGCCGCATCGCGGAGACGTGGAAAGCGTTGCGCACGTCTGGGTGCATGATGAAACCCCGGCCGCCGGAGACGGAAATCCTCCCGACGCCACCGCGCTCGGCCGTGGACATCCTGGGGTACGCACGATTGAAGGCGGCGGTATCCGCCACATCGACATCGAAAGTCTCGACATCGATGCCCGGCAACAACCCCGTGGAGAAACGTGTTGGGTCCGGATCGATCATGCGCCAGCCGCCCCCCGGCACCGAGGCGCGCGCGCTGCCGGCGGCCAGCGACTCGAGGGCGGGGGGGCCCCGGAGCCGCTCGACCTCGACCCGCCCCTCGAAAACGTGGACTTCGTCCGGCGCCTCCACCTCCGAGACGACGCCGAACTCGGTGCCCAGATCGGTAAGCCGCAGCTCGGGGGTCTCGACCTGGAAACCGGCCGCCTTCCCGGGGACCGTGAACCGGCCGCTCCCGAAATGGAACCCGACAAGGTCCGGCCGGTGTAGGATCAGGTCGGCTGGGGCGTGGACGATGGCGACGGTGCCAGAGCGGAAGGCCAGTTCGATCGACCCGCGCTGGAGTTGCAGGCGGGACCCCACCTCAAGCACGTCGCCCGCAGGCGCCTCCCCGCCCTCGGCCGCGGAGTGGGTGACCGAGAACTCGGCCAGCAGGGAGCCCTTGATGCGGGCCGCTGGCGCGTCCGGCGACGCGACGAAGACCGCGAACACCAGGCATGCCGCGACCGCGATACCCCCGGCCAACATCGCCATACGCAGGGACCGGCGTTTCTGCCGGGCGACCAACCGGTCCATCGGGATCACGTTGTCGAACCTGACCGCGCCCTCGCCGGCCCGCCGGTCCAGCATGAGGCCATGCATCGCGACCAGCTCCCGGTACTCAAGCCTCGCCTCCGCGGAACCCCGGAGATGCCCCTGTAGCTCCGAGAGGGCGACCGGGGAGATCTCGGTGTCTAGCAAGGCGAAAACCGCCGTCTCGAAATCGTCGCGGTTCATGTCGTTCCCTGCCGATCGCCGATCGCCAGGCGGCTGGCGATACACCGGCGCAGGCTGGAGCGGAGGCGGTGGAGCGTGACGCTCAGCGATGGCATCGACCTGCCCGTCTGCGAGGAGTAGCGCTGGAGCTCGGCCTTCGACGTATAGCGCGCCTCGACGAGGTCGCGGTCCTCCGGGCGCAGCTTCGCCATACAATGCTCGAGCGCCTGGTGCCTGCGCAGCAACCATTCGGAGCTATACTCGTCGTCCTCGTCGGCCATAGTCTCGACGACGTCGTCGTCGAAGACGAGCCACTGGCTGCGCCTCAGCCTCTTGCGCTCGTTCATCACCCGGTGGCGGGCGACCGTGAACGACCAGGCACGGAAGTTGGTGCCCAGTTCGAAGCTATCCTTCTTCTCCCAGAGGATGATGTTGATGTCCTGCAGCAGGTCGAGGATGTTGGGGTGGTTGGGGATCAAAGAGAGGACAAAGGACCGCAGCATCCCCTGGTGCTCGGTGAGCAACAGGGCAAACTGGCGGGTCTGTTCGCTGTCGTTCGGCATAGTTTCGGGCGCCGCCTCACCCTGGTGCAGTTCCTCATGTGGGGATTTCTTAACAGGAAATCCCCCCAGAGCCCGAAAAAGGGGCCTGGGGAACCTCAGGGGAGCATAACCCGCCCCCGGCGGCCTCGTCGAGGCCGTCCTACCGGTCTGGGGCTGAGAACGCCCTACCGCCCGTCGCCCAGAGCCACCGGGCTCAGGCCGCCGCTCAGCTCAGGATGTCCGCCGCTCAGCTCAGGATGTCCGCCGCTCAGCTCAGGATGTCGAAGACCGGCTCCACCGGCTCGACGCCGGTGAGGCGCTGGTCGAGCCCCTGGTGTTTCACCGACAGGCGGTTGTGGTCGAGGCCGAGCAGGTGCAGCAGGGTGGCGTTGAACTCGTGGATGTGCACCGGGTCCTCGGTGATGTTGTAGCTGAAGTCGTCGGTGGCGCCGTAGACGATGCCCGGCTTGACTCCGGCGCCCGCCATCCAGACGGTGAAGCACTTCGGGTGGTGGTCGCGGCCGTAGTCCTCGCGCGACAGGGCGCCCTGGCAGTAGATCGTGCGCCCGAACTCGCCGCCCCAGATCACCAGGGTGTCGTCGAGCAGGCCGCGCGCCTTCAGGTCCTGGATCAGGGCGTAGCTGGCCTGGTCGACGTCGCGGCACTGCAGGGGCAGGTCGCGGGCGATGGTGCCGTGCTGGTCCCAGCCGCGGTGGAAGATCTGCGTGAAGCGCACCCCGCGCTCGGCAAGGCGGCGCGCCAGCAGGGCGCAGTAGGCGAAGGTGCCCGGCTTGCGCGAGTCCGGGCCGTAGAGCTCGAAGGTCGAGTCGGGCTCGCCCTTCAGGTCGGTGAGCTCGGGCACCGAGGTCTGCATCCGGTAGGCCATCTCGTACTGCGCGATGCGGGTCTGGATCTCCGGGTCGCCGAACTCCTCGTAGGCCCTCGCGTTGATCTTGTTCAGCGCGTCGAGCATGGTCCGCCTGGTGCCGGGGTCGACGCCGGCGGGGTCGGAGAGGAACAGCACCGGGTCGCCGGCCGAGCGCAGCAGGACGCCCTGGTGTTTGGAGGGCAGGAAGCCCGAGCCCCACAGGCGGTTGAAGATCGCCTGCGCGTCGCGCTTCGACGACCAGGTGGCGTTGAGCACCACGAAGGTCGGCAGGTTCTCGTTGCTGCTGCCGAGGCCGTAGCTCAGCCAGGAGCCCAGGCTGGCCTTGCCGGGCAGCTGGTCACCGGTGCAGATGTAGGTGATGGCCGGGTCGTGGTTGATGGCCTCGGTGTGCATCGAGCGGATGAAGCACAGGTCCTTGGCCATCTTCTTGGTGAACGGCATCAGCTCGCTCACCCAGGCGCCATCGGCGTTGTTGTCGACCTTCTCGAAGGCGTACTTGGAGGGCGCGATCGGGAAGCGCTTCTGCCCGGACGTCATGGTGGTCAGCCGCTGCCCCATGCGCACGCTCTCCGGCAGGTCCTTGTCGAAGAGCTCGCCCATCGCCGGCTTGTAGTCGAACATGTCGATCTGCGAGGGCGCCCCCGACATGAACAGGTAGATGGCGCGCTTGGCCTTCGGCGCGATCTTGCGGAAGGCCGGCGGGACCTCGCCGGCGGCGACCGCGTCGCGTGCCATCAAAGAGGACAGCGCGGCGCCGCCCAGCCCCATCGCCCCCGACCGGAAGAAGTGCCTCCGGGTCCCGGCGTTCAGGTTCTCGGCGATGGGGGACGGGATGTCCATGGGCTCCGGGGTTGGGGCGGGCCTAGAGGTTCTCGACCTCGAAGCCCTTCCGGTAGGTGCGGCGGAGGATCTTGTTGGCCGCCGGGAGGTTGGTGACCTTGAGGCGAGCCTCGTCCCAGCGCAGCTCCTTGTCCGGGAAGCGGTTGGCGACGCAGCCGAGCAAGAGGGACTCGGTGAGCCGGCCGGCGAAGTTGAAGTTGGCGCTCGCCTCCCCTTTGCCGAGGGCGGCGTCGGCCCACTGGTGGTAGTGGTTGACCCGGTCGAGCGCCGGCAGCTTGACCTTCTGGTATTTCCCCTCGGCGTCGTAGAACTGCGGGTTGCCGATGTGCGGCAACAGCATCTGCCCCTTCTCGCCGATGAACAGCGAGGCCTGCCCGGGGAGCCTGGTCTCGCCGAGCTTGACGTCCTTCGGCGGGGCGTAACCGCCGTCGTACCACTTCCAGATCATCTTGTCGGTGGTGTACTTGGTGCCCGGGAACTCGTACTCGACGATGTTCTTGCTCGGGTGGCCGACCCCGGTCGGCTTGCGGCAGGTGGTCTTGACCTTGGTGGGCGCGACCAGCGCCAGGGCGCGGAAGGGGGTGTCGAAGATGTGTACCCCCATGTCGCCGAGGGTGCCGGTCCCGAAGTCGATCAGCTTGCGCCAGCCGCCGGGGTGGTAGACGCCGTTCTTGAACGGCCGCTTCTCGGCGGTGCCGAGCCACATGTCCCAGTTGAGGCCGGCGGGCACCGGGTCCTCGCCCTCGAACGGGCCGCCGTCGTACCCCCAGTTCTTGTTCGACCAGGCGTGCACGGTGTGCACCTTGCCGATGACGCCGCTCTGGATCAGGTGGGTGGCGGTGCGGTACTCGTTGCTGGAGTGGATCTGGATGCCCATCTGGGTCGCCACGCCCTTCTCAGCCGCCACCAGGCGCACCTGGCGCGCCTCGTAGACGTCGTGGGTCAGCGGTTTCTGGCAATAGACGTGCTTGCCGAGGTTGAGGGCGAGCATGCTGGCCGGCGCGTGGGTGTGGTCGGGGGTGGAGACCACGGCGGCGTCGATCTTGTCGCCCAGCTTCTCGAACAGCTCGCGGTAGTCGTCGAAGGTCTGGGCGTCGGGGCTCTGCTTCTTGGCCCCCTCGAGCCGCCCGGAATCGACGTCGCACAGCCCGGCCACGTGGACCTTGGGGTGCGAGCGCAGGGCGCCGCGGTCGCTGCCGCCCATGCCCCCGACCCCGATGTGGACGAGGTTGAGCTTGCCGTTGGGGGACTGTGCCCAGGCGCGGGAGGGAAGGAACTGCACGCCGGCGAAGGCGGCGCTGGTCTTGGCGATGAACTGGCGGCGGGTGGTTTTCATATCGGGATGTGGTGATCGGGTTTGGGTTGGTAGATCGTTCGGGGAAATCGTGGAGGTCGGTGACCCGCCACCTTGCAGAGCTAGTTCTTTGTCACAAACTCGTCAAGGTTGAGGACCAGGCTGGCCACCATCGTCCAGGCCGCCAGGCGCACCGGCCCCCCGCTTGTCGAGGGGGTCTCGCCGATGGCGATCAGGGCCTTCGCCGCGGCCGGGTCGGCCCGGTAGTGCGCGAGGTGTTCCCCGAAGGCGCCGCCGAGGATGGCGAGCTCGTCGGGGGTCGCCGCGCGCCCGAGGGCGCGCTCGATCAACGCTGCGGGGATCTCGGCGTCGGCCCGGTCTTGGAGGCGCTCGGCGAGGGCGCGCGCCGCCTCGACGAACTGGGGGTCGTTCATGAACATCAGGGCGTGCAGCGGCGTGTTGGTGCGCTCGCGGCGCACGCTGCACGACTCCCGCGACGGGGCGTCGATCATCTGGGGCGGCGGCGCGGTACGCTTGAAGAAGGTGTAGAGCGACCGGCGGTGGACCTTCTCGCGGCCGCTGTCCCGCTTGAAGCGGGCGGTGTTGGAGCTGGTGTAGGCGACCGCATACCAGAGCCCGTCCGGCTGCGGGGGTCTGACCCCCGGCCCGCCGATCTTCTCGACCAGCAGCCCGCTCACCGCCAGCGCCTGGTCGCGCAGGGCCTCGGCGTCGAGCCGGAAACGCGGGCCGCGGGCAAGCAGCCGGTTCTCGGGGTCGCGCCGGTAGAGCTCCGGCGCCGCCTTCGAACTCTGCCGGTAGGTCGCCGACATCACCATGGTCTTCATCAGCGCCTTGACGTCCCAGCCCGACTCGCGGAACTCGACCGCCAGCCAGTCGAGCAGCTCGGGGTGGCTCGGCCATTCGCCCTGCGAGCCGAAGTCCTCGGCGGTCTTGACGATGCCGACGCCGAAAAGCTGCTGCCAGAAGCGGTTGACCGCGACCCGGGCGGTGAGCGGGTGCTCCGGCCCACACAGCCAGCGCGCCAGGCCCAGCCTGTCGTTCGGGGCGCCCTCCGGCATGGGGGGGAGGAAGGCGGGCAGCGCGCGGCCGACCTGTTCCCCCTTCTTGTCGTACTCCCCCCGATCGAGGATATGGGCGGGCTTCGGAGTCGCGCTCTCCCTCCAGATCAGGGTGGTGGGGAAGGCCGCCTCGGTCGCCGAGATCTGTCCCTCCAGGGCGGCGATGGCACCGCGGACCGGCGCCATCGCCTCGCGCGCCCCGAGGTCTGCGTGCTCGAGATAGTACCGCTTCACCTGCGCCCGCTCGTCCCCGGCGAGCGCAGCGGGGTCCTTGTTGAGGATGGCCTTGATCTCCGCCGGGGCGGCGGCGCCCGAACCGGCCCGCTGGTCGGCGATCCATTTTGCGAAAGAGCGGTACCCGTTACCGGCGCCGGTGACCCCCGCCCGGTCCCAGTACATCGCCCCGTCGAACTGGGTGAAGGCCCAGCCCCCAAGCTTCGCCCCCGCCTTCAGGCCGACGCTCGCCGCCGGCACCTCCAGGCGCACCCAGGCGCCGGCCGCCGGCAGGTCGCCGGCGCGGAACCGCTGCGGCGAGTTGTCCTTGCCCCAGGAGATATGGTTGCCGCCCCAGTAGGCGCGGTGTTCCCAGCTGCCACCGACGTTGAACTGCAGCATGACCTGTTTCGGCGGATCCTTCGGGTCGAGGTAGACATAGACGAACAGCGCGCTGTCCCCGGCGACCTCCAGCGGCTCTCCTGTCCCCATGAAGAAGTGTTGCCCCATACCGGAGGCCTTGCGAAACATCGACCTGCCGCCGCTGTAAACCGGCTCGCCCTTCGCCTTGTCGCGCCAGTTCCAGTCCCCGGTCAGCTTGGCACCCGGCGGCGGGGCGTCGTCGACCCAAACCGTCTCCACCGGCTTCGGAGACCCACCGCCACCAGCAGGTTCGCTGTACTGGTAGCCCCCCAGGGCGCGGTCTAACTCGACGCGTTTCGCGGCGATCTGCGCCTTGAGGCCGGCGATCTTCTCCAACCCCTCGCGGGTCGGCGCCTTGATCACCGGCGCGTGGTCCTTCTTATTGCCATCCATCGGGTCGGCCTCGAGGCTGTTGAAGTAGGCGGAGAGCTGGTAGAACTCGCGCTGGGAGACCGGGTCGAACTTGTGGTCGTGGCACACCGCGCAACCCGCCGTCATCCCGAGCATGACGGTGCCGAAGGTGGAGACGCGGTCGACGACGTTGCGCACGTAGACCTCCTCCTTGATCGAGCCACCCTCGTTGGTGGTCACGTGGGCGCGGTTGAAACCGGTGGCGACCTTCTGCTCGACCGTCGAGCCCTCGAGGAGGTCGCCGGCCAGCTGCTCGGTGATGAAGGTGTCGTACGGTTTGTTGGCGTTGAAGGCGTCGATCACCCAGTCGCGGTAGGGGTAGAACTCGCGGTAGTTGTCGAGGTGCAGCCCGTGGGTGTCGCCGTAGCGGGCGGCGTCGAGCCAGTAGCGGGACATGTGTTCGCCGAAACGCGGGCTGGCCAGCAGGCGGTCGACGGCGCGGCCGTACGCGGCCGGCGAGGTGTCGGCGGCGAAGGCGGCGATCTCCTCCGGCGTCGGCGGCAGCCC
>JANQMB010000320.1 GCA_028280355.1 Verrucomicrobiales bacterium
TCGTGTACAGACCGGGTACATCCTTTACAGGTGTACGGAGACATCGTTTACACCCTGGGTAGGTGTTTGTGATGCCTTGGAAGACACGCGACGAGATGAGTTTGAAGCGGGAGTTTGTGGAGCTGGCCTCCTTGGAGGGGGCGAATATGAGCGAGCTTTGCCGGCGTTACGGGGTGAGCCGGCCGACCGGTTACAAGTGGCTGCGGCGCTGGCGGGAGGGGGGCGGGGCGGGGCTCGAGGAACGGGATCGGCGGCCGTCGGGGAGCCCGCTGCGGACGCCCGCGGAGATGGAGTCGGCGATCCTCAGGGTGCGCGAGGAGAACCCGGCGTGGGGCGGGCGCAAGATCCGCCGCCGGCTCCTGGACCTCGGTGTCGCCGGGGTCCCCTCGGCGAGCACGGTGACCGCGGTGTTGCGCCGCCACGGCAGGCTGGCCGCCGGCGGGGGCGTGTCTGGCGGGCGGCTGGGGCGCTTCGAGCGCGGGGCGCCCAACGAGCTCTGGCAGATGGACTACAAGGGGGACTTCGGGCTCTCGCGCGGCGGGCGCTGCCACCCGCTGACGGCGTGTGACGACCACAGCCGCTTCAACCTGGTGCTCGCGGCGTGCGGCGACGAGCGTGCGGCGACGGTGTGCGGGTGCCTGGAGGGGGCCTTCCGGCGCTACGGGCTGCCCGGGCAGATCCTCTGCGACAACGCGCCGCCCTGGGGTGTCCCCGACCGCTCCTCGCGCTACACCGCGCTGGGCGTGTGGCTGCTGGAGCTGGGGGTGGAGGTGATCCACGGCCGGCCCTACCACCCGCAGACCCAGGGCAAGGAGGAGCGCTTCCACCGCACGCTCAAGGCGGAGGTCATCTCCCGGCGCACGGAGTGGCGCGACCTGGCCCACTGCGCCCGGGCGTTCGCCCGCTGGAGGGAGAAGTACAACCACGAGCGCCCGCACGAATCCCTCGGCGACGAGGTGCCGGCGCGCCGCTACCGGGTGTCGGGGCGGGCGCTGCCGGGGCGCGTCGCCCCGGCCGAGAGCCACTACCTGCCCGGCGACGAGCTGCGGCGGGTGAAGGGCAAGGGCGAGATCACCTTCCGCAACCACTTCTTCTACATCGGGCGGGCGTTCGTGGGGAAGACGGTGGCGCTGCGGCCCTCGGGGCCGGGGCGCTGGGACGTGTTCTTCTGCTGGAAGCGCCTGGGGGGCGCCGACCTCGGCGCCCCCACCAAGGAGAAATACCGCTACGAGCCGCTGGCGAGATAGGGGCCGCGGCGACCGGAAGTGTAAACCATGTCCCCGAACGGGTGTAAACCATGTCTCCAGACTTTACACGTCGAGGCCGCCCTACCTTCGCCCAAGGCGCCCGCGCACCCGCGACGCGGTAGGGCGCTCTCGATGAGAGCGCCGTGGGGGCGATGCCGGCCTCGTCTGGGGGGGGACAACTCGTTTTAAACCGCCCTAGGCAGGGTCGCCGCGATGTCGCTTGCGCGGCCCGCGATGTACCGCTAGTAGCCGGGTGATGGGCTCCCACGAGCAGACCAAGGCGCAATACGACGAGTTCGGCGGTGCCTATCACGCCAAGCGCGACGACCCCTCGCGCAGCTTCTACAACACCTTCGTCGACGTGCCCGCGATGACCGCCCTGCTCGAGGGGGCCGTCGCCGGGAGGCGGGTGCTCGACCTCGGCTGTGGCTCGGGGATCCCCGCCGGCCGGATGGCTTCCTGGGGCGCGGGGGTGAAGGGGGTCGATATCTCCGACACGATGGTCGAGATCGCCAGGCGCGAGCAGCCGGGGATCGATTTCGTCGTCGGCGACGCCGCGGACCTCCCCTACGGCGACGGCGAGTTCGACCTGGTGGTCAGCAGCCTGGTGATGCACTACTTCGACGACCTCGCCCCCCTGTTCGGGGAGGTGTCGCGGGTGCTGCGCCCCGGCGGCGGACTGTTGTTCTCCTTCCACCACCCGATGATGGAGGTGATCGAGGGGCGCGAGCTGGAGGGCGGGGGGGTCGAGTATCTGGCGGCCGAGTATTTCCACAACGACCCCTACCAGTTCGGCGTCGCACCGGGGATGGAACTCACGGCTTACCACCATAGCTTCGAGGACGTGTTCGCCGCGCTGGCCGCGGCCGGGTTCCGCGTCGACCTGCTCCAGGAGCCGCGGCCCGCCCCCGAGTCGAGGCGGTACAACAAGCAGATCTACGACCAGATCTCGCGCTACCCCTCCTTCTGCATCATCGGCGCGCGGCTGTAGCCACGGGCTTGAGCTGTAGCCACGAGCGTGAGCGAGTGGGGGGCGACCCCGGTCGACTCGCTCACGCTCGTCGCTACGTCCCCTGGGCGGCGGATTCGTCCTTGTTGCGGGGACAAAGCGGTGTTTTGTAGCGCCGGATGTCAGAACAGACCGACGCTGTACCCCAGGGCACCGAGGCCGAACTGATCGCCGTCCGCCGGGGGAAGATGGAGCGGCTGCGCGAGCTGGGCGTCGACCCCTTCGGCGGGCGCTTCGAGACCGACCGCGAGATCGCCGGGCTGCGGGAGGGGTTCGCCGAGGGTGAGAAAGTCCGCCTGGCCGGCCGCATCACCGCCCACCGGGACATGGGCAAGAGCCACTTTTTCGACATCGCCGACTTCGGCGGCCGCATCCAGTGCTACCTCAACACGAAGGCGTTGGGCGAGGCGGCGTCCGAGGTCTTCGCGCAGCTCGACCTCGGCGACTGGGTCGGGGTCGAGGGCGAGACCTTCAACACCAAGGTGGGCGAGCCGACCGTCAAGGTCGAGGCCTTCACGGTGCTGTCGAAGTCGCTGCGCCCGATGCCCGACAAGTTCCATGGCCTGGCCGACAAGGAGCTGCGCTACCGCCAGCGCTACCTCGACCTGATGTCGAACGAGCGCAGCCGCGAGGTGTTCACCACCCGCTGCAAGATCGTCGCCGAGATCCGCCGCTTCCTCGGCGGGCGCGGCTTCCTCGAGGTGGAGACCCCGATGCTGCAGGACGTCCCGGGAGGCGCGGCGGCGCGGCCGTTCGAGACCTTCCACAACGCGCTCGACATGCCGCTCTACCTGCGCATCGCGCCGGAGCTCTTCCTCAAGCGGCTGCTGGTGGGCGGCATGACCAAGGTCTTCGAGCTCAACCGCAGCTTCCGCAACGAGGGCATCAGCCGCCGCCACAACCCCGAGTTCACCATGCTCGAGGCCTACTGGGCCTACGCCGACTTCGAGGCCATGGCCGACATGGTGGAGGAGATGGTCTGCCACCTGGCCGAGACCTTCTGCGGCGGCCTGCAGATCGAGCACCGGGACGGGGCGGGGGAGGTGGTGCGGACGATCGACCTGAGCCGCCCCTGGCGGCGGGCGAGCTTCGGCGAACTGGTGAAGGGCGCCGCCGGCGAGGACTGGTTCGACCTCGACCCGGCGGGGCGCCGCGCCCGCTGCGCGGAGCTGGGGGTGGAGATCTCGGGGGCGATGGAGGACTACGAGGTGAGCCAGCAGGTGTTCGAGAAGCTGGTCGAGGAGAAGACTTTCGACCCCCTCTACGTGACCCACGTGCCCAAGGAGCTGGTGCCGCTGGCGAAACAGAACGCCGACGACAGCTCGGTGGTCGACGTCTACGAGCTGGTGATCAACGGCCAGGAGATCTCGCCCGGATACTCGGAGCTCAACGACCCGGAGGTGCAGCGCCAGCGGCTGGAGCACCAGGCCGGGGAGGAGACCCAGAAGGTCGACGAGGAGTTCCTGCTCGCCCTCGAGCACGGGATGCCGCCGGCCGGCGGCATCGGCATCGGCATCGACCGCCTGGTGATGATGCTGACCGGCGCCGAGTCGATCCGTGACGTGGTGCTGTTCCCGCAGCTGAAGAGGTCTGGGGAATAGGACGAAGACTCTGTCGAACCCACCGTAGCTACCCCTACTTGCTCAAGAACTTCAGCCTGTTCATCGCGCTCCGGTACCTCAAGCCGAAGCGGACCTACGTCTCGATCATCACCCTGATCTCGATCGTGGGGGTGACCTTGGGCGTGACCGTGCTGATCGTGGTGATCGCGGTGATGACCGGTTTCGAGAAGAAGCTGGAGGAGCTGATCCTGGGCTTCGAGCCACACGTGCGGGTGGTGCGCGCGGCGGGTTTCGACGCGGGCGCCGACGGCGGCTGGCCGGCGGCGCTGTCGCGGCTCGAGAAGCTTCCGGAGGTCGAGGCGGCGGCGCCCTATGTGATGGGGCAGGTCATCGTCCAGTTCGGCGACGAGGGGAGGCGGCGCCAGAAGGCGCTGGTGATGCTCGGCCTGCGCGAGGAGGACGAGGTGCAGATGGACCGGCTGGGCAAGCTGGTCGAGGAGGGCGAGATCGACCTCAGCTACGAGGGCTGCCTGGTCTCGAAGCAGTTCGCCGACGACAACGGGATCCGCATCGACGACCAGATCGAGGTCTACCCCACCGGCGACCTCGACGAGATCGTCGGCGGCCTGCTCGACGCGGCCGAGGACGAGGGGCTGAGCGACGAAGAGCTGCGGGAGCGGGTCCGCAAGCTCACCGAGAGCATCCAGACGCCGAAGGACCTCAGGGTGACCGGGATCTTCGACTCGATGACCTACGTGGACTTCATCGTCATCCCCTTCTTCCAGGCGCAGGAGCTGTACGAGTTCGACGAGAACGACGACGTGCACGGGCTGGCGGTGGACGTCGGGGACGCCTTCGGGGCGGACCAGAAGCAGCCCGCGATCAACTCCGTCCTGCCGCGCGGCTGGTATTCGGAGACCTGGATCCAGCGCCACGCGCTGCGCTTCGCCACCATCCGCAACGAGCGAGCGATGATGTATTTCGTGCTCTTCTTCATCGTGCTGGTCGCCGCTTTCAGCACGATGAACACGATGATCACGGTGACCGTGCAGAAGCGGCACGAGATCGGCGTCATGAAGGCGCTCGGCGCCCGGGTGTCGCAGATCGTCTGGGTGTTCCTGGGCCAGGGGATGATCGTCGGCCTGATCGGCTCGCTGGCCGGGCTCGGCCTGGGCACCGTGGTGCTACACTACCGGAACACCCTGCGCGACTGGCTGTCGGAGCGGATGGGGCTCGACATCTTCCCGGGGGAGATGTACGGGGTCGCCGAGATCCCGTCGAAGATCGTCGGCTCGGACATCGCGACGATCTGCATCGGCGCCTTCGTCCTGTGCACCCTGGCGGCCCTGCCCCCCGCCTACATGGTGGCGCGGCTCGACCCGGCGAAGGCGCTGAGGGACTGAGGGGCCGCCTGCGGCGGCGGAGATCGAAGTTGGGAGATCGCAGATGGGAGGGGCGGCATCTTGCCGCCCTTGGGTGGTGAGGATGCCCCTGGGATGTGGGGGGGCTCTGGTGGGCGGCAGGATGCCGCCCACCCTTGAAGGCGGGCGTTGTGCCTATGGCATCTTGTGGATGGTGTTGTGGATCTCGCCTTGGAGATCCTCGCCCTCGGAGGTGCGGACCTTGTATTTGATCGACATCCCCCAGGTCGGTTTCAGCTCCGGGATGTGTAGGCGGACGACCGTCCCGTCGCCGATGACATCGACCTTGCTGACCGACAGCTTGCGCTCGTTGAAGTGTCTCGAACCGTAACCCCGGGTGCGCTTGAGGTCCCAGACCTGGATCGTCCAGGCGCCGGGGTTCGCGGCGGACTCCTTGTCGAGCGCCCCGGTGAACTTCAGGGCGACGCCGTCCGCGGTCGCCTTCAGACCCCCGGGGAGATGGGGGTTCTGCCCGGTGTAGCGGATGCGGTAGAAGGCGCCGTCGGCGCGCTTGTTGCCGGCCCAGGCGAACATGCCGACCACATACAGCTGGCCGTTCCCGGGGTGGAAGCGGCCGCGCATGATGCCGGTGGGGAAGTCCATCCCGAGCGAGATCATGCCTCCCTGCGCCTGGCCGTCGACCTTCTCGTGCGGGACGAGGAAGATGCGGCCCATCCCGTAGCTCAGGTTCAGCAGCGAGCCGTTGAGCGGCCCCCACCCCGCGTCCTCGGGCACCCACATCAGCTCGCCCGGGCTGCGGTCGAAGCCGTTGGTGATCCAGCACAGCGGCTGGTCCATCGCCTCGTCGCTCTCGTCGGTGACGTCATGGTATCCGTACATGTTGCCGTAGAAGCCGCCCTTCTTGACGTAGTTGATCCGGTTCTTCGGGTTCCAGTGCCCCTCCTGGTCGGTGACGATGAAGGTGCCGTCGGGGTTGAGGCAGACGCCGTTGGCGGCGCGGAAGCCGTTGGCGATGATCTCCGTCTTCAGGCCGTCCTTGCTGACCTTCAGCAGGGTGCCGTGGTGGGGGACGACGGCGGCCTTGGCGTGGCGCGCGCTCTTGGCGTAGTAGAAGTTGCCCTCCTCGTCGGTCTGCAGCCCCATGGCGAACTCGTGGAAGTGCTCGGTGACCTGGTGGTCGTTGTTGAAGCTCTCGATGTAGTCGGTCTCGCCGTCGCCGTTCAGGTCGTGGAGCCGGGCGATCTGGTCGCGGCAGGAGACGTAGATCGCGCCGTCCACCACCCGGACGCCGAGCGGCTGGAACAGGCCGGTGGCGATGCGCTGCCACTTGTGCTGCGAGAAGTTCCCGCCGATGCCGTCGACGATGAACACGTCGCCGAGCCAGGTGGCGACCGCGGCCCGCTTGCCGTCGGGGAAGAAATCGAAGCCGCCCAGGCGCATCCACGAGTTCCACGGGTTCTCCAGCGGCAGGGTGATCTCGTCGACGGCGAACGGGCCGTCGTCTTCTCCGGTCTTGCCCTCGGTGGTGAGGATCTCCGGCCAGCGTTTCGGTCCGCCGGCCAGCAACGGCCTGAGGTCGATCGCCCCGCCGGCGGTTTTCGCGTGCGCCTCGAGCGCGCCCTGGTCGGCCTTCGCGACCAGCAGCTTGATGCTCGTCCCCGGCTGCGGCCTGGCCACCACGAAGCCGTCCGCCGTCTCCAGCGGCCCGCCGACCGCCACGACCGCGGTGCCCTCCGGGGCGACGCGCAGGACGGGCCTCGTCCCACCTTCTCCGACCTGGATGGTGCGGGTGAAGACGGTGGTGCCGCCCATCATCTCGTACCCCGGCATCTCGAGCAGCTCGACGTCGCCGACCGTATATTTCAAGATCGGGCGGTTGCCGTGCATGAACAGGCCCTTGTAATGCGCCCAGCCGCGCGGCAGCGGGCCGTAGGGTTTACCGTCGCGGCCCGGGGCGCGAGGGTCCTCGAAGGAGCCGGTCTTCGGGTCGGCGGCGCCGGGGCCGACCGGGTTCTCGAAGGCCTTCTCGCCGACCAGCGAGGCGTGGCTGCCGTGCGACTGGTCGAAGGCGATGCCCTTCCAGTCGATGTAGCCCTCCCCCTGCCAGGCGGCGGCGACGCGCATGGTGTCGTGGTCGTAGAGCAGCCACTTGTTGCCCTGTGCGACCCCGCCGGGCCCCTCGTCCAGGCGGACGGCGATGCCCTTGTAGGCGATGTTGTCCCGGCCGGCCTGGATGGTCCAGAACTGCACCGGGCCGTAGTCCATCTTTTTCCACTTCGGCTCGCCTTCGCCGAACTTCACCGTCGCCTCCGGGCCCAGGCCCAGCCCGCGCGGCAGGGAGGCGAGGTAGGCGTCGTCGACCTCGGTATACTGTGAGGGGTTCGCCTCTTTGACGAAGGCCTCGCGGAGGTAGTGGATGACGTCCCACTTCTGCTGCGGGGTCATCCAGGGCTGCGGGACCATCAGGTTGAAGCCCTTGGTCAGGGTGTTGTACATCGACAGCGGGTCCTTGCCGTTCTTGAACTCGCCCTCGTGGAAACGCAGCGCGGTGGGCAGGGTGCCCTCGACTTTGTCGGTGCCGTGGCAGGTGATGCACAGGCCGTTGTAGATGCGCGCGCCGCGGTCGAGGCTGTTGTGGTCCCAGGCGCCGACGATGCGCTTGTGGTCGGCCTCGGCGAGCGGCTCGACCGAGGGGTTGGCGAAGGTCACCGAGCCGGCCGCGCAGCGGACCGTGATGGGGCGGGCGACGAAACCGCCGACCAGGGCGGGGCCGGTGGCGTCCCCGGGTTCTGCCGCCGGCGACCAGTTGAAGTCTGGGGTGTTGGTCTCGTCGATCTTCCCGCTGGCGGCGAGCTTGGCCTCCCCGTCGTCCAGCGCCCGGTTCCAGAAGCGCGTGTTGGCGATCTCGCCGTCGAAGTCTCCCCCGAAGTCGGTCGCGCAGGCGCCGATCTGGAAGACGCTGTCCGCGGGGTCGGGCGTGGAGAACGATTTCTTTTCGGCGACGAGTGCCCCGTCGAGGTAGATCTTCGCGCCGCCCGCGGCCGAGACCACCGCGACCTCGTGCCACTTGCCGTCGGCAACCTTGGCGCCACCCCTGATCTCGCCCAGCCAGCCGATGTCGTAGGTGAGCTGCCCGCCCCTGATATAAAGCACCTTGCCGCCGCGGATCCACTGTGCGCCCGGTTTCGCCTTGGAGAACAGGCTGCCGTTGCCGGTGGTGCGGAACTTGACGTAGGCGGTGAAGTCCCGGCCGAGGTCGAAGGTCGTCTTCGAGGCGCCGGCGTCGGCGGTGAAACGCGCCCCTTCGGGGTTCCCCTTGCCCCCTTTGGCGGCGGGCGCCGCCTTGCCGAACTGGCGGATCTCGCCATGCGGGCGGCCGTTCAGCCAGGCGCCGATCTCGCCGCGCTCGGCCTCCCGCTGGCGGGCGCCGACTTCGATCGTCCCGCTCTGGCCCGCCTTGACTTTGAAGGTGACCGCGGCGCCCGGGGCGGCGAGGACCTCGACCTCGCCGTCCTTCGCCGCCTCGAACTCAGTGCGGAACAGGTAGTTGGCGTGAGCCTTTGCGGTGCGGAACTCGGAACCGTCGGGCTTCGACTGGTCGAGTTTCACCGGGGCGGCGGTGGCTGCGGCTGTGGCGCAGCCGAGGGCGAGGGATGTAAAGAGGTGCCTGCAGTTCATCGGGTGACGGTATCTAGGGTGACGGTATCTAAAGTGGGGAGCTGAAGAAGTGCGAATACTGGTTGTGGCAAATTTGCGGCATCGTTTGGCGGGAGGGCGCCACCCGGTGGTCTCGCTGCCGGCGCCGCGACCCGGCCGTTGCGAGGCTCGGGAGTGGTGATGGTTGGGTGGATTTGGCGGTAGTTACGGCATTTCTGGAGGTGATCTTACGGCGGCCGGGTGGCTCCCGGAGGGCAGTGGTGACGGCGGCCGACCGGCGCTTGACGGGGGGGGGAATCGCCGTATCCTATGCGCCCCCGGAAACCGGAGCGCCCGCGGCGCAGGTGCCCGGATAGACCTCTTGCCAAGCCATGAAACGCACGTATCAGCCCTCGAAGCGCAGCCGCAAGCGCCAGCACGGATTCCGCGCGCGCATGAAGACGAAAAACGGTCGTGCGATCATCAAGCGGCGCCGCCAGAAAGGCCGTAAGCGCCTGATCCCCAAGGGGGCGGAGTTGCACTATAAGCGCCACAAGCAGAGCTAGGCTCTGTCTCCCCTGGGCGCCCCGGCTCCTCCGCCTGGTCGCCCGGCCCCTCGCCATGCGCCTGCCACGCGCCATGCGGATGAAATCGCGCGGGGAGTTTGCCCGTGTCCGCAGGGACGGCAAGAGCTTCGCCGGCCGGTTTCTCGTCCTCGGCGTCCTGCCCGAGCCGGCGCTCGACGTCCCTTTCAAGTTCGGTTTCATCCTGACTCGGAAGGTGGGCAACGCCGTCGTCCGCAACCGCATCCGGCGCCGGCTACGGTCGGTGCTGAGCGAGATCGGCGAGCGCCTACAGACCCCGGGCTACGTGGTGACGGTCGCCCGCCACCGCGCGCCGCAGGCCACCTTCGAGGAGCTGCGGGGCGACTGGAAAAAGCTCGCCCGCAGGGCGGGCATCCTATCGGAGGGGGGGGGCGTATGAAGCTGCTCGTCCGCCTGCTGATCCGGTTCTACCAGGTCGCGATCTCCCCGGTCCTCCACTGGGTCGGCGGGCCTGGGAGCGGCTGCCGGTTCGAGCCCAGCTGCTCGGAATATTTCCTTGCGGCGGTCGAGAAGCACGGGGTCTGGCGGGGGGGCGCCCTGGGCCTGAGGCGCATCGTCCGCTGTGGACCCTGGGGGGGGCACGGGCACGATCCGGTCCCGCCCACGAAACGAGAACTTGCAGAAGCGTCGGATGGAGCTAAGCACGACGCCCTGAACCATGGATAAGAAGGCTTGGATCATCGTCATCCTCTGTTCGTTCCTGCTGGCCTACACCTGCAGCGAGCAGAACCGCTACCAGCGGGAACTCTCCGACTACCGCAAGCGGCAGGCCGAGAAAGCGGAGAAGGCGGGCGATGGGGGGAACGGCGGGACCGGGGTGGCCGAGCCGGTGGCGCCGGGTGTCAAGAAGGTCGATGCGGTCGAGGAGACGCTCAGCAACGGTGAGGCCGACTGGGTGTTTAGCAACGTCGGCGGCGGGCTGCAGCGGGTGGTGCTGCACGACCACAACCTGAAGCACCACCGCAAGGGGGAGGAGGAGCCCGAGGGCGGGTTCGAGAAGGTGGTGCTGAACCGCTATTCGGAGATGCCGATCGGCGCGCTGAGCCGCGGCGTGGCGGAGTTCGAGAAGCTGTCCTACGAGGTGGTCTCGAAGGGTGAGGGCGAGATCGTCATGCGGGCGGAGACACCGTCCAAGCTGGAGATCACCAAGCGCTACACGCTGAGCGGCTCCGGCGACCCCGGGCGTGGCCACCTGGTCGGCCTGGAGCTGACCATGCGCTACGTCGGCGAGGCGGGGAACTACACCGGCGAGGACTACTACCTCTACACCGGGTCGGCGGCGGCGCTCTACCCCGGCGAGTGGAAGCAGCAGACCGGCTTCACCTACACCCGCAAGGGGAAGGACAAGTTCCGCGACGTGAACTACTTCAAGAAGGAGAAGCGCCGCAAGTACACCCAGAACGTCGAGCGCTTCCTGTGGGGCGGGGTGATGAACCAGTTCTACGTGGTCAACGTCTGCGCCGGGGAGGAGTACGACACCGGGATCTGGGCGTCCCGGTTCCCGGTGAAGCTCGCCGGGTACGGGGACGAGTCCGACGACATCTACGCGGTGCATGGGGCCGTCGGCCTGCCCGCCTTCTCGCTCGAGCCGGGCGGCTCGGTGAGCTGGAGCTACGAGATCTTCGCCGGCCCGAAACACTACCGGACGCTGGCGGAGCTCGACCGCGACCGCTCGGAGCTCATCGGCTTCGACCGCATGCCGGTGTTCGGCTGGATGGCGGAGCCGTTCAGCAAGCTGCTCAGCTGGCTGATGGACAAGCTGTACGGGCTCCTCGGCAACTACGGGTGGGCGATCGTGTTCATCACCGTGATCATCCGCCTCGTCATCTGGCCGCTGCACATCAAGTCGCAGCGCACCATGAAGCGCATGTCCCTGCTGCAGCCGAAGATGCAGGAGCTGAAGGAGAAGTACAAGGACAACCCGCAGAAGATGAACCAGGAGATGATGGGGCTGTACCGCGACTACGGCGTCAACCCCTTCGGCGGCTGCCTGCCGATCCTGCTGCAGATGCCGATCTTCTTCGGCTTCTTCTCGATGTTGCGTTCGGCGGTCGAGCTGCGCCACCAGCCGTGGGTCCTCTGGGTGGACGACCTGTCGATGCCGGACACGGTGGCCCACATCGTCGGGTTCCCCCTCAACATCCTGCCGATCCTGATGGGGGTGACGATGGTGTGGCAGATGAAGATGACCCCGACCACCGGCGACAAGATGCAGCGCCGCATCTTCATGTTGATGCCGCTGATCTTCATGATCTTCTGCTACGGTTTCGCCTCGGCGCTGGCGCTGTATTGGACGGCGCAGAACATCATCAGCATCGGCCAGACCTGGCTGTTGAGGAACCGCAAGGAGCCCGAGCTGGTGAAGCGCAAGCGCACCCCGCGCAAGATGCCGACCCGCGGCGCGATGCCGAGCTTCAACGCCCCCGAGCCGAAGGCGCCGAAGCGCAAGCAGGTGCGCACCGGGGGCGGCCGGAAGAAGAAGCGGTAGGGGTTTAAGAAGCGGTAGGGGTCGCCGTCGACTCGCTCACGCTCGTCGCTACTGTCGCTACGGCTCCTCGGATGCGGCGCCTTCGTCGCCTCCCCCCACGGTGAAGGTGGAGCGGACCTCGCGCAGCTGTCGCCAGAGCGCCCCTTCGCCGATCGGCCGGGGCGAGGTCCCGGCGACGAGGTAGCTCCTGCCGGCCTCCGGGTCGTGCCAGGAGTGGATCTCGAAATAGAGTTTCTGAGGTTTGGCGGTGGCGAACGGTTCGACCCAGTCGAGCGTGCCGGCGTATTCGGTGACGGCGTGTTTCCCCGCGCCGGCCGGCGCGCCGGAGGCCTCCGGCGCCTTTTTCATCTCGAGGGTGAACTTGTCGGTGTCCGCCTTCTTGCCCTTCCCCCCCAACACGGATCTGGCGAGGCCCCGGTAGTAGGCGAGGAGTTCGTCGTGGATCGCCCCCTCCGCCAGCGCCGCGTCACCGGCTGTCGAAATGGCGAAGACGTAGCTGAAGAACGAGTCCGACCCGGGGTCGAACATGCCGGGGGCGAAGTGGATGAGCTCGACGCCCTCCAACTTCATCTCCGGCGCGAACTCCGGTGGCAGGGCGATCCGTTCCCCCTTCCAGCCGGCGGGGGTCGTGAAGGAAAGCGCCTCCCCAGCCGGTTCCCCGGACTGGCCGGGTGAGAGCGCCGCGGGCGCGATCGCGATGATGGCGGATAGGAGCAGGTGGGTCTTCATGGTCTTTTGGGTGTGGGTTCGTCCCGTGGGCCTCGGTTGCCGACGGCGAAGAGGTGGTGTTGGCCGCGCAGGAGCATCGTCCCGCTGGCCAGTGCAGGCGTCGCCATCAGCGGTTCGCCGATCTGGTGGGTTGCGGTGACCTCCAGGCTGTCCCCGGCCCGGAGGGCGAGCACGGTCCCGTCTTCGCCCGCCAGATAGATCGTGCCGTCGCAGGCGACGGGGGATGCGCTGAACCCCTTCCCGCGGTGGGGGAGCCGCTCGTAGAAGTGCTCCTTCCCGGTCGCCAGGTCGAAGCAGGCGAGCAGGCCGCCGTTGTTCAGGGAGTAGAGGTTGCCCCGGTAGATGAGGGGCGTCGGCATGTAGCCGCCGCGTTTGGTCTTGCTCCAGGCGACGGACCGGCCCGAGGTCTCGCCGGGGTCCGGCGTGATGTCGCCGCTGGCGCCGGGGCGGATGGCGAAGATCGGCCGTTCCGGGGCGCGGCCGCTGGACACGACGATGAGCCCGCCGCCGTAGATCGGGGTGGGCGCGGTGATCTTCGAGCTACCGCCGAGGCGCCAGAGCTCCTCCCCCGTATCCGGGTCGTAGCCGCGGATGAAGTTGGAGCCGTTGGTGACCAGCTCCGCGCGCTCCCCCCCGGGGTAGATCGTCGGCGTCCCCCAGGAGGGCAGCTCGTCGCGCGGCGTCCGCCAGAGCGTGCGCCCCGTCTCGACGTCGACCGCGGTGATGAAGGAGCCCTCCTGCTGGTCGCACTGGACGAACACCTTGCCGTCGTAGATCACCGGCGAGCTCGCCGGCCCCCACTCGTAGCTGGGCGCGTTGTAGGCCCCGGCGTCGATGCGGCCGAGCTCCTTCTGCCAGAGCGGCGCCCCGTCGGTCGAGTAGGCGAAGAGGCCCTCGGAGCCGAACATGGCCACCACGCGCTCCCCGTCGGTGGCCGGGGTGGCGTTGGCGTAGGTCGCCTTCTTGTGGCGCTTGTCCTGTGGCCGACCCCGTTTGGCGGTCCGCTGCCAGAGGACCTCGCCCGTCTCGAGGTCGAGGCAGTAGACGCGCCACTCGTGGACCGAGCGGTCGTCGGAGGCGTCGCCGTCCCCGTATTGGCCGGGCTGGAAAGTCGCGCCCGGCTCGCTGCTCACCGCGGTGGTGAGGTAGATGCGCCCGTCCCAGACGACCGGGCTCGAATGTGCCAACCCGGGGATCGCGACCTTGTATCGGACCCCTTCGCCGGTCTGGCCGTCGAAGGCGACCGGCAGGTCCATCCCGTCCCGCGTGCCCGAGGCGTGTGGGCCGCGAAAGGAGGGCCAGCGCCCGCCGTCGTCCCCGGTGGCGGTCGGGGTGGGAGCCGCGGCCGCGATGGCGGCGAAGATGGCAGGGAGTCGGATCACCGCGCGACGGTATCACCTCCCCCCCGTGGCGTTGTAAGGAGATTGTAAGAAGTGCCGGGCGGCCGGGCGGCCGGGCGGTGATATCTCGATCCCGGAGCTGGATATCCGCAGGGGGGATGTGTTACGCTATGCCGCGGGATCGCCCGTAGAGAAACCGCCATGGAAGCCGTCGAGATTGCCAGGGAGTCGCTAGATGCCATGCTCGGATACCTGGGCTTCATCGCCCGGGTCGAGATCGATCCGGATGCCGACGGGGGCGGCCTGCAGGTGCTCACCGAGGAGGGCGACCTGCTCATCGGCAGGCGCGGGGAGCGGCTGGAGGACATCCAGTATCTGGTCAACCGCATGGTCCAGCACCGCGCCCCCGAGGCGCCCAGGGTCCGCATCGACATCGGGCACTACCGGCGCATGCGGGACGACCGCATGCTGGAGGGGATCGGGCGGTTGGCCGAGCGCGTGCGCGCCACCGGCAGGCCCTCGAAGACCGAACCGCTGAACTCCTACCACAGGCGGCTGGTGCACGGCGCCTACAAGGACGACCCGGACATCGAGACCTGGAGCCCGCCGGATCGCGCGCGGCTGAAGCGCGTCACCTTGAGGCGGCGGAGGTAGGGGGGCGGGGTCCGTGGCCTGACCCTGTCCCGGCCGTTTGGGATCGGCCGCAGATCAGCCGCAGATCAGCCGAAGAGTTCCCCGATCGGCTGCGCGCCCTCTTTGATCAGGTCCATCGGGCGGCCTAGGGGGGTGGTCATCTCCTTGGTGTAGTCGATCCCAAGGGCGTGGCAGATGGTGGCGTGGAGGTCGCGCGGGTTGACCGGTCGCTCGGCGGGTTCGACGCCGTCCTTGTCTGAGGCGCCGATCACCGTGCCGCCCCGGATCCCGCCGCCCGCCATCAGGCAGCTGAAGCAGCGGGCGTGGTGGTCGCGCCCGCCGCCGTCGTTGACGCGCGGGGTGCGGCCGAACTCCGACAGCACGACCACCAGCGTCCTGTCGAGGCGCCCTTCGGCGGCGAGGTCGCCGATCAGCGAGCCGATGGCCGGGTCCATGACGGCGCCGTGCCCCTCCATGGCCGGGAAGATGTCCGAGTGGTTGTCGAAGCCGCCGCGGTTGACCTGGACGAAGCGGACTCCGGTCGCGGTGAGCCGGTTGGCCAACAGCGCGGCCCGGCCGAACTCGGTCTCCCCATATCGCGCCAGCGCCTTGTCCTCGCCGTCGAGGTCGAAGGCCTTCAGCGCCGGGCTGCGCATCAGGGCCACGGCGTCGTCGAGGGCGGTCTGGGTGGCCTTGAGCGCGCCGGCGGAGAGCCGCTTGTCCGTCTTGCCGTTCATCCTGGCGAGGATGTCGAGGCGCCGGTTGCCCTGCACCTTGGAGATGCCTTGGGGAAAAGCGAGGTAGGGGTCGCGCTCCCCGGGCTGGCCGACATAGTAGGCCTCGCACTTCTGGCCGAGGTAGCCGGCGCGCGGGGCGCGGCCGCCGATGCTGACGTAGGCCGGGAGGTCGCCGAGCGGGTCGCACTCGTGGGCGACCACCGAGCCGACGCCGGGGTGGACGATGTTCGGGTTCTGGCCGTAGCTCGTCTGCAGTTCGTAGGTGGCGCGGCCGTGGTCGCCGTTGGTGCCGGCGATGGAGCGGACGAGGGCGCTGTGGTGCATCTGCGCCGCGATCTGCGGGAAGATCTCCGAGATCTCGACGCCCGCCACCGAGGTCTTGATCGGTCCGAACTCGCCGGCGGTGGGGCGGCCGGGCTTGGGGTCCCAGCTGTCGATGTGGCTCATCCCGCCGCCCAGCCAGAACAGGATCACGTGGTCGGAGGTCGCCGCCCCGGGCGAGCCAGCGGCGGCCCCGGCCAGCAGTCGCCCGACGGGCATCCCCAGGA
>JANQMB010000329.1 GCA_028280355.1 Verrucomicrobiales bacterium
ACATCCCCCCCTCCCCGTCGGGCAAGAAGTCCGTCACGATCCACGAGGCGGCCCCATCGGGGGGCGCCGGCAGATCCACCGGCACGAGCCGCTCCCCCTCAAGGCGGAAGAGCCCCACCACTGTCCCAATATTAAGGTGCCCGTCCCCGTCCACGTGGAGGCCCACACAGAGGCTGGGCAGCACGACAACCTGGTGGGACCCGCTCTCGTCAATCTTCCACAACTCGTCCTGCCACCGCTGGGTCTCCTTGAGGAACCGCCGCAGCCCGACCCACACCTCCCCGCCCGCGCCGACCGCCAGGCGCCTCATATGCACACCGTGGATCCTGTATCCGAGGGGGGCCTCGTGCCGGACCACGATGCCGGCACCGCGATCGATCCCGACCACCGACTCGTCCAACGCCATCCACATGCGGCCACCACGCCCCTCGATGATCGCGCTCACCCCATCTTCTGGCATCCCCTCCCGCCGGCTCCACGAGCCGATGAACTTGCGGCGAATCTGATAGAGCCCATCGAGGGTCGCCACCCAGATCCCGTCGGAGGGGTTGCCGATCACCGCCGTGGCATTCGGCTTCGGCCGCTCCTCGGGAAGGCGGAAATGGCGGGTCACCCCGTCCGCCTGACAAAGCACGAGGCCACCGTACCCGGTGCCGATCCAGAAGTCGCCCACCTCGTCCTGATAGGAGTCGGCCGGGCCACCGTGCGTCTTGACCATCGGCAGGTCGTAGTGGCAGAGCGGGCGCCAGACACCCCCCGAGACGGTGTAGATCCCGTCCCGGGAGACCAGGGCCGGGGCGCCATTCGAGAGGCGGAGGAAATGCGATAGCTCGAACAGGGCGCCGCCCGCCCCCTCCACCTCGACCTCCTCGCACCTCCCGCCGACGATGCGGACGAGGTGGCGATCGATGATCTTCTCTCCATCTGGGGCCGTGGCCAGGGGCGCATCGACCAGCGCCCAGCGCACCCCCTGCGCATCGGTCCAGGCCCGGTGGTACCCCCACGGGCGCTCGGGCTGCCCCCCCGCCAACCCACGGAAGCCCGGGACCTCGACGTGCTCGAAACGCCCGCCCCGGTAGCGGTAGAAATCCCCCGCCCCACCGCTCACCCAACATTCGCCGGTGGCGTTGGTCACCGTATTGCGCACCCCGCTTTCGGGGAGGCCGTCGGCCACACCCAGGCGCCGGAACGCGCCGTTCTCTAGCACGGCCAGCCCCCCGCGCGCATCGAAGATCCAGAGCCTCCCCCCGCCATCACAGAACAGCCCGTTGATCACGAAGCCTTCGAGCGCGGGGACCTCCTCGCGCGGGTAGACCCTAAACCGCCTCCCGTCATATCGCACCAGGGCCCTGTCGGTGGCGCACCATATGTATCGGTCGGGCGTCTGCGCCAGTGCGTTGATCTTCTGCTCCGGCAGACCGTCCGCCACCGTCCAGTGGCGGACCGCGAAGCGCGTCGCGGCCTGTTCGACCGGCGGCAACCGCTTCGGGCCACCGGGGGGGTCCTCGATGTAAGATGGCTCTCCCGCCCCCGCGGCCGCCGGGGACATGAGGAAACCCAGGCAGGCCAACTTGGTCCTCGGGATCACAGGCACGATGGGAGCATACGCCCATCGCCGGGAAGATCGCCAGCGTAACTATACCAAGGCTCGCAGGTCGCCCGAACTGGTGCCATAGATCCCCCGTATGAAATACCTGGTGATCAGCTGCTCCCTGAACCCGGACAGCCGCAGCCGCCTGTTGGCAGGCGCGGTGCACGACCACCTGGACGGCGCGGGGGAAGAGGTCGAACTGCTCGACCTGCAGGAGACAGGGATGCCGCTCTGTGACGGGGACGGGGTCTACGCGGAACCCGCAGTCGGCGAGCTCGGCGAGCGGGTCCGCGGCGCCGACGGGATCCTGATGGCGGTGCCCATCTACAACTACGACGTCAACGCGGCCGCCAAGAACCTGATCGAGCTGACCGGCCGCGCCTGGACGGACAAGGTGGTCGCCTTCGCCTGTGCGGCGGGCGGACAGGGCAGTTACATGTCGGTGATGGGGGTCGCCAACAGCCTGATGCTCGACTTCCGCTGCCACGTCGTCCCGCGTTTCGTCTACGCCACCGGGGACGCCTTCCAGGGGGACGAGGTCGTGGGCGAGGATGTCCGCGAGAGGTTGGCGCAGGTCGCGGACGAGCTGCGCCGGGTGACCGGATCGCTACGCGGCGGAGCCGCCACAGGGTAGCGAGCACGTCGCCGCGGAATCCCCCAGGAGACTACGGGGGTCAGTTCTGCTCCACCGACAGCCGCACGAAGCGCCCGCCCGCCCCACCGAGCGGCACGGTGTCGCGAACCGTCACGGTCTCGGTGCCGTCACCGTTATCGACGATCGCGCCGACCACCTCGGCCGTGGGCGCCCAGTCGAGCAGGTTCCCCGAAACCCAGACGCCGTAGGTCAGATCGCCCGCGCCCTTCCTGCGCCGGAAGGTCAGGCTGACGTACTCCCCGCCGGCGGTGACGATGCCCACCTCCGGGTAGCGGCCCGGCTGGGGCGCCCGCGGGTCGAGCCCGAGCGCGTAGGACAGCAGCGTGCCGAAGCCGTTGCCGTTGAGATCGACGCCCGGTCCGGTGACCGCCGGGTCGGCGATCTCGGCCGGGGTGAAGTTCTCCGCCAGCCAGCTGGCGAAAGTCACCCCGTCCGCGCGCCCCGGCGAACCGCCCGGCGCGGCGCTCGCCTTCCAGGAACCCGGGGCGTTGTAGTCGGAGGGCAACGCGGACTCGTCGGCGGCCACCAGCGAGCGGCCGAGCCCGTCGGTGCTCGGGTACCAGATGTCGTTGAAGGTGAAATGGAAGATGTCGGTGCCGTCGAGCGCCACCAGCCGCAGCGCCTCGCCGTCGTTGCTCTGTTTGTCGCCGTAGACACCGGCGACCGGGAGCCCGGGCCCGTAACGCTCCGCGAAGGCCTCGGCGTTCTCCACCACCAGGAGGTAGCCGCCCGGACCGAGCACCGTCGGCGTGGGGAAGACGAAATCGATCCCGTCGACGAAGCGCGCCCCGCTCAGGTCCACCGGACCCCCGCTGGTGTTCTTGAGCTCCAGGAACTCGAAGTCGTCGTCGCGGTAGGTCGGGTCGGCGAGCTGCTCGGAAGGCGTCGGGTCCCCGGGGTGGTAGTTGAGTTCGGTGGGCGCGATCTCCGCGGCGGAGGCGGCCGTGCCGACGACATATACCGACCGGACCGGCGCGCTCCACTCCCCGGAGGCGTCGCGGGCGCGGGCGGTGACGAGGGTGGTGGCGCCCACCGCGAAGCTGCTGCCGCCGGCCGGGGCGACGCCGGACAGCGAGAGGTCGAAACCCACATCGCTGCTACCGCCCGTGTCCTGGTGCAGCTCGACGGCGATCACGTTCACCCCGTCGACGAGGGCGGCGGGGTCGAGGGTGATGGTGTGGTAGACGGACTCCGAGGGACCGTTCACAGAGGTGGCGGAGAAGCCCGAGGCGGGGATTGCCCCGGCGACCATGTTGTGGCGCGCGACCTCCCTGCCGTTGATATAGATGATCGCCCCGTCGTCGCGCAGCAGGTCGCAGGACAGCGAGAGGACCTGCGAGGCGCTCGCGACGTCGAAGGTCCTGCGGAAGTAGTAGGTGCGGTACTGGTCGAACAGCGGCCCCCTGGCGAGCGGGGTGGTGATCGTCGCGTCGCCGACGCTGCCGAAGCCGAGAACCCCGGCGCCGCTCGCCCAGGCGCTGTCGTCGAACCCGGGGTGCTTCCAGTTGCCCGACCCGTAACCCGCATGCCCTTCGACGATGTCGCTGGCACCGAGATCCGAACCGTCGTCGAGGTAGCGCCAGCCCCCGGAACCGCGGCCGAAGTAGGTCACGGTGACATTCCCCTGGCTGGGCGGCAGCGCCAGGGCGCCGGGGCGGATCCCGCCGCCGGGGAGGCGCGGGTCGCTGCCGTCGACCGTGTAATACACCGTCTCGGCTGACCCGGCGGTGACCTCCGAGCCCCCGGGGACCTCGCCGCCGGCCGGGGCCAGGAGTGGCGCGGGCAGGAACTGGCTGTCGATCCAGCCCATGCGCGTGGTCAGCCAGGTCTTCATGAAATCGACCTGTTCCTCCCATGTGGAGGTCTGCGGCGATGGGAAACCGGGGCCGTCGATCGAGAGGTTGTCCCACTTGGTGAAGTTGCGCACCGCCGACTCGGCCAGCGGGTCGGCGAGGCGGTCGATCAACGCCAACAGGTTGCCGAGTTCGAGTATCCCCCCGTCGCGCAGCTCCGACCAGCGGTCGATGTACCGCTGCCGGAAATCCGGGTCGCGCAGCAGCGGCACGAACCAGTCCGGCTCGTAGAAGTGGTCGCGGCCACCGCGGTTGTAGAAGTCCGCATACTGCCAGCCGGCCGTGTTGCGGTTGTCGAAGCAGCAGCCGGTGCCAGCGGTCAGGTTGTAGTCCCACAGCGGCCCCTTGTGCAGCTTGCCGCCGCGGTCCTTGTACATGTAGTCGCTGCGCACGTAGGCGTCCTGGTCGCGCAGCAGCTCGTTGACCAGCAGGAGGTGGACGAAGGAGTCGACGTCGATGTAGGCCGGGTAACCGGTGGCCGGGTCGCTGTCGACGGCCCCTGAGTTGTTGGCGCCCGAACCGTGCGACCAGCCCAAGGTGGCGGCGAAGCCGTTGAGGTACCCGCCGATCCAGTCCCGCTGCGCGGCGGACGGCGACGGCGGGTCGACGACCTCGACGCTGGTCCAGCCGGTCGCGCGCGAGCCCTGGCCGGCGATGCCGGGCGGTTCGAAGCGCAGCAGGTAGCCGCCGCTGACCTCCGGCTCGGCGCCGTCACCCGGGTCGAGCGTCTCGATGTCGGTGCGGTTCCCCCCGACCTTGATCTTCTCGACCAGCACGTAGACCCCGACGTACTCTGCGGCCGAGAGGTCGCCGCCGTCCGTGTTGAGGAACATCTCGAAATGCGCGGTGCGCGGCGCGTCGATCCCGATCGTGCGCCCCAGCTCGAAGGCCAGCGGGTTGCGGATCAGGGCCTTGTCGGTCCACGGGCCGTTGAACACCCAGTCCGACTCTGCCGGCAACCCGAGCAGCGGGTGGTCGAGGTCCTCGTCGAGCTCGTCGCGCAGCTCGACGCGGTACTGCGGCTTGGCAAAGCCGGACGAGCTCTGGCCGCGCTTGCGGATGCCCATGCGGAACGAGGCGTCGGGGCCGGCCGCCAGGGAGCTGCGGCCGGTCGCCGGATCGACCTCGTGCACCGCCACCCGCGCCGTCTGCAGGACCGAGCCCGGGTCGGGAACGCTGCCGGCACCGAAGTTCTCCACCACCATGATCGGCAGGTCGGAGGTAAACCGGGAGGGCGCGCCGAGGCCGCCGGAGGCCGCGGTGCCCAGCTT
>JANQMB010000361.1 GCA_028280355.1 Verrucomicrobiales bacterium
CGTGGGTGGGCGCCGCCAGGACTTCGAGATCCATGCCGGGGGGGGCTACCTGGCACAGGGCCCGGGGGCGGTGTCCGTCGTCTGGGCGGGCGACGTCCCGGAGCGCGTCGACGTGCGTTGGCCGTGCGGTGTGACGACGAGCTCGGAGTTCCCGCAGGGGTATCGCAAGATCCAGATCGTCGAGCCAGAACAGGGGTGATTGAAACGATGTTAGCGATCTCTGGTCAAAGGGGGGGCGGTGTGGGGCGCTTTCCTGTTAACGTTTCATCGGGGCACCAAATATAGGGGTGACCTTAACTTTCTAGCCGCACAGGGGGATCTGGCTGCTGCGTTCGGTGGGCTCGGGAGCCTGCCCGCAGGCGGCGGCTGACCTCGTTCGGACAGTCCTCCGGGAGCCATAAACCCAAAGGTTGCGGCCGGTTCGATACCTCATCTCAAACCCTCACCTGAAACCCCCGATCCATCATGAGATCGACCCATCTCCACGCAGCCTTATCGCTCGTCCTTCTCTCCCAGGCCCCCGCGGCCATCAACAACCTCGGCGTGACCGACAACACCGGCGGCGGTCTGGGCTACCAGGGTGAGGTCAGCACACAGGGGATCCTCCTCGACGCCGTCAACCTCGGCCACAGCGGCCCCGACATCACCGTCAACGGCGTAGTTTTCACCAGCAACGGGTCGACTAACCCCTCCGGAGCCAACTGGAGCGTCGTCGCGGACCAGGTCGATGATGGCCTCACCCACCCCGGGATCGACGACCTGTTCTTCTCCGAGGTCTGGACCGACAGCTCCGTCACCCCCACGATCACCTTCACCTACACGAACCTCGACCCCGGTTCGATCTACCTCATCCAGGTCTTCCACGGCGAGCCGCGCAGCTGTTGTGCGGGAACCTTCGCCGCCAATACCCTGGGGACCGATGTCGATGCCGCGGTGACGGTGCCAGCGTTCAGCCTGGGCAACGGCGTCGCGGGCGAGAGCCCCCCGGCGGCCAACGACGTCGCCATCGTCACGGCGGAGATCGTCGGGGCGACCGAGTTCACCTATACCGCCGTCAGCGCGGCCTCCCGGGGCCAGTCGATCGGCGGCTTTCAGGTGCGGCGGCTGAGCGGCTCCACAGTCTTCACGGGGGCGGTCGACAACAATATCGAGAACGCCGGCAACTGGAGCAACGGCCTGCCGACCAACGACGGCACCAACTTCGGTGTCGTCCCGGACGGGTTCCCCGGCCTTCTCGGCGACCCGGGTGGGATGGAGGTTCTCTTCCAGGGGGCGAGCGGCTACAGTGGCGCCTTCGGGACGACCGGCTATGACGTCAGCTTCGCGTCCTCTTCCACCGCGAGCATCACCGGGGCGCTGACGGTCGGGGCGGGGGCGAGCGTAAGGTGGGGCAGTTCGGGGATGTTGGATGCGGCGGGCGCCGACGTCGCGGGCGCCTTGGAGATCCTCGCTGGCACGGTCGCCTTTGGCGGCGACGTCGCGGTCACCGGTGCCTCTGGGGGTGTCACCCAGGGCGGCGGGGACGTCGCGATCGCGGGGGCGCTGCGCTTCGACGGCGGCACCTACACGCTCGTCGGTGGTGCCCTGACCGCCGACAACGTGGTGGCCGGCACCGGCCCGGTGGCGATCGACTTCGGCACCCTGAGCGATGCGCGGCTCAACGTGCTCAACGCCAACCTCGACGTGTCCGCGGTCCAGGCTCTGATCACAGGTGGCGCCATCACCTACATGGGGTCCGCCTCCGCGCTGGGGAACTTTGTCGTCGAAGTGGTCGATATCGGCGGCATGGCGTACACCCAGGCCCGGCTCTCCCCGGGCGTCTTCGTTACGGTCTTCACCGGTGCTGTGGACGGGGATATCGGCAACCCCGCGAACTGGGACGCCGGGCTGCCGCGCAACGACGGCTTGCTCGACGGCGTCGTCCCTGACGGCTTCCCAGGTCTCGTCGGCAGCCCGCAGAACAAGAACATCAACTTCGGGGGAGGTTCGTCCTATAGCTCCAACGGCTTCGGCGCCGTCCTGGCGACGGGTTACCACACTGTCTTCGACGGCTCCGGCAGCAGCACCTTCACCAACAATGGGCTTTTCTTGGGCTGGGACGGTGGCGCCGCGGGGCGGTCGACCTTCGCCTGGAACAGCACCGGGGTGCTCGAGACCACGCGGTTGTTCGTCGGCCGCTTCGCCGAGGGCGATTTCGTGCAGAGCGCCGGGACGGTGAACCAGACCAACACTGGTAGTCTCGACTTCGTGATCGGCGAGCTGGCCGGGTCGGAGGGCAGTTCTTACACGATGACCGGCGGCACGATCAACGCGGCCGGCGAGATCGAGGTGCGCCGCGGGACCTTCCAGCAGAGCGGCGGCCAGGTGAACGCGGCCCACTTCAACGGCATCGAGTGGGGCGGGGACGGCGAGTTGACCTTCATCTGGACCCTCGCCGGTGGCACGCTGCGGACGCAGGCCCTGAACAATTTCAACGCCGGCGACGCGATCGACTTCCCGGACGGCAGCAGCGGGGTGCTGCAGGTGTTGAACAGCAATGTCGACACCGCGGCGATGGCCGCCCTGGTGGCCGCTGGCCGGATCACCCGGGCCGGGGCGACCGCCGCGGCGGGTGCCTTCGACATCTCCGTGGTGAACATCGATGGGGTCGACTACACGCAGCTCCGTGTCGGGGCGGCGGGGGAGCTGGCGATCACCGATTTCGTGTTCGACCCGGCGACCGGCCAGATCACCCTGACCTGGCGTTCGCGCCCGGGGGAGAGCTACACCCTGTTCCTCAGCCCAGACCTGGTGAACTGGGGTTTCGACATCAACGATGGGATCCCTTCGGGGGGCGAGACGACGACCTTCGGCCCCTTCGACCTGACCTCCTTCTTCGCACCTGACCCGGTTCCGGCGGACGCCTTTTTCCGGATCATGAGGCAGGCGCCGACCCCGTAACGGGCCCCGGGGGTTCCGATGGGGCGGGGGATTCGTTTTTTTCTTGGGATAAGAAAAGCAGTGGGGGGGAGGGGGAGGCCTTTCGTGTGCAGCTTAATGATGCGCAAGATGGCATCCCCCTCCCAACCCTCCTCGGCGTTTTCGATGAACGTCCTATCTTGAGACGGTGAGGGCAGCTCGGGAGGCGCGACCCCCATTCCTTTGGGGCGCGATCGATGGGCGGAGAAAACGACGGGGATATAAAGGATCTTCCGATCCGTTCATCGGGAAGCGTGGGTTTTTTCTCGCCCCTCGGGCTGGAAGCAGTGCCCCAACCCGTGGGCGGCAGGATGCCCCCCTTCCCTTGGGAGGGGCGGCACCCTTCCGACCGCCGCCAACGGTGTTCCCCTCAACGAAATAAGAAACGCTCCTTCAAGTGTTATCAACGACCCCGCGGATGGGCGAACAACACACTACTCTGAGGAGAAAGGTTCTCCCTCCGTCGGTTGATCCTGAGCCACCGCCTCCTCCCCAACCCGCCTCAGACCCCAAAGGGAGCCTCCATCGGGGGTCAGCTTTGAACTTGACTCTTAGCGCCTGCGGCGACGGACGAGCAACAGGCCTGCCGCCAAGCCGGATAGCGCTGTCACGGAGGGCTCCGGAATCAGGTTCAGAACATTGGCTCCAGCGTGCAAGGCCTTTACCTGACTCTCGTTCAGCGCGTCACCGAAGATCGCGAAATCGTCGATTTGTCCGGTGCCGTAGGTTTGAGCTCGACCGGCGTCATCCTGGTTAAAGGGATTTCCTGCCCCAAAGAAAAGCACCCTGCCATTGGTGGAGAAGGGGAGCTGACCTAGCGGCGTCAGGCTGAAGGCGTCCGTCTGTGCGCCATTCACATAGACCCGGCCTGTTCCTTGCGTCCGATTGACACTGAGGGCAACGTGATGCCACGTTTGGAATGCGGGGAGAGCCAATCCTCTTCCTGTAACAGCACTCCCAAACCGTGGGCTTAACGAGAGTTCGCCGCCCCTCTGACTGCTCATATTCGCCTGGTAGCCCTCAAATCTACTGGGAGTCTCCTGGTGATCGAAAAGCGGGAAATGCCTGCCCTGGCGGGCGCTGGTGATTCTGACCCACATGCTCACAGACCAGTCGCCTACCCCAAGATCGAAGTTCGTGGTGGCGACGGCCCAGCCGTCTTCCTTGACGTTTAACGCCCTGTCGCTGGCCGCGGAGGTGCGCCCCCCTCCAGGTGCTGTCAGAGTGGTGCCGGATCCGCTTTCAGGTAGGAACTCGTTAAATCGACCAGGCACGGGACGCGGAATCGTAGAGCGAAGTCTTGCGTCCTGGCCGTTGCCGGAGGCGTCGGGTACGACGCCAGCCGTCTCGGAATCGAAATTCCAGTAGGCCAACACAGTCGCGGCGGAAGCGTTGTGGGTGAAATAGCCGGCCACTAAGCCAGCTGCGGCAAGAGACATGAGTCTCCCCAGCGTTGGGAAGTCATTCATAGGGTGGGGTAGGGTGGGGTGGGGAAACCCGATGTCGGGCTTCCTGTGGGGTTAGAAGAGACCCGATATCGAGCCTCTCGTTCGCGGGAGGAACTCGGACGGTTTCATGCTGCGATCAAGTGATAATCTCTGCTAAACGGAAAAAAGTATAACGCTCAACCATCGGCCGGTTGTCGTGCTCGCGCTCATAGTGGAAGGGGATAGGTCGTTGCCGGTTATGCCATTTGTTGGGTGTTTGATAGTCATGGATGAACCTGGTTGGCGCGTGGCCGGCTAGAGCTCCCGCTATTGGGGTGTTCGGGAGGGTGTCCCCCATTGTCCGCAGGCTTCCTAAAAAGAAACGAGCCGCCACGCTCATCCCGTTCGCTCTCGTTCGTGGCCCCCCGGATACGATGTCTGGAGTATAGGTGCCGTGGGGGGAGGTCCGACGATCTGGTTCGCGGTGGGGGCGGCGCAAACCGTCACCGGTCTTCGATCTTGGGCTCGAACCGGCCGTGACGCCGGACCCGCAGCTCCTCTCCCGCTCCGGCGTGGGTAAAGGCCGGAGAATGAGGTCGAGCTTGGCGAAGTGTGAGGAGACGCGCCTGAAGTCTTTGATCCTGAGTAAGATCCGCCCGCCTCCCAGCAGAGCTGGCGGGGCGTGGTGTGCGGGCGGCAAGATGCCGCCCCCCGATGGACATGGCTTCCCCCATGGGGTCGGCGTGTCTGGCATCTCTGTAGCCACGAGCGTGAGCGAGTGGGGGGGCGGCTCCCGTCGACTCGCTCACGCTCGTCGCTACCACTCACCTCTACCGATGCGTTCGGCGACCCCCGCCCTTGCGTGAACACGCCCTATGGCAGGCTCCAATCGACCTCGACTTGCTGGATGTTGCCGAACTTGTCGTCGTATTTGACGAAGCCGTTCCGGGCACCGTACTCGTGGACGAGGCGCGTCACCTTGACGTCGTAACAGCAGTATTCGGCGACCTCGCGGTACTTCCCCTCGCGCCACCAGCGGATGGCGTCGAGCCCCTGCGCGGTCTTGCCGGCCCCGAGCGAGGCGGCGGCGACCGAGTCGAGCTTCATGCGGTGTCCGACCCTCTCCTCGATGCTCACCAGCAGGTCGAGGCTGACGCACTGTTCGGCGAGCGAGAAGGGGTGGTATCCCTCGAGGACGGGGTAGTCGAAGTTGATGTGGTTGAAGCCGATGACCAGATCGGCCCGGACGAGCTGGCCGACTAGCTCGTCCACCCGCTTCTCCGGGTAGGCGACGTATTTTCCGGTGCGGGTGCTGTAGGTCACCCCCACCGACATCCCCATGTCCCCCTTGTTGTTCCAACCGCCGACGTCGTTGGCGGAGCGCATGGTCTCGAGGTCGAAGTAAACGTAGTCTTTCGGCATCGGGCGTATCGCTGTCGGGTGGTTGGGGTCGCGGGTGGGTTGGTATGGGCGGGCCGGCGTCTCTCTGCCGGCCGCGGTCTTCTAACGTTCTTTGAGATACTTCGCCAGCTCCTCGGGCATGCCGATCAGGTGGTAGATCGCCAGGGAGGTGCCGATGACGATGGCGGTGCCGATCAGGGTGGCGGGGGTGCTGACCTGGCCGTGCTCGACGCGCAGGTCCTCGCGCGCGTCCCAGATCGTCTTGTCCTGCGTCGTCAGCGTCATGTAGGAGAGGGCGAAGGCGAGGACGCTCAGGGGCGGCAGGCCGATCCCGTAGCCCCGCCACCAGACCGACAGCGAACGGCGGTAGGCCTGCCCCAGCCCGAGGGGCGCCTTGTCCTCACGCCCCAGCCGGATCGCCAGCAGCCACTTGCCGGGCGTGGTGCCGAAGTAGAACAGCAGGGTCGCCTCGACGAAGATCCAGGCCGCGGGGATGGCGAGCTGGATGGCCAGGTTGCCCTGCGACGGGTCGGCGAGGGTGGTCGTGTCGTAGAGCCCCGTCACGTTGGCCAGGAACAGGACGAGGGTGGTGAAGATCCCCATGTCGATGATGCGCGCCCAGAAACGCGTCCAGGGGCGCGGGCGGACGAGGGCGGCGCTGATGATGGCGGCGCGCTCCGCATCGCTCACCGCGATCTCGTCGCCGCCGGCGTCGGCGATGCGCAGCTCGGGCAGCTCGCGCATCGGGCCGAGCTCGCGCAGGGGCTGCCAGCCGTCCATGCCCTTGGTCCAGGCCATGGTCTCGGGGGTGGCGGCGCCGGAGCGCAGCTGTTCGGCCACCTCGTAGATGGTGAACGGACCGGCCTTCTGACCGCCGATGAGCAGGAAGAACTCCATGGGAGACGGCCACCTTCCCCCAGGGGGGACGGGGTTGGCAAACGGGGATTGCGGCGCGCGGCGCCGGGGCTCTATTGCGGCTTGCCCGCCACCCCGCCAGATGTCGAATCCGCGCTCGCCCGCTTCGGGGTACCAGGCTTCCGCCCCGGGCAGCGCGAGGTGGTCGAGCGCCTGGTGGCCGGGCGGTCTGCCCTCGCGGTGTTCCCCACCGGCGGGGGGAAGTCGCTGTGTTACCAGCTCCCGGCGCTCATGCTGGATGGTGTGACGCTGGTGGTGTCGCCGCTGATCGCGCTGATGAAGGACCAGGTCGACGCGCTGAACGCGCGCGGGATCGCCGCCGCCCGCCTCGACTCGACCCTCTCCGCCGAGGAGGCTGCGGCGGTCTGGCGGGGGCTGGAGTCGGGCGAGCTCCGCCTCCTCTACGTCGCGCCGGAGCGGCTCGCGAACGCGAACTTCCGTGCCCGGTTGGGGGGTTGCCGCGTGGCGTTGATGGCGGTCGACGAGGCCCACTGTATCTCGGAGTGGGGGCACAACTTCCGGCCCGACTACCTCAAGCTGGCGGAGTTCGCCGGCGAGCTGGGGGCCGGGCGCGTGCTCGCCCTGACCGCGACCGCGACCCCGAAGGTCAGCGCGGACATCTGCGGGCGCTTCGGGATCGACCCCGGCGACCACATGCAGCTGAGCTTCCGGCGCGAGAACCTGGAGATCGCCGTCACCCCCTGTGCGGCGGGGGATCGCGGGGACCTCCTACTGGAGCGGCTGCGGGCGTCGGGCGGGGGCGCGGCGGTCGTCTACGTGACCCTGCAGGCCACCGCGGAGGGGGTGGCCACCTTCCTGGCGCGGAACGGGATCGGCGCCAAGGCCTACCATGCGGGTCTGCGCGACGACTACCGCGCCGAGGTGCAGGACCGCTTCATGTCCGGTGAGGTGGACGTGGTGGTCGCCACCATCGCCTTCGGGATGGGCATCGACAAGGCGGACATCCGTGCGGTCTATCATTACAACCTCCCGAAGAGCCTGGAGAACTACGTGCAGGAGATCGGCCGCGCCGGCCGCGACGGCCTTCCCGCACGCTGCGAGCTGCTGGCCTGTGCCGACGACCTGACGGTGTTGGAGAACTTCATCTACGGGGACACCCCGACGCCGGCGGCGCTCCGCGGGCTGCTCGACCGCCTGCTCCGACAGGGCGAGGAGTTCGACGTCTCGCGCCACGACCTGTCGTCGACCAGCGACGTCCGCCCGCTGGTGGTGGCGACCGTGTTGACCTACCTCGAGCTGCGCGGGACGCTGGTGGCGACCGCGCCCTTCTACAGCGAGTTCCGCATCGAGTTCCTGCGCGACGAGGACGCGGTCCTGGCCGGGTACGACAGCGGGCGGCAGGAGTTCCTGCGGCGGGTGTTCGCCGCCGGCAAACGCGGCCGGCGCTGGCTGACGGTATCGACCCGGGAGGTCGCGGGCGAGATCGGTGAGGACCCGGAGCGGGTGCGGCGGGCGATCGGGCACCTCGAGGAGGCGGGGGACATCATCGCCAGGCCGTCCGGGCTACGGCAGGGGTACCGCCTGCTCGAGCCGCCCGACGACATCGGTGCCCTCGCAGGGGAGTTGCAGGAACGTTTTGCGCTGCGGGAGGAACAGGACGTCGGCCGGCTGCGCCAGGTGGTCGATTTCGCCGCCGGGGACACCTGCCGCACGCAGGTGCTGCTGGACCATTTCGGCGAGACCATGGAGGCTGGCTGCGGGGTCTGCGATGTCTGCCGGGCGACGGCCCAGCCGGGCGAACTGCCGCACGGTGGGCAGCGCGAGATCTGCTCTGAGGAAGTCGCGGCGATCCAGGCCCTGGTCGCCGAACACCATTCCGCCCTGCGCACGCCGCGCCAGCTGGCACGTTTCCTCTGCGGGCTGACCAGCCCGGCGATCTCTCGCGCGCGCCTGGGGCGCCACGACGCCTTCGCGCTGCTCGAAGGCCTGCCGTTCCCGGAGGTTCTGACGTTTTGTGAGACCCTCAATCTCGGTTAGGGCGTGTTCACGCAAATCGTGTTCAGGCATCTTTGTAGCCACGAGCGTGAGCGAGTGGAGAGCCGGATCGTAGGTAGGGAGTCCGCCCCCGTCGACTTGCTCACGCTCGTCGCTACCCCCCTCGGCACCCCCGCCTTTTGCGTGAACACACCCTAGGGGAAACCGGTAACCCGTGGAGGGTTTTCAATCTCATTTTGTGCATTTTTCCACAAAAGAAATATTGACCATAATTACCAGATTTAATAGACTGGGGGTGCCGCGATCGGAGAAGGTTGTTTCGGTGGTGGCGAATTGCCGATGTCGAGCGACCGCGAACAGAGAGTTTCCGCTGGGGACGGGGCGATCGCCTCGTGGAGCCGGGAGCTATTGCTGCGGCTCGACTGGAAGCGCTACCAGGATCTCGTCCGGGTGCTGGTGACCAAGGCGGGCTACCGGGCGGCGGTGCTGGGTATCGGTTCTGGTGGCATGGGTCTGATGGCCTTGTCGTGGGGGCGCGGCGGCTCGCGCTCAGAGGCCCTGTTGTGTTGTGCGGCCTGGGACCGGCCGGCCGTCGATGGCCAGCAGGTGAGGGCGTTCCACCACGAGGTCGCAGAGCGGGGGTTCCCCTGCGGGACGATGTTCACACCCGGCCGCTTCCAGGCGGCCGCGCTGGAGTTCCGCGGCGACTACCCGCTCGAGCTGATCGGCGGGGACGAGTTCCTCGAGGTGGTCGGGCGCCTGCCGCGGGAGGAGAGCCACCATCTGCTCAAACTGACGACCTCCGGGGCGTACGATGTCCCGACCTGCCCGACCTGTTCGGTGAAGACCGAGCTGAGGGAGGTGCCGGCCGGACCCGGCGGGGGCGGACGGCAGGTCCGGGATGGGGCGGTGCGTCCATTGTGGGTCTGTCAGAACTACCCGGGGTGCGGGGTGACGCTGGCGCGGCGCGGCGCGCCCGGGGACGGCGGGACACCCTAGCGTGTCTCGACTCGGACCCTCGCGAGCCCCTGGCGTTTGAAGCCGAGCCTGCTGGCGCCCGCGGGCGTGAGGTCGATGATCCGCCCGCGGACGAAGGGGCCGCGGTCGTTGACCCGGAAGGTGGCGCGCCGGCCGTTCTCGAGGTTGGTGACGCGGACGCGGGTGCCGAAGGGCAAGGTCTTGTGGGCGGCGGTCATCTCGTGCGGGCTATAGCGTTCGCCGTTGGCGGTGCGCGGGCCGCTCTCGCGCCCGTAGTAGGACGCCGTCCCGGTCTCGCGGTAGCGCCGCGCCTGGCCCGGGGTCATCACGTGGTAGCGGCGCCCGCGCACCGTGTAGGAGCCGCCGCCCCCATCCGCCTGCCCGCCCCCGCCGCCGCGCAGCGGCGCGGTGGCGATCTTGCCGCCGGTCTTCGCCACGCCCCACACCGTCTTGGTGGCGGCCCCGACGGCGAACCCCGTGGCCTTCGCGGTGCCCTCGACCACCGTCCCGCAGCCGGCCAGCGCCAGAGCGGAGAGGGCGGCGGCGGGGGCTACGAAGTTCATGGCCTGCCCCAGCGCCACTTGGCGATCGCCTTCAGCTCGCGCACGAACAGCTCGTCGTCGCAGACCGCCAGGTGCGCCCAGGTGGGGGAGTCGGCGAGCTTCTTTCTAGCAAGTATTTGAAACTTTTCCGGGGACAGCCGGAACATCAGCAGCTCCCCGCCGTCGAGCAGGGCGAGGGCCCTGTCCCCCGCGGCGACGAGCGAGGCGTACTCGCCGAACTTGTCGTCCGAGGACCACCTCGCCGCACCGTCCTCCGCCCGCAGGCAGTGGAAGCGCTTGTCGCGCCCCAGGAAGTAGACGTGCCCTTCGCGGGAGACCGGCGAACTCATGTAGCCCTCGGTCTTCGCGAACCAGGCCTTGGAGGCGTCGAGCGAGGCGCCGTCGGCCGCGATGTCGAACATGTAGGACCCGCCGCCGTAGGTGCTGGTGAACACCCTCCCACCGAGCGCGGTGGGGGTGAGGATGTTCATGCCGCGGAAGGCCTTGACCTTGTAGCGCCACAGCACCTCGCCGCTCGCGGGGTCTAGCCCGGCGAGCTCCTCGCGGGTCTGGGCGAGGAGCTGCCGGCGGCCGGCGAGGGTCGCCATGGTGGGGGAGGAGAAGGCGCTGCCGTACATCCCGCGCCTGTCCTTCATCGCGCCCCAGACCTTGGCGCCGTCGGCGCACCGGATCTTCGCGACCTCGCCACCGGCCTGGACGTAGAGGTGCTCGCCGTCGACGAGCGGCGAGGAGACGAACCCGAACGCCGGCAGCGGCGTCCCCTCGCGTTCGGCGAAATCGACCCGCCAGCGCTCCTTCCCGGTCCCGGCGTCGATGGCGACGAGCACGTCGCGCATGCCGCCGACGTAGAGGGTCCCCCCCGCGTAGGCCGGGGTGCTGCGCGCCCAGCTGCCGTTCTTGCGGGCGAAGAACGGGACTTTCATCGAGCCCTCCCACGCCAGCTCCCAGCGCTGCTCGCCGGTGGCGCGGTCGAAGGCGCGGGCGATCTCGCGCTTCTTGTCCCGCGTCTCTACGGTGAACACGCTGTCGGCCGTGACGATCGGGCTCGAGTAGCCCTCGGCGACCTCGACGCGCCATTCGCGGGCCAGCCCGGAGAAGTCGTCCGGCCACTCCGCAGCGCCCGCGTGCACCTTGCCGTCGCGGGTCGGGCCGCGCCAGCCCTCCCAGGTCGCGGGTTTGGCGTGCAGGTGGAGGGCTGGCGAGACGGCGACGAGGGCGGCGGTGGCGAGCGTGCAGGTTCTGGTCATCGCTGTGATATCGCACCGCCGGCGAATTCGGACCTAGCGCAGTGGGGTGGGTGCCTTCACCGGTCGGTCGGTTTCCCGGACTTGAAACGCTGGAGCTGGCGCCGCACCTGCGGGTCGTCGTCCAGGAGGGCGACGGCCCTCTCGGAGAACCCGACCGCCTTCTCGCGGTCGCCGCGCTGGAAGTGGACCTCGGCGAGGGTGTCCAGGAACGCGCCGTTGCGCGGCTCCATGGCGACCGCGCGGTCGGCGTGGGCGAGTGCCTCGTCGAGGTGTTTGCCGCAGCGGGAGAGCAGCCAGGCGTGGTTGTTGTGGTGCTGCGCCCGGCCGGGGAAGCGTTCGACCGTCGCCTTTGATATCCGGTAGGTGGTCTCGAAGAGGGCGTCCGCCACTTCGGCCAGCCCGGCGTCGGCCAGCAGCTGGTACATGTCCTCGAGCATGGAGCTGTCGGAGGGGTTCAGCGCCTGGAGCTCGGCGATCGCCGCGGCGGCGCCGGCGGCGTCGCCGGCCTCGAGGCGCGCCCTGGCGCGGAGCATGGCGAGGTTGGACGAATAGGCGAGGGCGGTGCGCGGGGCGATGACGCTGGCGGCGTTGACCGGGCGCATCTTCGAGAGGAGGAAAAACTCTAGGGCGCGGGCGGCGGCGGCGGTGTCGCCGCTGGCCGCCAGGTCGGCGTAGGTCCTGCGCAGCGCCTCGGGGTGGACGCTCTCATGCGGGCTGGCGATGCGCAGCAGCAGCTGGTCGATCTCGCGGGCGGCCGCCGCGTCGTCGTGTTGCCACATGGTGCTTGCGAGGAAGTGGAGCCGGGTGACGTTGCCCATGGCCATGAGCCTCGCTTTGCGCTGGAGTTCGGCCGCGGCCACGGCGTCACCGGCGCCCCGCAGGGCGACCGCCTTGAGGTAGACGGGCACTGGCTCGGACGGGTCGATCTTCCATGCCCTCTCGAACTGGTCGGCGGCCTCGCGCGGCCGGCCACACTTCAATAGCGCCTCCCCGTACCGGATGAACTGGTATGCGCCGGCCTCGCCGCCGACCAGCGGCAACCACTCGCCCATGGCCTCGGTGACGATCTCCCACTTCCCCTGCAGGCGGGCGAGATCGATGACCATGCGCAGCAGCTCCTTGCGCTCGGCGGGTTCCGCCCCTTCCGCCGAGCGCCTCATGGCGGCGATGATCTCGCCTGGGTCAGCGCCCTGGCCGGGCTCGCCGTCGAGCCCGAACAGCGTCTGCATGCGGCCGAGGACGGCGTCGTTCGACTCGTCGGGGTACGATCGGCGCAGGTAGTCCCAGCACCTGTCCGCCACCCCGATCGGGAACAGCGCGGTGATCACGTCGCCCTCGATCTCCAACTCCATGGCCTTGACGGCGTGTTCGCGGGCCAGCGCGTCGAGCCCGATGGCGCGGTCCCAACGGACGAGCTGTAGGAGGCTGGCGTTCTCCGCCTCGAGGAGGCGGGCGACGGTGCGCAGGATGCGCTCGGCGAGCTCGTCCTGGCCGGTCTGGGCGCAGGCGCTGGCGAGCTGTCCGGCGGGGAAGATCGCCGCCGGGATGTCCTGTTCGTTGCGCACCGTGAAACCCTCCTGGAAGTCGGCCAACCATTCGTCGAAGGCCGCCGCTCCGCCCTCGAGGTCGATGCCCATCGCCGCGAAGGCGGCGTCGAAATTGTAGCGCCAGAGCTCCATGTCGATGAGGGCGTCGTCCTTCAGCATGGCGGCCAGTTCGAAGGCGCGCCCCGGTGCGCCCTCCAGGACCAGGGCGTTCATGCAGCGCGACGCCTCGTCCGGTATCGCCTCGGCGAAGGACACCAGGTCGTCGAGGGCCTGCGCGTGCCCCTCGCTGTTGCCGGAGAGCCGGGCGGCGGTCGCGGAGTAGGCGAGGGTGTCCGCGGTGCGGCGGCTCGGGTCGGCGAAGCCCTGTGCGTAGGAGAGCAGGTCGCCGCCGGCGACGCGGGTCACCCTCGCGCGGGTGCGGTCGCCGAGGTCGTCGAAGAGTCCCGCGGCCGTCTCGCAGTC